>DUQB01000198.1 GCA_012838035.1 Bacillota bacterium | reverse complement strand
TTGCATCGCTCACGCTGTCGCCGTCGAAACATAAAGCCTATCCCACGACTTTTATTCGCCTTGCGACGGAACTAGTCCGGTCTTTGTCCGCAACTGGAGGAGGAATGCGGAGTGCAGTATTTATGGGCGTTTCTTATTGCCGGGGGCATATGTGCTCTCGCCCAGATATTTTATGAATTCACTAAACTAACGCCCGCCCATATTCTGTCCGGATTGACAGTAACCGGCGCCATCCTGGAAGGTTTGGGATTGTACAAGCCCATACAAGATTTAGGCGGCGGCGGCGCTCTAGTGCCTGTCAGCGGATTTGGCGCCTCCGTAACTCGAGGCGTAGTACAGCAGGCTAAGCAATTCGGCTGGGAAGGTCTTTTCAGCGGCGTATTCGAGTTCACGGGTCTGGCTATTGCTGCTGCGATCATCTTCGGCTATCTGATTGCTCTAGTTGCACGGCCGCGCGATTAGGCGGCCGTTAGTTAGTCGGCACCGTAGGCCTGGTGTTCCCAGGCAGGCCTTTGCATAACATACGTCTATCCCAGTACGACATCGAGGAACATCATAATCACAAAGCCGATAAGTATGGCATAGGTAGCCGCGCGTTCATGACCATGACTGTGAGTTTCGGGTATGATTTCGTCACTCATGACAAAAAGCATAGCGCCGGCTGCAAAAGCTAGGCCAAACGGTAAAATGGGTCCGGCGACCTGAACCAACGCCACGCCGAACAAGCCGCCGATAGGCTCCACTAACCCAGTGGCCAAAGCGATCAGAAAGGCTTTACCCGCAGAGTACCCCTCACGAATGAGAGGCAAGGCTACGGCCAGACCTTCCGGAATGTTCTGTAAACCAATACCTATTGCCAATGCTACGGCATTGCCGATGTCATGCGCGCCAAAGCCGACTCCCACAGCCAGCCCTTCCGGGAAATTGTGGATGGTAATGGCGATGACGAACAACCAAACCTTGCGCAAGCTCGACTGAGAAGCCTCAAGTCTACCATTGATGGGCGCATGTGGCGTCAGTTTGTCGACCATATCCAGGAAAATGCCGCCCGTAACAATACCGATGCAGGTGATCAGCGCCCCGATCACACCACCGCCGCCGTACTCTATGGCGGGCAAAATGAGGCTAAAGGAGGTTGCCGCCAGCATCACTCCCGCAGCAAAGCCAAGCATGCCGTCCAGCTGTCTTTCCGATACTTTACGAGTAAAAAAGATGGGGATAGCGCCTACGCCGGTAGCCAGGCCCGCCATCAGGCTGAAGAGTACGCCCACGGCAATGATGTTGTACGTTGAAAGCAGGTCTGCCACGTATCTACACCTCACATCCACCGTATTTCTCAATCGAGTCCTACAAGCAGCGCCTGCCTTGTACGGTTTTGGCGCGCACTAACCCATTCGGAGCGAGCCCGGAGGCGCCTGTTTGCCGCATATACGGGGGAGAACGCTCTTAGTCAGATATCTTTCAGGCAAATGAATCCGGGCGCAAGATGGGTGCAATGGCGTCCAGTCCGCCCGTGCGTTTATGACGCGCTGCTGCAATTTGGCTGATAAGTGCAGTCCGGCAGCTATCGCCATACTATGAAGAGGGTGTGAGATGTGTTAACCATGTTGTATTGTATCAAGCAACGGAAAATGTTGTATCCTGCAGCAATGTTTACTGGTACAAAAATTAGTTTGTAGCGAATAAAGGAGAAATTTATATACTGATGCAGGATCTTGTTGTGTAGGCGGCCAATACTATGGGGATAAGCGGGGGCGCCGCATCACTAGATAAAGAAGAGCCGGTTGGGCGCACACGGCTCTTTTAATACACGTCACGACACGTAAGTAAACGGCAACCTACTTCGGTCTACAATCACTCAAAGCGTGGGTTACATGCACTCCGGGTAGGGCACTCAGCCTTTCCGTCAACTGGTGCGCCTTTGCGGATTTACCGTCAATCACCAGGCTGATAATGCAGATGTCGGCGCTGCGCATCGGTAACCCCATGCGCCCAAGGATGACATCGCCAAAGTCCGTGAGGATCTCTTGCACCTGCAAGGCGGACTCATGGCGGTTGTCCACGCCTATTCCGATAACTCCCCAACACAGCTTGTCCATTGCCTGCATCCTCCTTCAGCTGATGTGGCCGATCGCTCTGTTAGAGTCGCTCCGCTTGCCGGCACGTTCGGCGTCTCCAAGGTGTACACATAATGCGCTCGGTGAGCGATCCGGCGGCGTCTGGGTGTCCAAGCCCGTTAGGCGACCAAGCACGCTACGCCCAAGCAGAGCAGGAATCCGATGCTGGTAGCGGCATCAATCAGGTTCACGAGCGCTCTATTTACCGGTTGCCGTCGTCCGGCCCAAATAGTGAGTAAGTCCTCGATCGGTCCGGCAATGATAATGGCGAGCGCGATCATCATGGGGCTTAACATCCCTGTTGTTACATAGCGCCATACTCCGAGAATAATCACCAGCGCGCCTAATAGTATACCCACCGCATGTAATACACGCACCCAATACTGCATGTACGCCGCCTCCCGTTCGCTTTATTACAGTGTACGCAAGGCGAGGCCGGTAGTATGAAGCTTGCGGAGGGAAGACTTATTCCCAGGTTTGTCGCATAAAGTCCAGATCGTCCAAAGCGGCGCGGAACAGATCCTCTTTGTTTTCATCCGGTTTACCGGTACCTTCCGTAAACTCAATGGAAAAGGTACCCCTAAAACCTTCTTCTCGCATGATGTGCAAGGCTTCTTTAACTAATTTCGGATTGCGGAAGAGACGCTGTATAGCCCCGTTCTCATCACGCAACTGTACGTGAGCATGGGTAATGCGTTCTCCCAGAAGCTCGAACCAAGTTTGCAGCTTTTTCAGGTCACGCTCAAAGGGGTGTACTATCGCTTGGCAGCGCGGATCCTCCCAAGCGGCAAAGATGGCTTGCGCATCAGGTGGGTTTTCCATAATGGTGCCGGCATGACACTCACACAACAAGCGCGTATCGGCGGGTAATGTCTGCGCCCATGCTAAAACGTTGTCGATATACTCCGTGCGACGTTCCTGCTCTCTACCGAGGTTGAACTTGACGCCGGCGGACCCAAACTCATGCACCATCTCGGCCGCCTTTTGCGCCGCAGCCATTTCTGCGGCGCCAAAGCCGGCGTAGGTGTTAAATATGGCGATGGGGAAGCCCGACTCCTTTAGCTGCCGCCGTTCTTCTTCCGATGCGAGCAGCGCATGATTCTCCCAGAGTTCAATGCCGGCGAAGCCGGCTTCTTGGAAGCGACTAATCCACTCACTCACCAAATAAGTGGGTTGCTTTCCTTTCGCCCAGCGGTTCTTTTCCAACAGCACCGTGCAGATGTAGATGTCAGTCAACTCGATCACCTCGCTGTGTTTTTTCGCTTTGTCGCTCGAGTTACCTGCTGAAAACCAACCCGGATGTCCGGTGCGGCAGGCATACGATGCGCAATTTTATCGTTTGACAACATCAGAGGCTTATATTATCTTTCGGATGTGCTATGCTTGTGCCTGTGGACTACAAATAGGCGCACATGGGTTGACACTTGTTTCTATTAGATGCATAGGTAATATCATCGCTTAGGAATAGAACGGTTCCGAAGCGGATTGGGAGGGGGGATCACCGATGGGAACTGGACGCAAGACGGCCTTGGCAATAGTGGTTATTGCCGAGATTCTAACGTTGGTAGCCATCGTGCTCGTATTTCGTACCGGCATGGGTGGCGGATGGCATTGGAGCTGGGTAGGCTGGCTAGGAGGGTTTGGTCCGCAAGCCCAAGAGGAGCGCGTTATCAGCCTGGATGCGCCGACAGGACCTTTGCGGATCTATAACAACCGGGGCAAAATCCGCGTAACAAGCAGCGCCGCACCGGCTGTCGCCCGCGCGCTGGTTTATGGCTTTGGGACAAACAAAGCCGCCGCCGAAGCAAGTCTCAGTACGGTTGAAATCACTACTACGGCGGACGAGGCTGGTACGATCATCACCGTGAACGCTCCTACCGGCGGGGGACGTATGCCTTATGCCGACATAGAGGTCGTAGTACCGCTCGATGCGCAGGTGATTGCGGAAGCCCGCATGGGCAATGTAGAAGTCCGTGATTTTGCCGGTACAATCCGAGTTGTTGCCAATATGGGGCGAGTCGATATGGATCATGTTCAGGGCAACATCGATGTCCACGCCAACATGGGCAGTGTCGACTTGCGCGAGGTATTCATTCAAGATAGCCTGCAGGTTGATGCGGATATGGGCTCCATTACGTTTCGCGGTACGCTAGGTAAAGAGAACGCTTTTGAGGCTAACATGGGCGGCATTTCGCTGCGGCTCGCTGACGATCATCCGGCAATGACGCTGGACGCGGGTTGGAGTATGGGTTCATTTAGCAATCGTCTGCCGTTTAGCGGCACACTGAGCGATAAGAGAGCCGTCGGTACCCTGGGCAGCGGCGATGTCGTCGTCGGCGACTTGCGGATTAGAGCGGACATGGGCAACATCAGCATCAGGTGAAGGGGTGAAATTGGTATGGATAGGGTTTTAACGGTTATGCTGGGCGTCAGCGTCCCTATAGTAATCACCGCAATAGTCTTTATGTTCGTATACCAGCATCGGAAGATGCTGCACAAAGAGCGTCTGCTGATGATCGAAAAAGGCATCGCTCCCAGTGGAGAAGGATTACAAGAAATCCCGCATCCTATACAACGTAAACGTATGCTCACCAACGGGATCACCACGGCTGCCATAGGATTGGCCTTGCTGTTAGGTTTAGGCACTATGGGCTATGGGCCGCACTTGCTGGGCGGCTTGATTCCGCTGGCGGTCGGTCTGGGTCAAATCATCTCATATTTAGCCACTGCGGAAGACGACAAGAAGGCCGGTGAGTAGTAGTCCGGAGCATCATCGCTTTAAATAGACCTCATCGTGATCGTGCGGTGAGGTTTGTTTGTTATCTGTACGCTCTAGCACAGATCAGCCGTCTGCGCTGCGAGCCGGCGGCGTTGTCGCTGCAGGTGGCGTTGTATAGGCCGCGCAGTGTACAATAAAGACATGGTTGGTTTGAGGTAAACGGTATAATTTGCCACTGCGTATCATCACCCTTGACCATAAAGCCTCGTCCATCTCACTGCAACCGTACAATGATAGGCGTCGTCGTCATATAATAGGGTGGGAACCGAACTAAGAAAGGAAATATCGCATCCAATGGGGCAAAGCAGAAGTATTCTCATGCGACAGGCGCGTGAGCGCTATGAACATCCCTTAGAAGTGGCCGCCTATGCGGGCCAAGTAGCCGGTGGGCTTACGCCTGAGGAAGAGGCTCTCCGGCGGCGCTATGTGACCAAACAGAGTCGTGTTCTCAATGTCGGTTGCGGTGCCGGCAGAGAAGCCATCGCCTTGCTTAAGGAAGGTCATCGAGTAGTGGGAACCGACATATCTCGCGCCATGCTGCGGGCGGCTCGCCGACTGGCCGTTGAGCACCAGGTTGAACTGCCTTTGGTGTGGATGCCGGATCCATTAAAGTTGCCTGTACCTGCCGACGCATTTGATTGCGTCCTGGCTCTTGCTCAACTCCTGTCGCATATACCTAGTCGGGAAAACCGGATCACTTTGTTGCGAGAGATGCATAGAGCATTGGTTCCAGGCGGATTATTGCTGGCTACGGTTACGGATCGGCAGGCCTCCGCCGACCTACTGGGAGAAGGCGACGATGCGGCAACGGCGCCGCTATTACAAGCAGCCGGGTGGGAAGAAGGCGATTTGTGGGTGTGGCAGCCGTCGGAAGCGAAACTCGACACACCGCTCTTCTTTCATTTGCATACGGCGGAAGAGATCACCGAAGAGCTGACTGCCGCCGGTTTCACGTTGGTAGCAAGCATCCTTGGTAATGAACTGGCGCCCGCTGCGGCTGCTGATGCCGGTCGATACAGGTACATTGTGGCAACGAAGGAGTCAGTCGCTCAATAACGAAAGGTGTCTTACAGCATACGAATGGAGCGTACCGCAACGGCATTTCTCGCATAGGCCGAGAAAGCGGGAAAGGCGTAAACGGACCGGAGTGCTGTGAGCCTTGTAGCAGGACGTCATCCATCTGGTATCGCTTGCATGGTCTCACGGTACTCGGAGTACTTCTGTTAGGAGACTCTTATGCTGAAGAGACTAATTATCGTGGTAACCATCTGGTTGATGCCGGCAGCCTGCTGTGGGGCTATGGAGTTGCCTCCTACTGTAAACAAGGAGATTGCCGCCGCAGCCTTGGACAAAACGCTCAGCGTTTTGGGCACGCCCTATGTGTGGGGTGGGCAGTCGCCCCAAGGCTTCGACTGTTCCGGTCTGGTGCTTTGGTCGTACCATCAGAACGATCCCACTCTGCGTTGGAGCGTTGATGGTCGGAGTAATGTCTTTGTCGACGATGTTACGGCGCATATCCTCTTCATGTATAACGCTGTTCCGGTGGATAAAAACGAAGTATGGCCGGGGGACCTGGTGTTCGTCACCAGTAATCCTAACTACGTAACGCATATGGGGATGTTTATCCGTTGGTTGGATGAAGGCAAAACCAAATTCGAATGGGTTGAGGCATCCAGCCGTAAGAACGGCGTCGTCATCAGCACATGGCGATTAGGCCGTAAAAATGACGATAAATGGTTGGTCGGCGTGGGGAGGATGGTGGCTTGGCCGCAGAACAGTACCGCACAGGCCGCAAATCCGCAAGATGATGATCCGTCATTATGACCAGCTCCAGGTTACAATTCGCATACAGTTGCTAAATCGATGCAAACGCTTAAGCCGGGTTGTGGCGCATGCTTTAGGTGTAGCGCCGAGCGCGGCTTATTTTTTGCCGCGGGTAACCATAGACGACCTTGGGCGTAGAAGCTCAGGCTCGCTTAGTCGGTACTCCGTTCCTATTCCACTTTTTTGGGCTGGTCATACTCTGCTACTAGGAGCCTACGCGACAACGCGACAAAACTGCAGGCAAGGCGGAACACCGGTTGCTCACCATTTGTCCGACCGATTATGGATCCTTCCGGCTTGTGCGCAGCTCGTGTCGCCGACAAGGTCAATATTCGCCAACTCGCTTGAGTAGTCAGGCTGCGTCGCAACCTAGAGCAGCTCAGCTGAGCCTAGGTCCCAAGTATCTCGTCTGACTGCTCCTTGTGCGACCTTGGTGCGAAATCCGGTGGTTACACACGCAATGATAGTTAGGGAGCGATGTGCATGGCTGCGGAGAGGTTTATTACTGAACCCCGTTTTACGGCAGATCTGGCGGGAGAGTTTGAAGTGCCGTTCGTGGATACCCCTGGGCGAGGCGAGGCCTCTTTCCGCCAAGTGGGAAATAACCGGCTCACCTTTACGCTAAGTACCAGAGGGCTCAGAGACATTACGCAAGCTCACATTCACAAAGGACGCAAGGGTAGAAACGGCCCCATTGTCGCATGGTTATTCGGCCCGTCCACCGGCACTTCCCGGAGCGGGGTGTTGGCCAGTGGAACGCTGCAGCGTCGAGACTTGGTAGGTCCGCTGCAAGGCCGCTCCATTCAGACGCTGGTACGATTACTACGTGCGGGAGACGCCTATGTTAATGTGCACACACGCCGTTATCCCGAGGGAGAGATTAGAGGACAGATTAGGCGCGCGGGGCAGACCGCCATTTCTTTTTCCGGCGACTGGTGGCGCTACGGGGGAACAAGCTTGATGTAAGCGGGGAGAAGGCAATCGATGGTTCAACGGCGTACAACTGCAGAAAACGAGGCTGCCCGACCTTCAGGCAGCCTCTGTGTGATCACTACGCATTAACCTAGCTCGGCAACAACTAGATCGCCCATCTGCTGAGTGGATACCAGTTGGACCTCAACGCCTTCTGCGCGGGCATGGACAATATCCGGCGTGCGGTAACCATTGTTGAGCACGCGCTCAACCGCTGTTTCCACCTCTTGGGCTTCCGATTCCATATTGAAGGCGTAACGCAGCATCATGCTCATCGATAGGATCATCCCCAAGGGATTGGCCTTGCCTTGGCCGGCAATATCGGGAGCTGATCCGTGTACCGGCTCAAAGAAGGACGGAGGAGCCAGGCTGATGGTGCCTGACGGCAACATGCCCAGCGATCCGGTCAGTACGCCGCCTTCGTCGCTGAGGATGTCGCCGAACATGTTCTCGGTCAAGACGACGTCGTAATGAGAAGGCGAGGTAATCAGCTTCATCGCCATCGAATCGACTAATTGGTGCTCCAGGGTGACATCGGGGAAATCCGCGCTCACCTTGGTCACGACTTCACGCCAGAGTTGCGAGGACGCCAACACATTGGCCTTATCAACAGAGGTCACTTTTTTGCGCCGCTGTTGTGCGGCTGTAAAGGCTACTCGGGCAATGCGCACGATCTCTTCTTCGGTGTAGAGCATCGTATCTACCGCGGCCGGTTGACCATCAACCGTGGTGCGGCCCTTAGGCTCGCGGTAATATACGCCGCCGGTCAACTCCCGGAACATGAGAATATCTACGCCTTTTTCCAAGATTTCCGGGCGCAACACGCTCATCGATTTCAATGCCGGATACACCTTAATGGGACGGAGATTGGCAAAGCAACCGAACTCTTTGCGGATCCGGAGCAAGCCGCGTTCGGGTCGTTGATGGGCGGGGGCGTTGTCCCAGCGGGGATCGCCGATGGCCCCAAACAGAATTGCATCGCACTCTCGGCACATATCCAGCGTATCTTGCGTCACCGGTTCGCCTGTTTTATCCAACGAAGCGGCTCCTACCAAACCTGTGCGATACTCTACTCTGAACCCCTTTTTTGCCGCCAATGCATCAAGCGTTTTTTGCGCTTCTACCATTACCTCCGGTCCGACGCCGTCACCCGGCAGGACTGCAATTCGCAATGTAATCACCTATCCTAAGGCAGCTTCATAGGCTGCAATTTTATCTTCCATCTGCAGGGTAAGGCCAATATCGTCTAGACCGGCTAACAGCCGCTCGCGCCGCGACTCATCCACCGTAAAGGGGATGCGCAGGCCTTGCGCATCGCTTATAACGCATTGTTCCAGGTCTACCGTCAGCTGATAACGCCCGGCTTTAGCCCGTTCAAACAGCAGATCCATCTTGTCTTCATCTAATTTGATGGGTAAGAGCCCGTTTTGGAAGCAGTTGTTATAGAAAATGTCCGCAAACGACGGAGCAATGAGCACTCGGAAGCCGTAATCCGCCAGCGCCCAGGGGGCATGCTCTCGCGAAGAACCGCAACCAAAATTTGCTCGTGCCAGCAGAATACTGGCGCCGGCCACCTCCGGTTGGTTCAGTTCAAATTCCGGATTAGGTTCGCCCGACTCCAAAAAGCGCCAGTCATAGAAGAGAAACTGGCCGAAGCCTGTGCGTTCAATACGTTTCAAAAACTGCTTAGGAATAATCTGATCGGTATCCACGTCGGATCTATCTAACGGCGCCGCAACGCCTGTATGCACGGTGAATTTCTCCACGGTACGGCCTCCTCATCTGTTGTAACATGCGCAAGGTCATGCGCCATAGCAGCTGTGCAGCTATCTATAGTGGTTCTTCCTCGTGAGACCTGATCTTGGCTGATCTTCTATAAAGCGAAATCGCGCACGTCTACGAAGCGGCCGGCGATAGCGGCGGCTGCGGCCATAGCCGGGCTTACCAGGTGGGTGCGACCGCCGCGACCTTGTCGGCCCTCGAAGTTGCGATTCGATGTAGAGGCGCAACGCTCTCCGGGAGCCAACACATCAGGATTCATAGCCAAGCACATGCTGCAACCCGGTTCCCGCCACTCGAAACCGGCATCTTTAAAGAGCTTGTCGAGTCCTTCGGCTTCCGCCTCTCGCTTGACTGCGTACGAGCCCGGCACCACCATGGCGTTTACATGCGAGGCAACCTGACGACCTTGGATGACGGCCGCTGCCTCCCGTAGGTCTTCCAAACGACCGTTTGTGCAGGAACCAATGAATACTCTATCAATGGGGATCTCCTCTATAGGGGTGCCTGGCTTTAAGCCCATGTATTCCAGGGCTCGGGCGGCGGCGCTGCGCTCAACCTCCGTAGGCATGTCGGCCGGATTAGGCACCACGCCGGTAATGGAAGTGACCATACCGGGACTGGTTCCCCAAGTAACTTGCGGCTCAATCGCGCCGGCGTCCAGTACGATGGTACTTTCAAACACAGCATCGGGATCGCTGACCAGTTGTTTCCATTTCTCTACGGCCGCGTCGAAAGCCTCGCCCTGTGGCGCATAGCGGCGACCACGCAGGTAGTCAAAGGTGATTTGGTCGGGAGCGATCATGCCGGCTCGCGCTCCTGCTTCAATCGTCATGTTGCACAAGGTCATGCGAGCCTCCATGGACATGGCGCGCACTGCTTCGCCAGTGTACTCAATCACTTTGCCCGTGGCTCCCGCAGTACCGATCTTGCCGATCAAAGCCAAGATAATGTCCTTGGCGGAAATGCCGGATCCCAGTTTGCCGTCAATGCGTACCTCGATGCAGGCAGGCTTTTCTTGCCATAAACACTGCGTCGCCAGGACATGCTCTACTTCACTGGTGCCGATGCCGAACGCTAAAGCGCCGAAGGCGCCGTGCGTAGAGGTGTGACTGTCGCCGCACACGATGGTTTTGCCCGGCTGCGTTAGCCCTAGTTCGGGACCGATGACATGCACGATACCGTTATGCGGGCTGTCTAAGTCGAACAAGGTAATGTCGAATTCGGCGCAGTTGGCTGCCAACGTAGCAATTTGCTTGGCGGCGATGGGGTCGGAAATGCCCAGAGCACGATCAGTGGTAGGCACATTGTGGTCCATCGTGGCGAAGGTGCGATCCGGACGTCGGACTTTGCGCCCCGCTGATCGTAAACCTTCGAATGCTTGGGGTGACGTCACCTCATGCACCAACTGCAGATCAATGTAGAGCAGGGTCGGTTTCCCTGCTTCAGCATATACCGTATGCTGATCCCAGATTTTATCTAACATTGTGCGTGGCTTCATCCAGGTCACCTCTCCAGATTTGCTTGTGCTACCTCATTTGTACCATTAGTCGCTTCATAAGGCAAAGATATAATATGGATGGTATCCATAGGGATAGCCTATGAAAGGGACTGGCGGATCCGGCGGCGCCGCCGGTACTTTCTTTATACTAAACCTTCAATGATGGGTGGAAGTGAAGAGGTATCGGCTATGAATCGCAGAAAATCTAGTCAGGATATGCCCTGGGTGAGAACCTGCCGTTGCGTGTAGATGCTGCGGGAGGACGGAGGTGAGTACGTTGGAGTTGCGCCAGTTAAAGTATGTGCTGGCTGTTGCGGAGGCAGGCAGTTTTACTCAAGCTGCACAAAACATTCACATCTCGCAACCTTCCTTAAGTCAGCAAATCCGCCTGCTGGAAAAGGAGCTGGGCGTGGAGCTGTTTCGGCGCGGTCCCGGCGGCGTCCAAATTACGCCTGCCGGCGAAATCGCAGTGCGTCAGGCCAGAGCGGTGTTGCGGAACATAGCCGGGATGCGGCAGGAGTTGGACGACCTCAATGAGCTGAAGCACGGCAGTGTCACCATAGGTACCTTGCCCATGACCGGCGGTCAAATCCTGCCGCCAGTCTTAGCCGCCTTCACTCACAGTTATCCGGGAATTAGAATACACCTTGTCGAAGAGCGGACCCCGCAATTGTTAGCGGTAACCTTGGCAGGCCAAACCGACTTCTCTTTACTCACCTTACCTTTGGAGTACGAGGAGCTCACTTGGGAACCGCTTATTGAAGAGGAATTGCTGCTCGCCGTACCGGTCGGCCATAAACTCGCCGGTGCCGGCGGCGTCACCTTAAAAGATGCGGCCGGCGAGGAGTTTGTTCTATTAAAGACGGGCAACGGGTTTCGGACTGTTTGCGACGCCAAATGCATGGCCGCTGGGTTTACGCCTAACTGCGTCTTCGAAACGGATAATATCGAAACGGCTAAAGCACTTGTTTCAGCGGGCATGGGTGTCACCTTGGTACCAGAGCTCATCGCGGGCATCACACCGCAGGCAAATACTACGCACAAACAGCAGTTTTATCGGGGTACCGCAGGGATCACCTATATCCGCTTGCAGCCGGCCCCTACGCGTACCGTAGTGGTAGCTTGGCGGCGTGATCACTATTTATCTAAAGCGGCGCATGCGTTCCATCGCCAGTTGGCGGAGTATTGGACGCAATAACGTCTCAGCTATCCTGCGCCTCCTGCAACGTGAGCGAGCCGCTGCGTCACCTTGCCTTTACACTGGATAGAAACTGCGAGGTGGATCAAATGCGCATCACCGATGTAAAGACGTATATTGTCGGAAATCCTTGGAAGAACTGGGTCTTTGCCGTAGTAGAGACGGATGACGGTATTACGGGATTGGGTGAGGGGACCTTGAACGGTCTGGCCCGTACGGTTGAGGCTGCCGTTCATGAACTCAAACACCTGGTGATCGGCATGGATCCGTTCCAAGTTGAAGCCATCAGTTTGCGCCTGAGCAGAGACGTTTACTCCAACGGGGGACAGGTGCAAGGTTCAGCGCTGGCCGCCATCGAATGCGCTTGTTGGGATATCATGGGCAAGGCGACAAATCAACCGCTGTATAACCTGCTGGGTGGAGCCTGTCATCAACGTCTGCGGGCCTATGCCAACGGTTGGTACCGCGGCCCGCGTACGCCGGAGAGCTTTGCGGAAAAGGCAAAGGCAGTGGTAGCCCGAGGGTATACCGCCCTCAAGTTTGATCCGTTTGGTTCCGCTTGGCGGGTAGTCGACAACAAGGACTTCTCGGCGGCTTTGGAGATCATCGCCGCAGTGCGGAGCGCCGTCGGCCCGGATGTGGATATCATGATTGAGGGGCACAATCGGTTCAGCGTACACACTGCGCTCAACTTCGCCGCTGCTATGGCGCCGTATAAACCGCTGTGGTTCGAAACTCCTGTGCCGCCTTTTCGCATTAAGTCCATGGTTGAAGTGGCTAAACGCAGCCCCGTTCCGATCGCTTGCGGCGAGGACTACTACACTCGAGAACAATTTGCCGAGTTGTTGGAATACGATGCCGTACATATCATTCAGCTGGAACCGCAATTCTTAGGTCTAAGCGCGGCAAAACAAATCTGCGGCATGGTGCATGCGTATCAGGGCGTAACTGCGCCGCACAGTGCGCAAGGTCCGGTCTGCTCGCTTATTTGCGCTCACCTAAACGCGGCCACGCCGAACTTCCTTATCCACGAGATTTTCGCCGACTTCAACGCGCCTTGGGAGAGTGCGTTGCTTACGCGGGGCCCGGTCGTCAGTAATGGTTACATAGAATTGCCGCAAGGCCCCGGATTAGGCGCCGAACTCAACATGGACATCGTAGTCAGGCATCCCTATCACCTGGGGAACTGGCTGCCCTTATTCCGTTCCGGCTGGGAGCGCCGCGTTTCCCAAAGTTAGAACCTGATAAAGATGCCTGAAGCTATGTAGTTTAAGTAATGAGGTGACCATGATGCCGTTATGTCCATTGTGTCGGAAGCGCGGCGGTCAAAGGACCGGCGGAAGCGACGCTCTGCAAGTATGGCGCTGCACGCACTGTGCGCAGGAGTATCCGGTGTACCGAGAATACCCCATTCATCCGCAGGCTATAAGAGATCTGACGGATGAGGTCGTCCGCTGTCCGGTGTGCGACGCCGTGCGAACCGAAAAGATCACCGATGCGCCGGATATGGGTTCCATGCGCCCCTTTCGCTGCCAGAACTGTTCAGCGCTGTTTCCGGCTCTTATAGCCGATATTCATGATCTGGGCCCCGACGGTTGCCTTTTGGCGGAAGATGAGGAGCACTATTTGCCCGTTCATCCACAAGCCGTCATGGACACAGTGACGCAGCTTGAACGCATGCCGCACTTCTTCGGGCTCACGCAGCGGTTGCGCGAGTACATCGAGCGCACCAACTTCATCATCGCCCGCACGGAAGACCGTGTCGACATGGAATCGCAAGTGCGGGAATACTGCTTCTATTTCGTCCCGGATACCTGGGTGCATGAGTATCCGGAGCGGGCAGGTATGGTGCAAGCCGGACTCGGCTTCTCGTGGCATGCGGGGTTAGCTCAGTACGCCGGGGTTCCGGCTGACCAAATTACCGCACCGCTCCCTCTTGCTCTCAGCCTTAGCGTCTTGATCAACCCACAGCAGCTGGAGAATTCCCTGGCTGCCTATTTAGGTCTCATCCAAGGTCTCAGCGAGTTGCTGTCGCAGACGGATATCGGCGCCGCCGGCACCATCGAATCGGAGCTGACGGTTGTGCCGCATACCCAGGAAGCCGCCATTCAGCGCATTGCTGCCGTACGTCGTCTGACTATAGACTTGACCTCTCCTGAACAATGGTCCATGTTGCTTATGACGCTGCCGCAACAGCGAGATTTGCTGCTTAAGGTGTGGGAGTTGGTCTCGGGAGATGCGGCTACCTGAAACAGATGGGACTAACGTCCTGTAATGAAGCAAAAGGCTTATTTTATTCTTTTTGCAGCAGGAGAAACTCTATTCACAACAAAATTAGCCCAGTAAGAACCACCCTGTCGGATAAGGCGGGATCTGACGGTAGGTGCGGTTCCTAAAAGGGAACGCATGGCCTATCGGCCGTTAGAGAGGTCACTACGAGCGAACCATGCGCCCGGAGCACTATAAAAATTTCACAAGGAGTGTTTTCTGATGAAAAGGATCATCGCAGTACTAGTTACGTTACTATTGTGTTCCACAGCGGCGTTTGCGGGTACGTCCCTTCGTGTCGGCGGCTTGTATGGCAAGTATAACGACAACTTTGGTCCGTTGCGGATGGATACCAACGGGTTTGGCGGTTATGTCGGTCTGACGAGCTATCTTGACGTTTTGCCCATCGGATTCACTGGTTCGTACAGTCTCTTTATGGCCGATCAGTATACGGTAACGGGTAGTTTAGAGGTTGAGGAGCCGGAAACCGATGTGCATGAAGTAAAGAACAGCACATCCCTGTTAAAGGCGTTTGCCGGGTACACATTGCCTGGTTTCGGCATTACGCTCGGCGGCGGATGGGTTTCCTTAACCTGTTCCATTGAAGAATTCGACCCTTATACCATGTCCGGCGCGGCAATTGCAGCCTTTGCCGATATCCCCGTGACGCCTGCACTTGAGTTGAGCGCAGAGGCGTTTTATGCTCCCAAGGCGGATTACAACGGTTTTGACGGCACGGGTATGGGCGCGGAGCTCAGAGGCTCGTAT
>DUQB01000197.1 GCA_012838035.1 Bacillota bacterium | reverse complement strand
TCTATCTGCATAAGCACTCAACTCCAGGTGGGAGGGCTGTTCGAGTTCCCACCATTTTATATCGATCAAGCTGCAGCCGAATCTGAGCAGTGTTTATGCACGTTATCACTCCTCTTACTCACTTGTGACATGCAGCTGTTCTCGCTATATATCACAACTCACCTATCCTCACCGATGCCATCTTGCCGCTCTAGAAAACAAGCACAAGCGTCAAGTAGCTCACTCGCTCTCTGCCGATCAATGGAATAGTAGTTCCACTTTCCACGACGATCTTCTCTTATTAGTCCGCTAGCCTTTAGTTTGGCTAGGTGGTAGGAGACCTTGGATTGGATTAGCCCAAGGTGCTGCATAATCTCACATACGCACACTCCATCAGGTGTTTGTGGGTCTGATACGCAGCAACTACCTCGACCTTGAAGAAGTATTTCCAGGATACGAATCCGCACCGGATCACTTAGTGCCTGGGCAAGTGCGAGGACATCCGAGTGCGTATCGTTTTGCACTGTAACAACCACCATACAAGATCACTCCTCAACCTAAAGCCCAGGCAGCCAACTGTCGGTACTAATAACCAGGTTTACGTGCATGAACAAACGCGCTGACAACTTGCACCCCATCTTTGGGCCAAGATGAAACCCCTGCCCATTGCTTTAGACTTGTTTCATCATACACCTGAGTCACTTGGATAGAGATATCTGTAAATCCCGCGCCTTTAAGTTTTGACCGGTACTCCTCTTCTGCTAGCGCACCTGATAGACAGCTAGCCCACTGTTCTACCTCTTTCATGAGATGCTCAGGAACCAAACTCTTGTCACCTAGAAAGACGATATCCGATACTGCGAAGCGGCCGCCTGGTTTCAATACTCGAAATGCTTCACGCAGGGCTTTGTCCTTGTCTACAGCCAAGTTAATGACGCAGTTGCTGATAACCACATCTACATGATTGTCAGGAAGTGGGATCTGTTCAATATCGCCTTTGAGAAATTCAGCGTTAGTGATCCCGCTTTTCTGCTGGTTTTGGCGTGCGAGGGACAGCATTTCATCGGTCATGTCAAGTCCGTAGGCTTTACCTGACGGACCAACTCGTTTGGCCGAGAGTAGAACATCAATGCCACCGCCACTTCCTAGGTCAAGTACAACGTCTCCCTCGGAAATTTCAGCTAAAGCTGTTGGATTACCACATCCCAGTGATGCTAACCAAGCATCCGCAGGCAGATGCGCCAGTTCGTCAGGTGTATAGGAACCTCCAGTGAGGTCAATCCCTGACGGATTGGAACAGCACGATGAACCTGAACAACACGAGGCACGACCCCCACTCTGCTTGACAGTAAGGGCTGCTCCGGCATAGCGCTTTTTGATAGCATCCTTGATACCTTTACGCACGTTGATCACCCCTTACAACATATCAACACTAGTTGATGCGAGCATACATCAAGACAACTTGATGTGTCAACCAACCAATGAAGAATTAGCCCATCTGACCCATAGGAAACCCAAGCGGCACGCAGACCGGCTACTGATCTCTAAGGCGAGTATGAATCTGTTGACATTCCAAAGGGTGGATGCATATACTTATCTCGTTATATGGCGAGATGTAATATGTTAGCCTCCAAGTTAGACATCTCGGCAAACAACCCATCATGAAGATGAATAAATGCTACTCACAAAAAGGAGTGGGTGTTTTGAGCATGGTATTACAGGTGTTTGATCCAGCAATGTGTTGTTCGACAGGCGTCTGTGGCCCATCTGTTGAACCGGTACTCGTTAGATTTGCAGGTGATATGGATTGGCTAGTGCAAAAGGGTGTCCAGGTAAAGCGTTATAACCTTTCCCAGCAGCCTGAAGCGTTTGCGCAGAATCCAGTCGTAGTAAAGGCTTTATCTGAGTACGGCACTGAATGTTTACCCTTAGTCATCGTTGATGACGAGATCAAAGTACAAGGTAAGTATCCAACTCGGGTTGAAATGGCTGCCTGGTTTGGGATTAACTATGATCCATCGGCTGATAAGAACAATACACCGCTACCTTTGCAGATGAAAAACAAGCCTGGCTCCTGTTGCTGCGGTTAAGGAGGCCATGGCGATGTTTTCTTTTGACAACCTAACAAAGTATGTCTTCTACACCGGAAAAGGCGGAGTTGGTAAGACATCGCTAGCATGCGCAACGGCCGTCGCGTTGGCTGACTCCGGTAGGAAAGTGCTGCTTGTCAGCACTGACCCTGCTTCTAACCTTGATGATGTGCTCGGGATGAATGTGACTGGTTCACCGCAAAATGCGCCATCGGTCGATAACCTGTTTGTACTCAACGTCGACCCAGAGGCTGCTGCGGCTGCATATCGGGAGAAAGTCGTTGCTCCCTACCGTGGCGTACTGCCGGAAGCAGCTGTAAAAAGCATTGAGGAGCAACTATCCGGCGCATGTACGATGGAGATCGCTGCTTTTGATGAGTTCGCCCGCCTCATTGGGGAACCATCACGATTAGGTGTTTATGATACCGTCATCTTCGATACCGCACCTACGGGGCATACGCTACGTTTATTATCATTGCCCAACGCATGGAGCAATTTCATCGACACAAACGCACATGGAGCATCTTGCTTAGGTCCGCTTTCGGGTCTGGGCCAGCAAAAAGCATTGTATACAGCAACAGTACAGGCGCTATCCAACCCATCCGAAACCACCCTTGTGCTAGTTAGCCGACTTGATATTTCATCTCTGAAGGAAGCAGATCGGGCGCGTGAAGAGTTGGCATCACTTGGTATACGCAATCAGTTATTGATACTAAACGGCGTATTCCATGCCGAGGGGTCACAAGATCCGATAGCGAAGGCACTTGCTGAACGAGAGTCGCATGCCCGTAACCACATGCCGGCAGGTCTGGCGAACTTACCATACACGGAAATTCCACTTAAGCCGATCAACCCGGTGGGAATAGACGCCCTGCGAAGCCTTCTTAGTGAAGGTGAGTTTCGTAGCGAGCAAAACACTCCACTGCATATAAGTCGAGATGAACTGCCACAGCCACTTATCAACCTCGTTGATGACATTGCAAAGTGTGGCCATGGAGTTGTTATGACCATGGGCAAAGGTGGCGTCGGTAAAACAACGATAGCAGCAGCTATCGCCGTCGAACTAGCTCGCCGAGGATTCCCGGTTCATCTGAGTACCACAGATCCGGCTGCTCACATTGCAGCAACAGTGCAGGAACCTGTTTCAGGTCTCACAGTCGGCTGTATTGACCCGAAAACCGAAACAGAAACTTACAAAAACGAAGTACTGTCAAGTGTGGGAGCTAAACTAGACGCTGAAGGAAGAGCAATGTTAGAGGAAGACCTTCGTTCACCGTGTACGGAAGAAATTGCTGTCTTTCGGGCTTTCGCCAAGGAAGTTGAAAAAGGTAAGGAGGGGTATGTTGTACTTGATACTGCGCCGACTGGCCACACTATCCTGCTTCTAGACGCATCGGAAACCTATCACCGGGAAGTAGCGAGGAAACAAAGTGACTTGCCGGAATCAGTACGCGAATTACTGCCCAGACTTCGCAACCCAGACTATACACATGTCTTTATCGTGACGCTTGCAGAAGCCACACCTGTTTCTGAGGCAGCACGTTTACAAGAAGACTTACGACGAGCTGAGATCGAGCCTCATGCATGGGTTGTCAATCAGAGTCTGGCTGCAAGCGGTAGTACACATCCTCTTTTGGTTCAGCGGGGTCGTAATGAGCTGCCCTTCATCAAATACGTTGCCGATGAATTATCCAATCAGGTAGCACTTGTTCCGTGGCAATCGGAACCTCCCGTTGGCGCCGAAGCATTGTCTCAATTAGTGCGTTCGTAAAAAATGAAGACCTCGGATAATGATACCCGAGGTCTTTTGATAGCTTCCAGTCACCACCGATGACCTCAGCTATACTGCTCTCTCCACCGGCACTTGTATTCCGGTTACATACTGCGCCGGATCAACAGTATCGCTTGGCGATTGTAGGTAGTTTTCCCGACATGGGCCCGCGATTTTGTAACCATTCGGTTCCAACCAGGCCATCACGGCGTTATATGCGGTGCCAACGCCATCATAGGCTCCCTGATGTATCACGCACGCCGCTTGTGTCTCCGGCAACACTCTATCGGCTAAAGGAGTGCCTGTCGGAACGGGCGCAGCAACAGGAATCGCCACCTCAATATCGACATCTTGTTCACGAAACTCAGGATCGTGCATGATCAATATGGTAGGGCCGGTAGGTCGCACTTGTAACCTACCGATATAACCGAACAACTCTCCGAAAAGCTCGCCAACGCCGGCATAAGAGGGAGCTACACGCCTAAAATAAGCAACCCGTTGAGCAGGGATCATCTTCAACGCTACATCGTACATTGGCTCAACACCCTCCTTTTCCAATTGTCGTAGCCTGACTTCTACACGTTGGATCTGGGCTTGCATCTCGTGTAGGCGAGTCTGCGCTTCAGCTTGCCGAAGCCGGAGAATGCCGCTGATCTGCTCCACCGACAGGTCCTCTTGTAACATCGTCCCGATTTCTTCCAGCGACAAGCCAAGATCCTTTAAAGCTAAGATCCTGTTGAGACGGCCAAGTTGACTTGCAGAGTAATACCGATAACCTGTGAACTGATCAACGTTTACCGGTTTCAGCAATCCTGTTTCGTCGTAATAGCGGAGTGCTTTTACAGAAACAAGGCCGAGTCTGGAGAAATCACCTATCTTGAGCATAGCGCGCACCTCCCTGGAATATTGTGTGTTTATGCGATCGCATCTTTATGCTATACCCTCCTGTTACAGGAGAGTCAAGGATCCTCTACGGAGTATTTCGCCAGGTTTTTATTTGCTTAAGGAAAGCTTGGGAGCCAACAGGATGTAGTTACGGAGATATGTCCCTCTACTCTCTTTGCGCCGTCTACCATGCCTCCAGGCATCATCACATCAGACCTTATTACTCAACGTCTGTACGTTAAGAAACCTGTTGCGTGTAGAATTGGCAATGCGTACCAGAGCGAGCATCACTGGTACTTCGGTCAGTACACCGACCACAGTGGCTAAGGCTGCTCCTGATGACAGGCCAAAGAGAGAGATCGCTACGGCAACTGATAGTTCAAAAAAGTTACTGGCCCCAATCATAGCAGCAGGAGCGGCAACCTCGTGGTTCAAACGCCACGCCCAAGCCCAACCATACCCTAAGGCAAAAATAAAGAAAGTCTGAATTACCAAGGGTATGGCAATTAGAAGAATGTGGAACGGGTTAGCGAGAATTACATCACCCTGGAAGGAGAACAGAATAATCAGGGTAAGTAGCAGACCACATATGGTTAGGGGACTGAGTCGCTTCAGGAACACGTTTTCAAACCAGTCTCGACCACGAGTACGGAGCAACCATCGTCGCGAAAGAAAACCTGCTACTAGCGGGATCACGACATAAAGAACCACCGAGAGCAGTACGGTATCATAGGGCACGGTAATGCTGCTGACCCCCAGGAGAAAGATCACAATGGGAGCAAAGGCAAACAGAATGACAAGATCGTTCACCGCTACCTGGACCAAAGTGTAAGCAGGGTCACCTTTAGTCAGATAACTCCATACGAAAACCATGGCTGTGCATGGTGCAGCACCGAGTAAGATGGCACCCGCTAAATACTCCTTTCCAAGGTCAGCTGGTATCCACCGTGCAAATAGAACCGTCAAGAACAACCATGCAAAGAAGAACATGGAAAAGGGTTTGATCAACCAGTTAACTACTAAGGTAACGATTAAACCTTTAGGTTGCCTACCAGCCCGTACAATACTGCCAAAATCGATCTGCACCATCATAGGGTAAATCATGATCCAGATCAGGACGGCCACTGGAATAGAGACCTGACTGTAGGTAAAACGACTAAGCGTCTCTGGAAATGCAGGCCACAACTGCCCTAATGAAACCCCTATAATGATACATAAAGCTACCCAAATGGTAAGGTACCGTTCGAAAAGACCCAGTCCCTTCGCGTGTTGTTCAGTAATGTCTTTTGCTACACTCTCGCTCGTTTTTGAAGGCAAGGTAGACATCTCCTCAATTTGCTTTCTGATTCTGTGACCTCAAACAACGTATCTGGTAAGCCTGCTACAGACTTCCCGATCAAGTCGTAT
>DUQB01000196.1 GCA_012838035.1 Bacillota bacterium | reverse complement strand
TACGGCTTGCGGCTGCATCAGCATCGACGCTTCACGTCAATCCATCGCCACAGCGCCCAGCTATGCCGATCTCAAGGCGCAAATGACTTCCCATCTCCACGGCGAACTATGCGAGCAATGCCGCGACGTGCTCGAGAGCGAGCTGGGCTATACGTTCTTTTACATCACGGCTTTATGCAATCTCTTCGACCTCAGTATAGAAGAAGTCATGCAAGCCGAAACAAAGCGCCTTGCCGCGTTAGGCATGTACAACCTCACCTAGATGCGGATCCGCTAAATGCGCGGGTCCAGCAACGTCTGCTCCCGCAAACGGCGTAATCCCTCTTTGATCATGCGCGCCCGCACCTCGCCTATTCCTTCCACGGCGTCCAGTTCGGCAATGGTGGCATTGAACACTGCGGGCAAGGTTCCAAACGTATGCACCAAGTTTTCTATTACCACAGTCGGTAAGCGTGATATTTTGTGTAGTATACGGTGTCCGCGCGGAATGACGGCGCTTTCGAGGTTGACATTTGAGCCGCCGAGAGCCAATGCCCGGGCAATCTGTTGTTGATCAAGCAGCTCTTCGCTGCTCCACCGCGCCAGCGACTCCATCACTTCGTCCGCAAGATCTGCTTTGTCAGCTGCAATATAATCCTTAACCACCAGGGCGCCTTCGTCTTTGATGTTCATCATCAACTCTTCCAGTTGCATACTCACTAAACGCCCTTCCGTCCCCAACTCGGCAACGTAAAGCTCTATCTCGTTGGCCACCCGATCGACCATCAAAGCGCGTTGTAGACAAGTGATCACATCATGCACCGTGGCCAATCCCTCAAATTCCAGAGCGCTCAAACTCGACAGCGCCTGTTCAAGCACGTTTTTGTACCTTTCCAGTGTAGCCAAAGCCTGATTTGCTTTTGTTAGAATAACACTCACATCACGCAGAACGTAACGCATGTCGCCTCTGTACACTGTAATGATGTTCCTGCGCTGTGAAATGGCGAGAACCAAGGCGTCCGTCTGTTTTGCTACGCGTTGCGCCGTACGGTGGCGCGTACCGGTTTCCGTGGTAGGGGTAGCCGGGTCCGGCGTGAGTTCCGTATTGGCCAATAGGATCCGCTTCGCATCATGCGATAAGATAATCGCTCCATCCATCTTGGCCAGTTCATAAAGCGCCGCCGGACTGAACTCGGCGTCAATCCGAAACCCTCCATTACATAAAGCCAGCACCTCAGGGTAGTCCCCTACCACCAACAGACCGCCTGTACGAGCTCTCAGGATGTTCTCCAAACCCGTTTGCAGCATACTACCGGGAGAAAGCATCTTCAGCGTCTGCAAAAACGTATCATCGAGGTTTCTAAAGTCGGCCCGGCCTTTCAGATCCTGTTCCCACCTATGTATAAACCCCGGTCTGGTCATATCACACACCTCCTTCACTGCTTGCTCGGCCCATCGGCACACCCTATGCAAGGACGATGTTCAGCGCCTGCGCCAGCTCACCGGCCCGTGCCGGCGTAATGCCTAACGGTTCTCTGATACGTGTAGCATGGGGCAATACGCACCTTTTGAATCCCAGCTTCTCTGCTTCGGCAATGCGCTTATCCGAGTATCTGACGCTCCGCAGTTCTCCGGCCAAGCCCACTTCCCCAAAAACAACCGTATCACCGTCCACCGGCACGCCGCGCAAACTCGACGCCACCGCACAAGCGATGCCTAAATCCACTGCAGGCTCGTCGACCGTCATACCTCCCGCCACATTGATGTATACGTCACATGTTTGCAGGGGTAGGTTCGCACGTTTCTCCAGTACGGCCAGCACAATAGAGGCGCGATTGCGATCGATCCCTGCTGTTTGGCGCCGTGGGGTGCCGCCGAAAGGCGTAGGGCTCACCAAAGCTTGAATTTCCACCAACAATGGTTGCGTCCCTTCCATACACGCTACTACCACAGTGCCGGAGGCCCCTGTAGGACGTTCAGCCAAGAAGAAGGCAGACGGATTGGCGACCTCCGCCAAACCTGTCCCCTCCATGGTATACACGCCTAATTCGTGTGTGGAACCGTAACGGTTCTTTACTGCGCGCAACAAGCGGTAAGGGGTATGACGTTCACCTTCAAAAGCCAGCACCACGTCAACCGCATGCTCCAACACTTTGGGACCTGCCAGAGCGCCAGACTTGTTTACATGGCCTACCAAAAAAACCGGTATTCCCAAAGCTTTCGCCACTTGCATCACTTCATGCGTGCAGGTACGTGTTTGGCTCACGCTGCCGGGCACCGCCGCGACCTGCGGAGAGGCGACGGTTTGGATGGAGTCGATAATCGCCAGCTCCGGCCGCATGTTATTTATATGAGCGAGAATGATCTCGATATCATTTTCGCTCAACACATAAAGTCTTTCGGAAAGCGCTCCTAACCGCGCAGCACGCAACTGAACCTGGCGTGCGGACTCTTCAGCAGACACATAGAGCACGGTACCCCACTTTTGCGCAAAACGACAGGCGGCCTGTAAAAGCAGCGTAGACTTCCCTACGCCCGGATCGCCGCCCAATAGTATAAGAGACCCGGCAACCACCCCGCCGCCCAGTACGCGGTCGAACTCGGGCAAGCCCAACGAGCGGCGTACCTCGTGATCGGGCAGCGCTTTCGCCAACGAAATGGGCTCGGTCGTCCTCTGCAGCCGATTCAGGTCACCGACAGGTTCCTTTGCGGCTATCACCTCTTCCAGCGTGTTCCATGCTTCACACTCCGGACAACGGCCCATCCATTTGGCTGATTCTGCACCGCATGAACGGCAGATGAAGGTGGTGCGCGGTTTGGCCAATGTGCTTTTCAACTCCTAATTTCCGGTCCATTGACATACTTTTACCTTTATTATACGGTGCGGCGGCATGTTCGCCAACATAACCGCATGCCGGTTGCTCAACGCGAGGCCTGCGCCTTGATGCGCCTAAGAAAAGCAGGAAGCCCGACTGCGCGTTCACGCCGGGCTTCCTGCCGTCGTAGGGCTTAATCAGCTGTGTGCCATTATCCTACTCCGCTTGGGGCTCTTCCACTTTGCGGAAGACGATCCGGTCGTTTTCCGCATCGACCTCAATCGTGTCACCATCACCATACCGTCCAGCCAGCATCTCTTCCGAAAGTGGGTTTTCGACCAGACGCTGAATGGCTCGCCGCAGCGGCCGGGCGCCGAAATCCGGATCGTAGCCTTTCTCTGCGAGCAGGGCTTTCGCCGCCGGAGTAAACTGAATACGTATCTGGCGATCGGCCAACTGCTTTACCACTGTTTTTACCATAATCTCGATGATCGCCTTGAGCTGCTCTCTGTTTAGAGCATGGAACACAATCACTTCATCTATACGGTTGAGAAACTCCGGTCGGAACGTGCGCCGCAATTCATCAGTGACCTTTTCTTTCATCACTTCATAGCTGGCGGCCTCGTCCTGTTCCAAGGAGAATCCGATGGTTGTCTCACGTTGAATCTCATGTGCGCCCACGTTGGATGTCATAATGAGCACCGTGTTGCGGAAGTCAACCGTCCGACCCTTAGAGTCGGTCAGTCTACCGTCCTCCAGCACCTGCAAGAGGATATTGAACACCTCAGGGTGCGCCTTCTCGATCTCATCCAGCAGAATGACCGAATAAGGTCGGCGCCGGACTCGTTCCGTGAGTTGCCCGCCTTCATCGTAACCGACATATCCGGGCGGCGCTCCTACCAAGCGGGACACAGTATGCCGCTCCATATACTCCGACATATCGATACGGATCATCGCGTCTTCGTCACCGAAGAGAGCTTCCGCCAGCGCCCGAGCCAGTTCAGTTTTTCCTACTCCTGTAGGTCCAAGGAAGATAAACGATCCCACCGGCCGTTTCGGATCCTTCAAGCCGGCTCTGGCACGCCGTACTGCGCGAGACACCGATTCAATGGCTTCGTCTTGCGCCACAACCCGTTCGTGCAACACTTCTTCCAAGTTGAGTAGGCGTTCACTCTCTTCCTGAGCCAGCTTGGTTACGGGTACACCGGTCCAGCTGCTGACTACGCCGGCAATATCTTCCTCTGTTACCGTACCGTCGCGCCGAGTGCGACTCTGCTTCCACTCGTTGCGCATCCGTTCCATCTCTTCCATCAGCTGCTTCTCTTTATCTCGCAGATCAGCAGCCTTCTCGAACTCTTCATTTTGCGTAGCGGCCTCTTTTTCTCGGCGTGTCTCTTCCAGTGTGTTTTCCAGCTCTTTGAGCTCAGGAGGAGCAACCAACCCTCTCAGCCTCACCTTGGATGCCGCTTCATCAATTAAATCGATGGCCTTATCCGGCAAAAAGCGATCCGACACATATCGATCCGACAGTATGGCTGCCGCGCGTAACGCTTCGTCGTTGATCTTTACCCTGTGATGCGCCTCGTAACGATCGCGCAGCACTTCAAGAATGGCGATCGTTTCTTCCACCGAGGGTTCTTCGACGATAATGGGTTGGAACCGGCGCTCCAGCGCGGCATCCTTCTCAATGTGCTTCCGATATTCGTCCAGCGTGGTGGCGCCGATTGCTTGCAACTCACCTCTAGAGAGAGCAGGTTTGAGGATGTTGGACGCATCGATGGCGCCTTCCGCCGCGCCCGCGCCGATAATCGTGTGCATCTCATCGATGAAGAGAATGATGTCGCCGGAGTTCCGGATTTCATCCATGACCTTCTTAAGTCGTTCCTCGAATTCACCCCGGAACTTGGATCCTGCTACCAAGGCCGCCATATCCAGGCTGACCACGCGTTTGTCGATCAGCGTTTCCGGTACGTTGCCCGCTACGATAATCTGCGCCAATCCTTCGACAATAGCGGTTTTGCCCACACCTGGATCACCAATAAGGACCGGATTATTCTTGGTGCGCCGCGACAACACCTGAATGACTCGCTGGATCTCCTTGTCTCGTCCCATTACCGGATCGAGTTTGCTCTCACGCGCCAATTCGTTTAGATCACGACCAAACTGGTCCAACGTCGGCGTCTTGCGCCCCCGTGATTCGCGTTTGGCGCCCCCCTGGGAAGCGCCGCCTAACAGATCGACGACCTGCCGGCGCACCTTTTCCTGATCCGCCCCCAGGTTCTTCAATACCTGAGCGGCTACGCCCTCGCCCTCACGGATCAGGCCCAGCAAAATATGTTCGGTACCTACATAAGTATGACCTAATTGACGTGCTTCGCCAAAAGCCAACTCCAACACGCGCTTGGTTCTAGGGGTAAAACCAATCTGTCCTGCCGGCGTGCCGTCGCCGCGACCAATGACATTCTCAACTTCCACCCGGACTTGCTCCAGGCCGATCCCTAAAGCCTGCAGGGCTCGAGCGGCTACACCTTCGCCCTCAGCCACCAACCCGAGCAAGATATGTTCCGTGCCGACTACATTGTGGCCCAGCCGCCGTGCTTCTTCTTGTGAAAGGACGATAACCTTTTGCGCTCGTTCCGTGAACCTGCTGAACATCATCGCTCACCATCCCTTATTCCATCGGTTCTGCATTACATCAATCCCGAAACGTTATGACAACAACTGATTACCTTCATTTGTCCGTCTGCTTCATCCGTTCTCTGATCAACATGGCTCGGTGTTCGTCTCGCTCTTCGACATTTAGTTCTCGGCCCATCAATTTCTGCAGATGCGCCGGACGAATGATCACCAGCAACTCTTGCAGTATGCGCGGTTCCAAATCCGTTACCAAACCCATATCGATTCCTAAACGTACGTCTGAAATCAACTGCATGGCTTCTTGCGTAGATATGCTGCGAGCATACGCCAGCGTGCCGTACGAGCGAAAGATCCTATCGGTTAAGCGGATGCGACTCTGTTGCAAAATGTGTTCGCGAGCCGCTCTTTCCTGATCAATAATTTGTTTGGCCACACGTGTGAGGTGTTCGACGATCTCCACCTCCGATTGGCCCAAGGTAACCTGGTTCGACATCTGATAGATGTTGCCCAGAATGTCTGTACCTTCACCATAAATGCCGCGCACCGTCAGCCCAAACTGCCCGACGACGCCGACTACACGTTTCATTTGTTCCGTCATCGACAAGGCCGGCAGGTGCAGCATAATGGAGGCTCGCATACCCGTACCTACATTCGTCGGACAGGCGGTGAGAAATCCCAGACGCTCCGACCCGGCGAACTCCAGCTTCTCGGCAAAGCCGTCGTCTACCTTACCGGCTAAGGACCAGGCTTCCAGAGGTTGCAACCCCGGAAAAATGGCTTGGATACGCAAATGGTCTTCTTCGTTAACCATTACGCTCACCGCTTCATCTTCCCGAACAATGGCCGCCTTATGTTTAACATTTTGCGCATGTTGCGGACTGATCAGATGCTTCTCAACCAATAACTGCCGCTCCAGCGGTGAAATTTCCGACAAGCGAATAAACTCGGCGTTCTTCATGCACTCGATGGGCAGAGCCTTTTGCGTTGACGTCAAAACCTGCTTAAGCTGAGACTCATCGGCTACCGCCGGAAAAGGAAGATGTTCCAGATTGCGTGCCAAGCGCACACGACTAGAGAGTGCGATGTCGAACTCCGGCCCGGTTCCTTTCATCCAGTTGCTTAGAGCCCGGCCTATAATATCTTTCAGGGACATGGAGTATCCCTCCCACTGTTTAATGCGCTTTATGATCTGGGCGTAAGCCTTCGGCCGGCTTAGCTCTTATCTTGTTCCGCCAAAGTTTTTTCCAGTTCCCGAATACGATCTCGCAGTTCAGCCGCTTTTTCATATGCTTCTATGCTGATGGCGTCACGCAACTGCCGACGTGCTTCCTCCAACTCGCGACGTAGGTGCGCCGTTCCCCCGCTTGTCGGCGGTTTCCCCGTATGCTGCGTATTGCCGTGTATTCTTTTTAAAAGCGGTTCCAGCAAAGCCTCAAACTGCGTATAGCATTGGCTGCAACCCAACGTACCCAATCGGCGGAAGTCGGCAAACGTCAGGCCGCAATTGTCGCAGCGCACCTTAGGCCGCACTTGGATGCCGGCTGCCTGCAGACCCTCCGGCTCAAATAAACCGGCCAGGATATTATTGAACGTAAAACTCGGTTCCGTGATAAAACCCAAGCCGCTGTGCTTCTTGGCGCACTCCTGACACAGATGCGCTTCCGTCTTCTTCCCGTTGATGATTTGCGTAACCATCACCGTAGCTTGCCTTTCCCGACATTCATCACATATCATTAGGACCGCCTCCGCCCGGTTGCTCATCAGGATTATCAAGCAACACCGATAACATGCCCTTGAGAAGGCAGGCACGCAAGTATTCGCTCCATGGTGATGGAATCGGCGTGGCATAACCGCGCAGAATGCTGTATATTTGTTCCGCGCGGCGTTTTGAAATGATATCGTTATCCACCAGCCTGCCTAGTATGCGAGCGGCCGCGGCGTCGCTCAATTCACGCCCGATGGCATCGTAGAGATCTTCTGCAGAATCACCAGCTAATGCAATGCGCCGGATTTCGATATAGCCACCGCCGCCGCGTCGTCTCTCCACGTAGTAGCCATGATCAATCGTAAACCGCGTATCCAACACATAGCTGATTTGAGAGATGGTGCATGCGAACCGGCTGGCCAACTCATTCCGCCTGAACCTGACTCCCCCGGCATGCTCTTCTATCTTACGCTTGAGGTACAGTTCAATTGCATCAGTTGTCGTTCTCATCTCCATCTGACCTTCCCTGACCTTTTACAGCCCCATTATAACACCAGCGGCTGTTACCCATGCAAATACGATTATGAACACACGACGGCAATAGTAGCCCTCATTCGCCTTTGATACCATTCTCATCAAGATACGTACGTATTCCTCCATGATGCGCCGCATTGCTCCCGTTTCCTTCTGTATATCACGACCTGCCGGTGGGGTTACCAAATATTTACATTATTTCATTGACTAATATGGGTCACCGTCTCCGGGTTCTACTTGAACCTGCAATGCTGTACTCATAAACGAGTACCCTACACGGAGGTGGCGGCGTGCGCATTCTCCTGATCACTGTAAGGCCGAAACTAGGGTTGATGCTGACCTTAGCCTTCGGTCTGATCTCCCTTATCAGCGCCGTCTTCTATAGTATAGCCCAAGCGCCTGGTCAGCCGGAGTCGCCGGCCCCGCTTTCAAACATCCGTATTGTCGTCGATCCCGGCCATGGTGGAGTAGATGGCGGTTGCAGCTATAACCAGTTTTTGGAGAAGAGCCTTAATCTGACCGTCGGCCGAATCTTGGCCGACGACTTAACGGCATTAGGTGGAAGGGTACGGTTGACTCGTAGCCAGGACGAAGCTTTGGTTCCCTGGGGTACGCCCGGAGGTTCGCGCCACAAGAGGGATCTGGCCGCCCGCATCCAAACAGCTAAGGACTTTGACGCTCACATTTTCCTCTCCATTCATGCAAACGCCGGCCCAGCCCACTTAGGCGGCGCATTGGTCTTTTTCCATCAGGGGCATGAGGAATCCAAGCGCTTGGCCGGGCTGATTCAAGAACGCTTGGAAAAACTCGTGCCAGGCAACCAAAACGGTATTCTGCCTGCGCAATTCATGGTGCTGGCGCAGCAACAAATCCCGGCTGTATTGATCGAGATCGGTTTCTTAACGAATCCTCAAGATCGGGAGTTTCTTTCCAGCGATGCGGCGCCTGATCTCATCAGCAAAAGCATAGCCGCAGGGGTAACGGCATATGTTCAAGGCGAGCAACCTGCGGCGCCTACGCTTTCACCCTACCCGGCGCCTCAGGGAGACGATCCTGACTTGTCACCGGCGCTGCCTTACCCAGGTTGCCTGGTAATAGATCCGCACCTGCCTATCAATACAATCGAGGAGGCGCTCGCGCGTGATTAACCGCATTTGGTTGGCAATGCTGGTTATCGGGGTCGCCGTCGCCGCGTTTAGAGAACCCGGTAACATCAAAACGGTAACCACGTCCGTGGTCGCGGGCGGAGACGAAGCGGTACGACTAGCGTATTCGCTTATAGGGATCATGGCTTTTTGGTCAGGCATGATGCGCCTTGCTGAAGATGCCGGTTTGGTGCGACAACTGGGCAAACTCCTATCTCCTCTTACACGTCGCCTGTTTCCCAGTGTGCCTGCCGGACACCCAGCATTAGGCGCGATTGTTCTCTCCTTCAGCGCCAATATCCTGGGAGTGGGTAATGCGGCAACTCCTTTGGGCATCAAGGCGATGCAAGAGTTGCAAAAACTCAACCCCAGCCGCGAAGAGGCCAGCGATGCCATCTGTACCTTTATCGCCATATGCGCCGCCGGACTAACGCTTGTACCGGGTACCCTAATTGCCTTGCGGGCCGCGGCCGGATCTCAGGACCCGACCATAATAATGATTCCCGCCATGTTAGCGAC
>DUQB01000195.1 GCA_012838035.1 Bacillota bacterium | reverse complement strand
CCTCCAACGCAGCCTGTGCCGATACTTGCCTGCTGAGAATTCGCGGCAGCACCGCTCCTAGTTGCTGCTGGTAGCTTTCCAGTACGGGAATGGCCGGACGGTAGCGCACGGTGGAAACGGCGATCTCAGTGAACACGCGCCATTTAGGATCTGCTCCCAGCTTCCGCAATGCCGGCGCCGTGATGTTGGCAGGCATGTGATTGGCCGTTTCCGCATAATACGCGATACCTTCAGGATCACAGGTCATATAACGGATGAGCTCAAATGCGGCATCGGGTTGCTTTGCGCCGGCGAGAATACCGAGACTGAAACCACCGATCCACGTGGGATTTGAGATCTCGCTATCCGGATGTACGAACATCATGCCGGTACCGATGTTTAGGTCCGGAAATTGTTCCAGAACGGCAAAGTAACCGGAAGGAATCGTGAAGGCCATGCTGTCTCGTCCATTGGCCACGCGAGCAATGGTATAGGAACCGAATCCGGTGCTGTTAATACCCTGGTTTGTCGCATTGAACGCAGCAAGATACCCAGAGTAATAATCAGCCAAATACTCCAACGCCTGCACGATTTTGGGGTCATGCGCCGAAGCCTTGTTATTCGCGTAGTCGTAGAAATCGCCGCCAAAGATCCAACCCCAAGTAAACACCGTGTTGGGATTGCCGTATACGTACCAGGGCACCATGGCCAGCCGCTGCGCCGTACCGGCAGAATCAAAGCGAGTCAACTTCTTATAGTATTCGTCAAACTGCGTCGTCGTCCTAGGCGGAACGTCCGGATCCACGCCGACTTCAGCGAAGTGATCCTTATTCCACATCAACGCGAAGTTGGTGTCTACATGCAGAGGTAATGCATAGATGTTGCCCTGCCAAATGTTCTGGTTCCATGCGGCAGGCACGAAGTCGACGGACTTCACGTCATACTTGGCGATGTACTCATTGAGCGGTAGGAAAAGCCCGTCGGCGCCCCAAGGCACACACAGCCACTGATAGTAAATGTCCGGCGAGTCATTGGCCGCGACGGCAACTTTCACTTTGTCTCCGGAGTAGCTTGAATCAACCTGTACGCTGTATTCGGGATACCGCGCCGTAAAACCAGCTGCAACTTTGACCATTGCTTCATGTACCTTGTGGGTTTCGTCATAGGGGTGCGCAATGCGGATAGTGGTTTTCGCACTTACCATGGATGCGAACAACAGCAACAAAAATAAGGTGCAGGTGGTGATCGTCACCTTATGGCGAGACTGCATCATCATCGGATCATCACTCCCTATTATTTTTGCAGATGCTTATTGCAACCCGAATGGTTGGGTCTCACTGCTATGACCAGATATTCGACGGACATACCTCCCGTTTCCGCGTGGCGGATTTTTAACTCAGGTTTTGCATAGATGCTCCATCCGCCATACTCCAGGTACGGCAGCTGGTTAACGATCTAATGCGCAGAGTCATCTTTTATTTTATCGCATAGCAATTATGGGTACTTAACCGAATCAAACCTTTGGTTTAACTATCGGACGCATGTGGGGATATGGATGAGGAGGCGCGGACCGTGTCGGCGGCGACAGGCAAATGGGAAATGGGAAATGGGAAATCCGACTTTTCTCAAAGCTGCGGCCAAGGGTATTAATCAATGCCCCAGACGGAACATGGCGTCGCATATGCCCCGCTTAGCGCGACGGGTTGTTGCCGAATGCTGCTTGGTGCTTCGCCCTGTAGGCGCTGGGACATAGTCCGGTGAGAGAGCGGAACGTGCGGCTGAAGTGTACCGGATGGTGGATTCCGACCGCTTCGCCAACTTGCGCAATGGGTAAATCCGTGTTGATTAACATGGTCTCCGCTTGCTTAATACGCTGCCGTTTTACATAAGTGT
>DUQB01000194.1 GCA_012838035.1 Bacillota bacterium | reverse complement strand
GCTGCCCCAAGGCGACTATGTAGTGCGATTCGTGCCCGATTCTGCGCCTGAGGCTGTTGCTCAAGCGGCCATGCGTATCGTACGTCCGTACGAGTTGGCTGCGGTTGATGTACACCTCGAACAGGTGCAGGTATCGCACGATGGCCCGGGCGTCGTATTAATACAAGCATTGGTCGGCAATCGGGGCAATGTGGCCGGCGCCGTAGAGCTGGAACTGCGGTTGCTTTCCCTGGATGGTACCCTCATTGCCCGTAACGCGGCTGTGGGTGAGATTGCCGCGACAAGCGGCCGACTGTTTAGCAGCCCGCTGCACGTGGCTAATATGGTTCCTGGTGAGTACCTGGTGCAAGCTTTAGTGCAGCAACAGGGCGTTTTGGTGGCCGCCTGGCAAGAATCGATCCGGCTGCCTGCCACGCAGTTGGTACAACGTTAGAACACGCTTAGGCCGCGAACACGGTAGTAGTCTGCGAAAGCATGCACGTTATGTCGCAGAGCTTTTGACGCTCTCCCGGCGTGAGATGCGCTCGCAGGCGGACAACTGAGGAGTGACGCAAAGAATACGATGGACCAGCACTCTATGCAAACAGCCCTATGGATGGTACGCCGGTACTTGGCTGCTAGGCGCGCCGGTAGCGGTCTTCTACCGGGACGCGCAAGGCCGCGAAAATCGTCTACGCCCGCAATATTGTTGTTGATAGGTATCGGGCTTGCGGCGTTCATCCAGTTGCTATGGACCCAACTAGGTTACAGCGCCGGTATTGGTATCTCCGGGGAGTTGGTGAGCATAGACCTGGGTACTACTGTGCCCGGTCGGCCGGTAATCTGGTCCAATGCTTTGCAGTTGACTCTGTGGTCGTCTGCGCCCTGGTACCTCAGCATCAAAGGCGGCGGTCCTCTGCAGGCGGCCGATGGCGCACAGTTACCTCTGGAACGGTTGTCATGGGCGCTGATTACGCCGGATGCCGTAGCGCAGTGGACGCCGTTGCGAGATACGCCGCAAATGGTGGCGGAAGATGCGCTGCCGACCGAACCGGATGGCAGAAGCCTCACCCTGGGCTTTAGAGTCGATGCCCGCTGGGATGATCGCCCGGGCGGTCCCTATGGCGCCGATTTGCATCTGACCATGGCCGGAGGCGCCGATTTGATCCCGTCCTATGTATGGCCGCAACCGGCTGTAGCGGGCGATCGGGTGAGCATTACCTACTTTTCGGGGGGCGATTTTACTCAACCCAGTTTTCCGGCGACTCTGACTATGCGAGACGCTGCCGGCGTGCAGGTACATAGTGAAGTTGTTATGGTTACGGCTGAACAGTGGAGCGTTTTTTACTGGGATACCGCAGGACGCACGCCGGGTACGTATCGTTATCAGGTGACGGGGCTGGATGCGGCGCTCCTGGCGCAAGGGAGCATAGAGCTGCTGGACCAAGCGCCGCAAGCGGGGCAATGCCGGGTTAGAGGCAGTGTCAGCGCTGAAGGAGTGCGGTTATCCGGCGTGCAGGTGCAGCTCTATGACGCAGCATACAGACAGGTCGCGACAGTTACTTCTGATGTCGCAGGTGAATTTACTTTTGTTGCGTTGCCCGTCGGCGGCTATCATCTGGAGGTGCGGCATCCGGGCTACCTGCCTTGGCAGAGCGAGCGCTTTTATTTGGCTGAAGCAACAGAAACACATAACGCGCAGGTGGAATTGATCCCCAACAACGCCTTGAGCATTCAAGCGGACTACCGCATAGTTCGCACGCTAAGCGGTGAACGGAGCGCAGGCAACGGCGCGCAAGGTATGCAACCCGGCGATATTGTAGCGGTGACGGCGATAGTGCGCAACACCGGCACACGTAGTCTTCATGCGCCTGTGGTGGAAGTCTCTTGGCCGGAAGGCCTAACGGGGCTCTGTGAGGCTACGGTCGATAGCTCCGTCTGTGTTTACGCCCTGCCTAATCTGGCGCCAGGGGAGAGCGCTCCTTTTCAAACCAGTGGAGTGGCGCGGTGGGCTCAAGCGCCTGATCCTTTCTCTTTTCATGAACCTCATACGCACAGTATTCAAATCGCTGCTCACGCCTGGGCACAGAATGCGGACGACACATTAACGCTAGTCTCCGCCCCGACACGTTTTCTTACTTTGACCAGTCGCAGACCCGGCCAAACGGCGGGATATTTAGCCGTACAGCTCTATTGGGATCGCAATGAAAACGGCCGGCGCGACCCCACCGAAGAGGGGATTGGCGGAGTAGAGCTGAGACTCTCCGGTGGAGAACGAATCAAAACACAATCGGATGGCTGGGCATACACACCAGTCGCTGATGAAGTAGTCAGCGTTTGGTTGACCGCGGCAAAGCATGCGGAAACCATACCGCAATTTATGGCGGCCGATGCGCTGAATCAGTTGTTGCAGGATGACGTGCTGCTTTACCAGGGCGTAATTCGCCCCGGAGCGGCGGAGGTTGTGCGCATCGGCCTCAATGGCGACGGCATGCCTACTCAACCTCCCGGCAACCGGTTGGAATTATTGTGGACACCCGGCGCACCGGCGAGCTGGCAAGCCTTAGGTCATTTGCGTACCGGGGGAGAAAACTGGCAACTGACTTTAGATATGCCTCTGCGTTTCAGCGCCGCCTATTTTTTTCCCTTATCCAAAGGCGGAAAACAATTTCACCAACTGCGTGCAGGACGGAATGCGACCAAACCTTACCTCATCTGGCACGGCCAAATCCAAACTGCGTCAACTGAACAGGTGCCGCAGAACGTTATTGACGCCCAATTGGCCTTAGGTACGCAGGTGCCGGCGGTATGGGAGAGGCTGCCTCTGCTCGGGAGCGGACCATACCAACTACCCGTGCGGGTGGAAGCGGTTCACCAGGTAGTGGGGTGTTATTTGGGGAAGCAGGTTAACCTGACGGCGCAACAATACGATTGGAGTCCGATGGGAACGCTCTGGCTCTCGCAGTCGCCGCAAGAATGGTTGCCGGAGCGGCACGCTTCAGAGCTGCAGCAAAGCGCAGTCACTAACGTTTGCGCCAACGAGCTGGAGAATGTGCTTTATGTACTTTACTTACCGGAGACCACCGCGGCGGAGGCGAGTCCGGCGTTGGCGGCATCAATGCGCATACACACCTATCCGGATGCTGTTGCCGCCGGTAATGCCAATGATCAATGGCAGTTGCGCTGGCTGCATCCTTGGGCACAAGATGATTCTACCCGCTGGCGGTGGGGATTTGTCCGCCAAAGCAGCGGCGGTCGGTTTGCGTGGGAATTGGGCACGTTCGCTGATCCGGGATTCAGCCTGGCGGAAACCTGGGCGTTGGCGCCGACCGTGCCGGGCGGCGCAGGTGATATGGCGCCGGATCACGCTCTCGCACCTCTACGCGGTCTTCCCATATACCTTAACGTGGAGCAAACCTGGCAAGGCGACAATTGGCTACTGCAGGCAAACTACCAGAGTCTGCGCTCTTGGCGGGTGCGCACGATTAAAGCGGCGTGGCGTTTTCAAACGCCGCTGGTAGGTGATATCGGCTTAACGCTGCGTCGCTTTACCGGTGACGTACCGGCCTATGTCGGCGCCGCTGGAACAGGTCTGGATTTCACCATACAGCTGCAACACGGCTTCGGCCGCTGGTCCTGGCAGTGGCAGCAAAGGTTCCCTCTGTGGCTGAGCACTCAGGCAGGCGACTCCGGTTCGGAGAAAAAAGGGCGGTTGCAGCCTGCCGGCGTATTTCGGGTGCATTGGCAAGCTGAGGAACGCTCTGGTATTAACGCTGCGCTGCAGCTGAACACCCAGAATATGCAGGGAGCTCTGGATGTGGGCTGGCGCGGTGTTACGGAGAGCTCTCGGCAGATAGCTGCCGGTATGCGCTGCCAAGTCCCCCTAGGGCGCATCTTGGCCCAGATGCTGAACCCGGCGGCGGGTGAGACGGACGGCGCATTGAGCCTAAGCTGGACGCCTTGGCTGCAAGCAGGTTGGCGGTCGGCCCAGAACCCCTACGGTTTGGAAGTACAGCTGTCGTATCAGGGGGGACGCCTACCTATCGCCCGCTTTGGTTTGCGCCTCGGCAGTATTCGAACCCAATGGGAGCAAAGCGCGCAAACACGTAAGTGGCGCTTGTGGTATGTGGGCGCCCATGGGAGCGATTTTCTGGCTGCGCAACTGGAGTACAATACGGAGAAGGAGCAGCCGGAAGCTACGTTCACCGGACGTATCATCTGGCAGGGCTCTATACCTTACTTAGGTAATGACACTACAGGTAGCATCAGCCTGCAGTGGGGGGCTTACCGCGGTGAGCAAGCGCAAGTGACCGCCACAAGCGGCGTGTTGGCGGCCTCCGTGCGACGGCAATTCGGAGCAAACGCCTTCGCCCTAGGTACGAATTGGCCTTGGTACAGCGCACGCTCAGCGGATGACGCTCATGCTATTGCGCAACAGAGTTGGTGTACCTGGGTGCTGTGGGAACGACGACTACTTCAAAAGACCGCTTTCTCCCTTTGGGGCGGTTTGGAACTGCGTTACTCTCAAGGCACATGGGCACCGCGCTGGCAAATCGCTTTGAAATGAGCAAACTGCAAGGTTTTCCCACTGGGCTTGCTGAATCCTTAGTGAGGGTGGATTTCAGTATAAGTCGTCGGTTGTACAATCCGTACGCCTGTGTTGGAAAGGGAGGCCGCATATGGGTAAGATTCGAGTCGGCGTAGTCGGTTTAGGTTCTATGGGACGGCGTCATTTGGAGACGTTAGGACGCACTACCGGCGCCGTTGTAACCGCAATAGCTTCCACCAGCGCCGAAAAACGTCGGGAAGTAAGCAGCAATCTAGGTATTACGGCAGTTGCGGACTACCGCCGTTTGGTGGGGTTGATCGATGCGGTGGTCATCGCCTTGCCCACGATCATGCACTGTGAGGCCGCAAGCTTTTTCATGGAACAGGGTATTCATGTGTTGCTGGAGAAACCAATCGCTGCCACCATAGAGGAGGGGCGGCATTTAGTAGACTTGGCCCAAGCTAAGGATGTGGTTTTCGCCGTAGGGCACATTGAGCGGTTTAATCCCGCTTATCGTTGTCTGCAACAGATTGTGCGGCAGCAAGTACCGCAAGGCCCGGTACAGGTGCAAGCTTATCGGATGGGGCCCTATGACGGTCGGTCATCGGACGTCGGCATTGAGCTTGATCTCATGATCCACGATATCGACGCCTTAGTCGGGCTGTTTCCGCAGTATCGGCTGCAGTTGCGGCAAGCCTTGGGTATGGCTGTGGTTTCACCGCTCTCGGACAACACCATCGCGCATTTGGATCTATGCGATAAACAGAGCGGAGAAAAAAGAGGCGGGGCGGTACTGCTGGCCAGTCGTATCGCAGATGAGCGCCGCCGTTGCCTGCAGGTGCGATTCGACGGCTTCACAGGCGAGTTGGACTACATGAATCAGCAGGTAAATATAACCAAGGCAGGGCAAGCGCGAGAAGAAATCCCGGTGACCAAGGCCTTTCCGCTCGACGGCGAGTTAGCCGATTTTATCGCCAGCGTGCGGCACAAAACCAAACCGGCGGTAGACGGCGCAGCCGCTCTGGAGGCGCTCACCTTGGTGAAACAAGCCGGAGATATGCTTGCCGCTATAGGTTGACGCATGCCGGATGGAATGCCGCCACGGCGCTCTACGCAGACTGTAACGTAACTCATCTTAGGAGGAATTGCACCATGCAAAAAGCTGAGATCGGTATTTTCGGCGGTTCGGGTTTTTACCAATTCGGCGACCAAGTGGAGGAAATCTGGGTAAATACTCCCTATGGCGCTCCCAGCGATAAAATTGCCATAACGACCATCCATGGCCGCAAGGTGGCTTTTCTGCCCCGTCATGGTAAGGACCATCACATCCCTCCGAGTAAGATCAATTATCGGGCTAACCTGTGGGCGATGAAATCTTTGGGGGTTACGCAGGTTATCGGGCCTTGCGCCGCCGGCAGCCTAAAGAAAGAGATCAAGCCCGGCGACTTCGTCGTAGTGGATCAATTCGTCAACCGAACCTGGGGCCGGGAAGACACCTTCTTTGCAGGACCGCAGGTGACGCATGTGAGCGCCGCCGATCCCTACTGCCCGGTGATGCGGCAGGTTGCCATAGATGCCTGCAAGGCTGAAGGGATTAGCGTACATGAAAAAGGGACGGTCGTCGTTATTCAAGGACCACGTTTTTCTACCAGAGCGGAGAGTAAAGAGTATCAGCGCAACAACTGGGATGTCATCAATATGACGCAGTATCCGGAAGGTTATTTGGCGCGCGAGTTAGAAATGTGCTATGTAAACATCGCGCTGGTCACCGATTATGATGCAGGGCTGGACGATGATCCCAGCATTCCTCCGGTGGTCCACGAGGAAGTACTGCGAGTGTTTGCACAGAATATCGAAGGTTTACGCAAAGTACTCTTCCACTGCATAAAGAACCTACCTAAAGAACGTGTCCAGTGCGCTTGCGGCCAGGCGGTGCACGGGGCGCAAGGATAACCGGCTGTTGGTTGGAGTTGATCCCACTTGAAATCTGCCAATCCGAAGCAAGGGAAGATCAGGGTGCTGTTGGCTCTCCCCTTGCTCTACATGCTCCTGATTTTCTATGTGTCTTCGTTGGCCGGCGGATCGTTGCAAACGGGCGTAAGCGTCTCGGATAAACTGCTGCATTTCCTGGAGTATGCCGTACTCTCCGCGCTCCTTTATACGGCGTTCCGAGGCGGTTTAGGCTTACGCCCCAAACAGGCGCATTGGTTGTCCATACTCCTCGCCGTGGTATACGGCGCCAGTGATGAATGGCACCAGTCGTTCGTACCTGGGCGCGATATGTCCATCTACGATTGGTATGCCGATTGTTTGGGAGCCATAGCCGCCCAAGCGCTCATTTATATCGGGCGCGTAGCGCGGCGGCGAAGGTAGGATTCAGATGACCGGCAACCCGGTATGGTTACGCAGAGGTTTTCTCAGCGGCTTAATCATAGGCCTTGTGGGAGCGTTGCACCTTTTCGGCGGTTGGGAGCGCACGGCTTTTGATGCTCGCACCGCCTTTACTATGCGCTGGGGAGCCGCACGTACATCGGTACCCGTCACCATAGTCGCTATAGATGATGCGGCTCTTGATAAAGGGGGACGCTGGCCTTGGTCGCGCTCCCAGTTAGCCCAATTGATTGGCCGCATCAACCGTCTGTCGCCCACCGTGCTCGGGGTAGATCTCATTTTGGCGGAGCCCGCACCGGACGATGCGGCGTTAAGCGCCGCTTTAGCTGAGATCCCCGTCGTACTGCCGGTTTACGGCAGCGGCGATGCGTTCGTGCCGCCGCTGGCCCGACTGGCTGCCGACGCCCATCTAGGTCACATTGAGATATATATTGATCCCGATAGCGTTGTCCGCAGCGTGCCGACAGAGCGAGCAGGTTACCCTCCCTTCGGCATACAAGTCGCTCGTCTGTATAAAACAGCCCGAGCTTTTCCTTCACAGTCTGCGGATGAACGCAACACGGACTCTACGGATCCTTTCAGTGCTGATGGCCGTTACTGGCTGGACCTCCGCCCTCGTTCAGGCAATTATGTACGGACTTGGACGGAGTTAGTCGACACGGTTTCAGCCGCAGATGTTTTAGCCGGAAGCGTTCCGGAGCATCTGATCGTAAACCGGATAGTCATCATTGGCGTGACTGCGGCAGGTGCGGTAGGACTAGATCAGCATGTAACGCCGCACCGGGCTTGGGGCGCCATTCCCGGCGTATACTTGCACGCTGCTTTGGCTGCGAGTGAAGTTTTGGACCGACATATGGCGCGTCCGAGCGTCCCGTTCGCCCTGGCGATCACGTTGTCGGCAGGCGTCTGGGGCGGGTTGATGGCTCAAGCGGGTAGGCGCCGGACGGTATACCTAGTGCTGACGATCCTCCTTTACCTAACGGCGGCGCAATGGGCGCACACCTATCGGGCATTGTGGTTGCCGGTAGGCGCACCGCTGTTGACCGTATCCTTCTTGGTGGGCTGGGCCGGTGCCGAGGAGCGTTGGGTCAGAGAGAAAGAGCGGCGCGAGCTGCGGCGGTTGTTTGGGCGTTACGTACCGCCTCAGGTCATGCCTGAGATTCTGCGCCGCAGCAACGAGTTGGGGTTGGCAGGCGTGCAACGCGATGTTGTGGTGCTGTTTGCGGATATGCGGGGGTTTACCGCATTGGCTGAGCAACTGCAGCCGGAACAGGTATTTCAGGTGCTAAATATGTATTTGGCAGCTATGGCCGGCGCCGTGCGCCAACACGGCGGCATGGTGGACAAGTACCTAGGCGACGGCTTGATGGCGTTGTTCGGCGCCCCAATACCCCATGATCATGCCGTGCAGGCTGCCGTATACTGCGCCATGGAAATGCACGCGCGTGTAAGCGCGTTGCAACCGCCCCCGCTAGTACCCCGACTGCCTCTCATAGGTATCGGCATCCATGTCGGCGAAGCTATCCTTGGTACGGTCGGCGGCAAAGAACGACTGGAGTATACTGTTATGGGAGATGTCGTCAATGTGGCGGCGCGGCTGGAAGAGCTGGCTGGTCCCGGCACGATCCTCCTTTCAGGCGCGTGCACGGCGCAGCTGCAGGATCCGCAACTCCTACGTTTGTGTAAACCGCTAGGCGAGCGTAATGTGCGAGGTAAACAACGACCAATAAAGGTTTATGAAATTTCTTGCCCAACACCGGGAACATCATGAAGAGCTCATACTCGCATATGGATGGGAGAGTGTCGTGAAAGGCGTGCCGGAAGCTGATGGGAAGGGAGTGCCGGTATGTGGGACAAGCTGCTGAAGTTAAGAGGACGTGCCGATGTTCGCAGTCTAATGCTGCCGATCATGCTATGCAGCGTTCTTACGCTGCTCAGTTTCGCACTATCCGCACCGGTGCCGATGCGCGCCGACAGACAGTCGGCCGCAGCAGTGGTGATCGATGTGGCCGGCCAAGTCACGGCCCGGCCTTTTACTCCCGCCGCCATTAGACTAGCCGGAAACGAGAAAGAGCGTTTGCTGACGGTCGGAGACACAGTTCCCCCAGGTTGGGTAGCTGAAACCGGCGCTGATGCCAAACTAGAGTTGGAAGTGCCTGGTCCGGCGCGCGTATTACTCGATCCGCTGACTGCAGTGGTCATCCAACCGGAAAACCAACTGCAACATGATGACGGGACGTCCGTGCGACCTGCCTTACGTGTTAATCTGGGGACAGTTATTGTCCATTTGTTGAAAAACGCAGCCCGATTAATGGAATTCTACATCGAAACGCCGACGGCGGTAGCCGGCGTACGCGGCACGATATTCGCCGTGGAAGTAAGCGCCGAAGCAAAGACGCGGGTATCGGTATGGGAAGGCCGAGTCGCGGTGCAAAGTCTAACCGCACCTGCACAGGTGGCGTCGCAGACAGTACTGCTTGCGCATGGCGAAGCGGCTGTTGTGGATACGGATGAATCACCACCCGCTGTAGTACGACAGGCTGATGAGTTCAACCAACTCTGGGAACCGCGCCGCTACTGGCTGGATGAGCAACAGCGTTGGGAGGAGGAAGTCCATAGCGCGGAAGATGAGATGGCTGATGCCACAGAAGATGATGAACCTGAACGGCAACCTCAAACAGAGCTACATGGAGACAATGACGCCGACCAGGCGAAATACGAGCAGGACGAACAAAACCCGCGGAAACCGGAGCAAAACAAGGCGGAAAACCATGGAGAGCGGAGAACCCATGGCAACCCAAGCGACCAGGGTAGCGCAAGTGCGCCAAGTGACGACGAGAACCAAAACGACAGGAGAAGTCATGGCCGCCCAAGCGACGTAGACGACAAAACGGACTCAGCAGACAAGGAAAAGCCGGATAGTCAAAGTAATAGGAGACACCATGGTAATCCCAATAGCCAGGGAAACCTCAGCAAACAAAATGACAAAGAGAGCCAAAGCGATCGGAGGAGTCATGGTCGTCCAAGCAACCTGGTCGATAAAGTGAACCGAGATGAGCAGGCGAATCCACATGACCATAATCTCTCGGTAACTGCGAGTCAGATAGCTCAATGGCTGAAGATGAGCACGCCGAACGAACGCCTCGTGCTGTTCCAACCGGAAGAGTATGTTGAGCAGTACGCACCGGAAGAACAGGACCGCAGACGCAGCCCTTCCGGCAGACCGTCGCCTAAGAAAAACGAATGAGCAAATGCCGCTCATTCAACAACACGCTTGCGGTGTAGTCGAACGGTCCTTTAATTAACCAGCGTCATTGAAATAACTCGAGCTACGTGTGGCACTTGTCTGAAAGGTCAACCCAAATCCTAAAGCATTGTATACCATCAATCGCCGACAGTACGGCAGGAATGGTTCTCCTTTAAGTAGAAATCGTTGTGATACGGAAGGTACATCGTCTGCTTACGGTGTGCCGAATCGGCATGCGAGCAGCGCAGGCGAGGGGATAGTATGACGCTGACGGTTGATGTACTGCGACATAACCCATTGTTTGCGAGTGTGTCTGATCATGGCTTAGAATTGATCTACCGCTTGGCGGCACCGCACCACTACCGTAAAGGCGAAATCGTCTTTTCTGAGCAAGACGAAGCTGAATGCGTGCACCTTGTAGCTGAAGGTCTGGTGAAAATCTATTGTCTTGCTGATGACGGCCGTGAGAAAGTGCTCTCCTTTGTAGGACCGGGCGAAATCATCGGCGAGATGGCCTTGTTTACCGGAAACGTACGCTCTGCAACAGCACAGGCTCTGGAACCGACCACGACGCTGGTCATTTACAATAGTGCGTTCCAGCAGCTGTTAGAGGAGCACGGCCAAATAGCCGTAGAAATCATCCGGGTTCTGAGCAATCGCTTGCAGCAGACGAATATGCAGGTGATGGACGTCGTGTTCCGTGATGCGCGCAGTAGACTTATCAACGCTTTGGTTCTGTTAGGTGAGCGTTTTGGTACGTCAGAGCGAGGAGCCATCCGCATAACCGTTCGGCTCACGCATCAGGAATTAGCAAGTATGGTGGGGACGGCTCGGGAAACGGTCAGTCGCATTCTGGCCGAACTGCAGAGCCGGGGATTTCTGGAAGTGTCCGATCGCCGGTTGGTCATAACAGATATGGCGGCGTTGCGGTCACAAAGGGAAATCGACTAGGCGCGGCAACTGCTTTCGGCGCAGTAGGCGCGCCGATGGATTCTGGTACCAAATAAGGCATTCTGGAGGCTTGCTCATTGCACAGTCGAGAACTGGTCAACCATGAAGTAGATAGCATGCTGGTTCAAGGTCAGCAGGCTTTGCAGGAAGTACGGCGGATCGCGACGCAACTCGTGTTACTGTGCGACAACAGACTGCAGGATGTTGAAACACTGCTTAACGATTTGCAAGATCAGGTCGGCATGGCAACTCAAGCCTTGGCAATGATCTCTTCTCACTGGGGGAGTGTTCAGGACCGCTATCTTGTCGGCGAACGCATCATCAAAGCTCAGGAAGATGAGCGACAGCGGGTTGCCCGAGAGATTCACGACGGTCCGGCCCAGTCCATGGCCAATGCCGTCTTACGAGTCGAAATTTGTGAGCGACTTTTAGCGGCAGGTCGTCCCGAGGTAACGCACGAATTAAGTCAGTTGAAAATGCTGGCCAAGGAGTCATTGCGGGAAATACGCAAGATCATCTTCAACTTGCGGCCGATGGCGCTCGATGATTTGGGTCTGATACCTACCTTGCATCGTTTCTTTGAAAATTTGTCCGAACTCGATGGAACAAAAGTGGAGTTGGAGGTTGTCGGAAAGGAGTACCGGCTCTCATCGACCATGGAGGTCACGCTCTTTCGTATGATTCAAGAGGCTGTAAACAACGCCCGCAAACATGCTCAGGCCGGCATCATCAAGGTGACCATCGGTTATGCATCTGATAAAATCACCGCATCCGTATATGATGACGGTATCGGTTTCGACATCGAAGCTGTACAAAGAGTGTGGCACGAGCGACAGTCCTTTGGCCTCATGAGTATGCGCGAGCGTATTCAATTGCTCAACGGCGAATTTGAAGTACGCAGCGATACGAATGGCGGCGGCACAACGGTCTTTGCCGTCTTACCTGTTGTAGCGTCTACAACTGACCAGTAAACAAGCAGAGCCGCATCGAACTTGCGTAACCGGGGGGGCGCAGCTGTTCTAAGGTGTAGGCGTGTCCTTATTGTCATTACACGATGATTAAAATTACCGAACCCGGTTTCTAATAGGAGAGATGCATTGTGCCAATCCGAGTGTTAATTGCTGATGACCATGCGTTGTTGCGTGAAGGTCTGCGTAAGATCCTGGAGTTGGAGCCGGATCTGGAAATAGTGGGTGAAGCCTGCGACGGTCAGGACGTGGTGGAAAAGGCGACGGCGCTGAAGCCCGACGTAGTCCTGATGGATATCAATATGCCTGGCGGCGGAGGATTGGAAGCGACGCGCGTCATTCACAAAAACCTGCCGGAAGTCGATATCATTGCGTTGACGATCCACGATGACGACGAGTATGTCGTTGAGATGGTGAACGCAGGGGCTAAAGGTTATATTCTAAAAGATGTGGAACCTGTCCGAGTGGTTGAAGCGATTCATCGGGTACACGAAGGCGAAGCCTTCATCCCATCCAACCTGATGACCAAAGTGTTCAGCGAATTCCACCGCTTGGCGTATTACACCAAGCGCACGCAAGGCGCCGCGATGAATGCGCAACCCGAACCGGAAGAGCCCGAACACGAAAAGCTCACCGCGCGGGAGTTGGAAATCGTCCAACAAATCGTCAATGGGCACACGAATAAAGAGATAGCTACGGCGTTGTTTATCAGCGAAAAAACGGTGAAAAACCATGTGACCAACATCTTGAGAAAACTAAGCCTTTCCGATAGAACACAAGCTGCGGTATACGCTTTACGCTACGGGCTGGCTCAGGTGGAGTAGTCCGGCATTAGGATGGACTGACTAGATGATCTAACTTTAACACAACGTTTACATGCAGCCCATACCGGGAGATGAAGGAGCGTTCTAACAGGCCGTTTGCCTATGGAACGCTCCTTTTGGTTTTGTTGTCCACAAACTTTGGCCTCAAGCCGGTCCCGGTCGGCAGTCCTAGTGTTACGGCGGCGTTCGTCCCAAGGGCCAAAAAAGGACCGCCGACGGGACTAAGGATACAAGTAAATGAACCTGGAGCCGGATTCTTTCGCCTTTTCTATGATGCTATCGTTATACTCGCCAAGATACTTAGCGAACGGTGGAAATCGTACAATCGAAAATCCGGAGCAAGGGAGGTGAGAACATGATGCATTTGCTGCAGCGGTTATGGCACGACGAAGAAGGCCAGGGCATGGTGGAGTACGGCCTTATTATCGCCTTAGTGGCTGTTGTGTTGATCGTGGTGTTGCGAGACTTGACCGGTGGGCTTACTCACATATTCGGCAGGGTAGAACAAGAACTGAACGATAATGCAGGAGTAGGCGGTTGATGTTTCTCCCTTCTCAAGAAGCCCTCACCTTTTTACGGCTCTCCCCTATGGAGTTCACAGGAATCGGGTCGGCGCATTCCGGCCCGTTCTCACTTCTTGTAGTATGTTTTGCCGCCCGGCGTATGCCACACGGTTGATAGGTATGAGATATGAGTAATTCCGGGAATCGCTCATAGGGAGGTGCATCACAGTGTTTGACAATGAACGCGGACAAGCTCTCGTCGAGTTTGCGCTCGTCGTCGTCATCTTTGTGATGCTGCTGTCCGGTCTGATCGATATCAGTCGCATCGCCGCCACCTGGGTCGTAATGACCAACGCCACGCGAGAAGGAGCACGTTTGGGAGCCTTAGGCTACAACGATACCGAGATCATCCAAAGCATTGAGAACGCGCTGGGTACGCTCGATACCGCACGGGTGACGATTGGTATCGCGCCTGGAGCAGCCGGTAGGGCCAGAGGCGTCCCGCTACAGGTGAGCGTCGATTACTCCATTGATCTGCTGATGCCGGTTACGGCCGTACTCTTGCCCAATCCGATGCCGATACGGACTTCGACTGTAATGCGAATCGAATAAAACGCCGACGATGTGGAGGTTGCCAATGGATCGCCACCTTTTTAGCGCGGAACACAAAGAGCAGGGCGGCATTATCGTCATGACCGCTCTGGTTATGGTTGCGGTTGTCGGTTTCATGGCCTTAGGCGTCGATTTAGGAATTTTACTATTACAGAAGCGATTATTGGCCAATGCCGTCGATGCCGCGGCGCTCGCCGGCGTGCAGGAGCTACCTGCCGACCCTAGCGCGGCTCAGACCGTCGCCTACCAGTACGGCGCACTTAACCAGGTCGATGCGGAGGACTTGGCGGTCGCTGTGTCCACACTAGATAACGAGGTGGCTGTAAGCGCCCAAAGACGTGTCCGGTTGTTTTTTGCTCCCGTGTTGGGTTTTGACGCGGCGGTGGTCAGAGCACAAGCCCGCGCTCGCACCGGTCCGGTAAGCGGCATACGAGGGGCGGTACCCTTGTCGGTCATGGAGCAAGATTTTGTCTACGGCGCCAAATACATGCTCAAGTATGGTTCGCAACCAGTCGACGACGTCCCGGGAGGACATCATGGCGGCAACTTCGGCGCTCTCGCTTTAGGGGGTAGCGGCGCGAATAACTACCGGATGAACCTGCAATACGGTTACGAAGGCATATTGCGGGTAGGCGATTATATCGATACCGAGACGGGTAATATGGTCGGCCCTACAGGGGATGGCGTCAGGGCGCGGTTGAACCACCCCGACGCGGCTAAGTGCACCTTCGTCAACGCCGGTCCTCATTGTCCCCAGTACCTGATCGTACCGATTATCAGCGAGTTTACCTCAGGCGGAAGGCATACGGTGCAGATCCTCGGCTTTGCCGCTTTCTTCTTGGAAGAGTATCACGCCCAAGGCGCATACAAGGGCGCTGTAGTGGGTCGCTTCATAAAACGCAGCGTGGATGGAGAGATAGGTCCAGGTAAGGATTATGGTCTACATGCTTACAAATTGGTGCGGTAACAAGGTGAAGGTTGCGGATTGCACGCTGCATGAAGTCGAACCGCCGTGGCGGAAGGGGTGAGTAGAATGACACAACGCAAATTGCTGGTAATTTCTCTGGCGCTGGGCTTATTAACTGCTTTTATGGTCTACTCGTTCGTACGGGCGGCGGTGAGGCCCGCCGCGCCTGAAAAATCCCCTGATGTGCAAGTGGTTGTCGCCCAACAAGAGATTCGTTCGAAGACGATGATTACCGCTGAAATGCTTGCGGTGCGCGTCGTCCCGCGGACTCAGGCGAACCCTGCCGCGCTCGGGCGCGTTGAGGACGCGGTGGGCCGTCTGGCCAAAGAGCATATTCTGCCTGGGGAACAAGTGCTCAATACCCGTCTCTATGCTCGAGACGAAAAACCAGGCCTCACTTTTGTCATCCCGGCCGGTAAGCGTGCGGTCAGCGTAGCGGTGAACGAAGTAATCGGCGTGGCCGGCTTTGTTAAGCCGGGTGATCGAGTGGACGTACTGGGCACCTTTGACGAGTCGGTAGTAGGTAAAACCGTGACTACCACAGTGTTGCAGGACGTGGAGGTGCTGGCCATCTCCCAACGCATGGAAGACGAGGACGATACCAAAGCTCGTGTCGCCACTACTGTGACGCTGGCATTGAACCTCAGCGAAGCGGAGAAAATCACCTTGGCCGAGGAGCAGGGCAGGCTGCGCTTGGTGTTGCGGCCGGCCGGTCAGGAAGGTAAAGAGTATGTGGCTCAAACCACTACTACGCAGTTAACGCAGGGGCGGAGCGGCCAGAGTCTGGCCAACATCGTGCCCGGCGCAAAGACGCCGACTAAAAGCGTCGCTGCCGTTGCCGCAGGTTCGGAAACCAGCGCCGATACCAAGCCTGTGCCGGCTGCGGAGCAGGAGTCTGGTTGGGCGGTCGAGCTGTTTCGGGGCGTCAACCGCCAAGTGGTGATGGTAGATGACGGAGCAAACTAGTAAAACAGCATCGCGCCTGTACCGGTCAACCTGGAAAACAGGGTCCGGAATCCAATTTATACGAAGTGAGGGATTGACTATGTGGAACGTGAGTGGGTTGTCTCATCGCTGGATTTTGGTCGTCCTAATTACTATTCCACTGTTTTGCGTCTTTAGCGCAGGTTGGCCTTGGCCTTGCAAAGCCGGCGAATCCATATCGTTGCAGTCTGTGATGCAGACAGGGCAATTGATGCTCAGCGCCGGGCAGTCAACCGTCATGTTTGTAGCCGATGTGATTCGCGTGGCCGTCGCCGAGCCTAGTATTGCGGACGTCGCCGTGATCGGCAAAAGCGAAGTGCTCGTTTCCGCACGCAAGGTGGGTACCACTTCCTTACATATTTGGGATCAGAACGGCTTAACCAGCGTGGATATCCGCGTGGTAGAGAACACAGCCGAGTTAGAAGAGCAGTTACGTCTGCGGATTGGTATGCCGGGCGTGGAGCCGTGGGTGTGGCAAGGCACGGTGGTGCTGGAAGGCAGCGTCAATTCAGTTGCTGAAAAAGAACGCGCGCGGCGTATAGCAGGCGCCTTTGGTGACGTCATCGATTTGCTGACGATCAATGCGGCGCAGATAGAGTCCACCGTAACGGAAGAGACTGCCGATACGGTTCATACGGATGAGCAATTGCTGGCTGAAATGCGGGCACTCATCAATGACGATAACCTGCATTTGCAGGTTGTGAACGGCACGTTGCTAATCACAGGTAACGCTGCTACGCCGCAGAGTCAGGAGCGGGCGCGCAAAATCGCCGCTCTGTATTTCTCGCAAGTGGTGGATGCTTCTTTGGTGCGTTTGGCTGAAACAGGTACGTGGCCGGTGGAAGTGATCCGTGTAGTAGATAAATCCGTAGTAGAGGTTGAGAAGTGATAGAAGCGGGGGCTAACACCCATGTTGATTAGGGGGAACACTCAATATACGGCTGGGGCGTCTACGGCCCGCACCGCGGGACGACGCTTCTACGGGCTGACCTTTGTTCTTGCGGTCCTCTTGCTGTGTACTACGGGAAGTGTGATACTGGCCGCAGACTTGGGAACGGTAGGTCCGGAACTGGTAGAGATCGCTGGTCTTAACGCAGATATGGATCACACCGACCAAAGTGTTCAGGTTTCCTCCGGCTATACGGCGCAGGATATGGCGCAAGCGACCGATCAGCAGGCGGCGCGCGCTGATCAACCTGCCGTACTGCCGCTGGTCAGTCCCGTTTCGGTAGGCGCCGGCGAATCGGTTGTGCTAGGTGTTTTGGACGCGGAACGCGTAGCGGTAGCCGATCCCGGTATTGCCGATATCGCGGTAATCAGTCGCTACGAGGTGCTCGTGACCGGCCGGACGCCCGGACAGACCACCTTGCATATCTGGGATCAAACAGGCTTACAGAAGCTGGATGTACGTGTGTTCGAAAACACGGTCGCTTTGATGCAGGACTTCCACAAACGCCTTGGTTTGCCCGATGTGGAGGCGTGGATGCATCAGGGCACGATTGTGCTGGAAGGGGTCGTAGCTTCTGCGGCAGATCGGGAGCGCGCCATACAACTGGCAGGAGCTTACGGTAAAGTCGTTGATCTGCTAAGAGTCATTTCCGCTGAAAACGCTGCGGACGCGGCAACGGGGAATATGGCCGGGCATACCGCATCGGACCAGACACCTGACGCTCAACCGGTTCTATCCGTCGATGAGGTGAGCGAGAGGCTTACTGAGCTCAGCTTGTTGATCGCGGAGCCTAACCTTCACCTGCAATATGTCCAAGGGCGATTGGTGCTTGACGGCAGCGTGAGTAGTACTCAGGCCAAACAGCGGGCACTGCAATTAGCGTCGCTCTACTTTCCTAACATTTTGGACGTCACTACGGTGCGGGAGGAGACGCCTCAGGGCGACCCGGACATGACCGTAACGATCAGCGCCCTTCTGGATAGACCTGAAGTACATGTGTATATGGCAGGAGATCGGGTGGTGCTGGAGGGTAAGTTACGGGATCAGTTGGAGTTGGATCGTGCTCTCAAACTTGCCGGAGGTTTTGGGCGTGAAGTGATTCACTTCATCACTCTGACCCACCCCCTGCAAGTCGCCTTGAAGGTACACGTCCTGGAAGTGAACAAGGCGGGCGCTCTTGAGCTAGGTGTCGCTTGGGGCAGCCAAAATCCGGCCGTAACAGTCATCGACGCCAATAACTATTACTTTGGCGAAATGACCGTTGGCGGAGCATTTACTCGCTTAGTGGCCATCGGCGCCAGAGTACGCGCGGTTACGGAAGGTGGTAAAGGTAGACTCCTAGCCGCACCGACCTTGGTGACGCTCCCCGAAGTGCCGGCATCGTTCCTTGCAGGTGGTGAGGTACCTGTTATTACACCTCAGGGTGATGGTACGTTAACCACAGCATTTCACACCTATGGCGTGAAATTGCAGGTTACGCCGCAGATCACTGCCGAGGGCGACGTAATCGTAAGTTTAGAGCCCGAAGTAAGCACCCTTGACTGGGCAAACGGTGTGAAAACGAGCGGCTTCACTATTCCGGCTTTTCGCACCAGGCGCACGAACACAAGGGTATTCGTGAAAGATGGAGACACCGTGGTAATCAGTGGGTTGCTCAATCAAGAAGATAGTAAAGGCATCAGCAAGGTGCCGTTGCTCGGCAGCCTGCCGGTGATCGGGCAACTCTTCCGGAGTGCGGAGTTCAGTAAAGGTGAAACTGAACTGCTCTTTCTGGTCACGCCTCAGGTACTGGCAGCCGGCGCCGGTCCGGTGCCCGAGGCTGTCGTTGCGCCTGGTACGCTGACGGCGCAAAGTCAAGCGGATCAGTCGGCGGACGTTTTGGAAATGGCGCCTTGAGCACGTGTCGTGGCTGTGGAGTGGGCATGCGCCTTGCTCACCTCTCTTTCAGCGCAGAAAGGGGTAACAGGATGCAACCAATCAAAGTAATGGTTGTGGATGACGTGGCGGAGACCAGGGCGAGTATCCGGCAACTCTTGGAGTTAAACGGCGGCTTTGAGGTCATTGGAGAGGCCGCCGACGGTCAGGAAGCACTTGCCAAAGCGGTCGAACTTCGCCCCGACTGTGTACTCCTGGACATCAACATGCCCGTAATGGATGGGATCACCGCGGCAGAGCGCTTTTTTGTGCAGTTTCCGGAAATCGCCGTGGTGATGATGTCCGTGCAGGGAGAGAAAGAGTATCTGCGCAAATCGATGGCGGCGGGAGCGCGCGACTATCTGGTTAAACCATTCTCACCCGACGAGTTGGCCGACACGATTACGCGGGCTGTGCAGGTAACCCAGCGCCGCTATGTGGAAGGTATGCCGGTCATTACTAAGCATGTGTTGGTCTTGGGGCCCAAAGGCGGCGTCGGGCGTACCACCATTGCGGCGAATGTCGCGTTGGCGCTGGCCGCTCTGGGCGACTCTACGTGTCTTTTGGATCTTAACACCCAGTTCAGCGATCTGGCCATGATGCTGGATATTGTTCCCGTGCAGACGTTGTCCGCGTTACAAGGCAACGAAACGATCACCAGCGATGATATAGAAAGCGTTGTTGAGAAACACGACAGTGGTGCGCATGTACTATTCGCCCCGACTCGGCCGGAGGAGGCGGAATCTGTTGATGTTCCGCTTATAGAGGGCGTGTTGGGCGCATTACAGTCCCTGTATGAGTGGGTGGTGGTAGACGCACCGGCCGGTTTGCACGATCTGGTTTTTCCGGTGCTCGATCGCAGACCGACAAGTTTGCTCGTCATGACTCCGGAGTTGGCGCCGGTGCGGAACACGGGACAATTGCTGAAGTTGCTCCATGAATTGGAGTACGACATGGATGCGGCCAAGGTGGTGCTTAATTGCTGGGATGCCAAAAAAGCAGTCACCGCCGAGGTCATTGAGAGAAACTTAAAACTGCCGGTTTCTATACACATTCCCTATGATCCGGAAGTGATGCAGGCTGCCGCTAATCGCGGCGTGCCGGTTGTGGCCGGCAATCCCAGGAGCAACTCGGCCAAAGCGTTGCAAGAGCTGGTAGACCATTTGTGCGGCAAAATCGATGAAAAACCAAAACGGAGAGTATTTGCCATGCTGCGTAGAGAAACAAAGTGGGCGATGAGCTGATGACCATTCTTTCGCGATTATCACAGGTAAGAGAGAAGCGAGATAGAGGTGACGGTGCGGCGCCTGTTCATCCGACTGGAAACAAAAGATCCGCGAACAACCCACAAACGCCACTCGCAGGAGGTTATCGGCAGTTTGCCGTCACGCAGAACCAACGACCGGTTGATCCTTTAAGAAAGTTGAAGCAACTGGTGCACAAGCGTTTGGTGGATGAAGTCGATCCGGTGCTTTTAAGCGCGGTGGAGCAGCACGGTGATACGGGCGTCGCGGCGCGCAAGGCGCTGTCTGACCATGTGGCGGCGGTATTGGATGCCATTTTACAGGAAGAGCAACTGACTTTGGATCGCCAGAAGAAAGCGAGCGTCGTTGCTGAGCTATTAGATGAAATGACCGGCTTTGGGCCGATCAATCCTTTGATTCATGACGATTCGATATCGGAGATCATGGTGAATGGGCCCAACGTAGTGTTCGTGGAAAGACACGGTAAGTTGGAACAGGTGGATGTACGTTTTCGCGACAACGACCATGTTCAGCACATCATCGAAAAAATCGCGGCTCCGTTGGGGCGCCGTATCGATGAAAGCTCGCCCATGGTCGATGCGCGTTTGCCCGATGGCTCCCGGGTAAATGCCATTATTCCGCCTTTGGTCATCAACGGACCAACTATTACCATCCGTAAATTCTCTCGCGATCCGCTTACTGTAGATGATCTGATCAAGTTCGGTACGCTCACCGAAGCGATGGCGGAGTTTCTGGCCATCTGCGTGCGTTGTCGTTTAAACATCGTGGTTTCCGGAGGTACCGGTTCCGGTAAGACCACATTGTTGAACGTGCTTTCATCCTTTATCCCGTCTGACGAACGCATTATCACCATAGAAGATGCGGCTGAACTACAGTTGCGTCAGGAGCACGTCGTTTCGCTGGAAAGTCGTCCGCCTAATGTCGAGGGCAGAGGGGCAGTGCCGATTCGAGAATTGGTACGAAACGCTTTGCGTATGCGACCGGATCGGATCATAGTTGGTGAGGTGCGCGGCGGCGAAGCTTTGGACATGTTGCAAGCGATGAACACCGGACACGACGGTTCGTTGACCACGGGGCACGCTAATACCCCCAGAGATATGCTGGCCAGGCTGGAAACCATGGTCCTGATGTCGGGTATGGATCTACCCGTACGGGCTATTCGAGAACAGATAGCCGCGGCCATCGATCTCATCGTTCAGCAAACCCGTCTGCGCGATGGCAGTCGTAAGATTACCCGCATCAGCGAAGTGCAGGGGATGGAGGGCGACGTCATCGTGTTGCAAGATGTGTTTGCGTTTGTTCAGCACGGCATAGCGGATGGAAAAGTGGTGGGAGAACTGCGGCCGACCGGTATTAGGCCGAAGTTTGCGGAACGCTTTGAGGCAGCCGGCATTAAGGTAGCGCCGGAGCTTTTCTACCTCCCCGAAAACGAGGTGTGAGCAGATGGTCGGCATCTTCTTGCTGACATTTGTTACGGTGACTTTGGTTAGTTGGTTTGCGCTGCGCATCTGGAGCAAGTCGGGCGTCAAGATAGACAAGCGTTTGCAACAGCACGCCGTCGGGTATTCCCAACCGCTGGCTGTGGAAGAGAGCGGCGAACCGATCGTCGTCAGCATTCGCAGCACGCCGCCGCGGCCGCCGAAGGAACCCAAACCTAACCACCCCATTAGTCGACTGCTTGCGCGTAAGCAACATAAGCGGCGGCAAGAAGCGTTTCTCAAGCAGATTGTCGATGCGCTCACGCTTATGTGCAGTAGTCTGCGGGCAGGCTACAGCTTTATCCAAGCTATGGAAACAGTGGCCAAAGAGATGCCGGCGCCGCTCGGGGAAGAGTTCGGCCAAGCTGTACATGAAATGAGCTTGGGAGTAACCGTAGAAGAGAGCCTTACGGCCATGGTCGAACGGATGGAGCTGGAGGATCTTGAGCTCCTGGTAACCGCGGTATTGGTACAGCGCCAAGTAGGCGGCAATTTGGCTGAAGTGCTGGAGAAAATTGCTCACACCATTCGAGAGCGTATCCGCATTCAAGGTGAAATTCGCACCCTAACGGCGCAAGGGCGGATATCCGGCTGGGTGGTAGGCTTGTTGCCTTTAGGCCTCGCCCTGATGATCAGCACGGTGAATCCCGCTTATATGTCGCTCTTGGTTACAAGACCGATCGGCTGGGTGCTCTTAGGCCTTGGTTTAGTCAGCCAGCTCATCGGCATCATGATCATTCGCAAGATCATCCAGATCGAGGTGTAGCCGCATGCTTATCTTCATGTGTCTTTGCACCATGGTCAGCGTCTCTTGTTTGGTGTTCCATCTAGGCAAAGGTCGCATCGCCGTCGATCCGGCGCAACGTCTGATACGCTATCAGGAGCGCAGCCTCAGCGATTTAGGTAGCCAGGCTGAAGCAATTCCCGACTTCGCGCTTAAGGAGCCGGAAACGCGCCCTCGACCGTTCGAAGAGCTGGCGCAGGAGATAGCCGCTTGGGTGAGCGGCAAGTTCTCCGCCGGTCATTTGAGGGAGATCGAAAAACTGCTGATTATGGCGGGTTTGCAGCATAAAATGCGCCCGGCGCAGTTTGTCGTAATCCGCGTGATGCTTACTTGTCTGGTTCCCGTGACGTACGGTCTTCTGCAGGGGAGATCGTTTTCGCTGGTGAACTTGGCGGCCTTGACGGTTTTGGCTTGGATTGGACCTGGATTCTGGCTGAAACGGCAAGTAAGCGAGCGTCAGGCGGTGATTCTCAAAGCACTGCCCGATACCATAGACTTGCTGACGGTAAGCGTGGAAGCAGGCCTGGCTTTTGACGCGGCAGTGGCAAAAGTGACGGAGCGGGGCGAGGGCCCGCTGCAGGATGAATTTCAGCATTATCTGCGCTTAATTCGCATGGGTACGCCTCGCCGTTCGGCGATGAAGGAACTGGGCGATCGTTCGGGCGTACCAGATTTGCACGCCTTTGCCACCGGCATAATTCAGGCCGATCAGCTGGGTGTTTCGATGAGCAACGTGCTGCGCGTACAGTCCGACGAGTTGCGCAGGAAACGGCGCCAACGAGCAGAGGAAAAAGCCATGAAGGCACCGATTAAGATGCTGTTTCCTTTGATCTTGTTCATTTTTCCTTCTATATTTATTGTGCTGTTGGGTCCTGCCGGCATAAACGTCTTGGATGCGTTTGCCGCGCTGTAGGCCCGACGGCCTGGGGCTGCACCATCTGTACTTATTTGTAGAAAACGAGGTTGAAACAGATGATGATGTTGGGCAATACGGTGTACAACCTCACGCGCCAAATGCTCTTGGCGGATGACGTCCACTGGGCTACCACTTTTTGGCGGCGAGCTGTGGGTCTGCTGGGTAAACGCGGACTGCGCGCCGGCATGGGATTAGCGCTTTGGCCCTGCAAAAGCGTACACATGTGGGGGATGCGGTTTCCCATCGACGTAATCTATGTATCTAAAGATAAGACGGTGGTGGCCTGCGTCCCGCATCTGCGACCATGGCGGTTCGGCCCCGTGGTGCCGGAAGCGGCGTGGGTGCTGGAATTACCCGCCGGTACCATTGCTCGCACCGGTACCTGTTGCGGCGACCGCCTGGAAGTGGCGGTGGCGATGGATCATACGCGAATTTCCGCTTAGAACATAGGCAGTATCCGCATCATTTCACCTCTCGGAGCATGCCCCCCCTTTGAGCGCCGACCGCTACGGCAAATCTCTAAAGCAACAGGTAAATCGCCCTGTTGTCCTATCACCGGAATCCTTGCGGCGAATAACATGGATCTGAGATGCTACTCCACTCTGGCTGCGGGGGTTTCTCAATGGACAAGAAATTGCAAAAAGGCAGGGAACGCTTGGCGGATCTTTCGTTGCGAGAACGAGACGTCTTGAAAGAGATCGCTTCGGGATTATCGAACGACGAGATTGCCGCGAAGCTTTTTATCAGCCCTCATACCGTCAAGAACCATGTGAGTAACATTTATCGCAAACTGGGGATTGATGATCGTACGCAAGTGGCATTAATCGCATTAAGGCTAGGCATCGTATCGTTGGACAATCTCGGCAAAGAGCAAAATTAGCCGTGCCGGTCGACTGATCCATGGGTAGCGCAGTCGGAACGCCTAAGCGTTACCCATCGCGTATCTCCAAGCATTTGAGCGATGTCTCTGGTGGAGCATGGTCTGAAGACCGCACAGCAGGGAACCATAAGGGACAAGCCGGTTTTGCGGCGCCGCGGCAGGACGTGTAAGCAAAATCGTCGAAACCCAGAGGTATGTCTACAGAAATAAGCGGTACCATCACAAACATAACCTTTCACCATCAGCAGACTCACTATACGGTGTTGCGCCTAAGCACAGACCAGGGAGAGATCACTGTGGTGGGCATTTTCCCCAGCGTAACGGAAGGGGAAACCTTGCGGATCAAAGGGGAATGGGAAACCCATCCTCAATTCGGCAGGCAGTTTAAGGTGCGGGAATACCAACGGGCGGCACCGATTTCCCCGGCAGGCATCAAGCGCTATCTGAGCTCGGGTATCGTGCCCGGTATCGGTCCCGGATTGGCGCAGCGGGTCGTCGATCGCTTTGGTACCGATACATTGAGGATTATTGCCGAGGAGCCGGAACGGCTGGCGGAAATCGCCGGGTTGGGACCTCGCCGACGAGAAAGCTTGGTCAAAGGCGTGCAAGCGCACAAGACCGTGCAGGAAATGATGGTTTTTCTTCAAGGCCTTGGGGTATCCGGCGCCTTAGCCGGTCGCATTTACAAACGCTATGGCGATCAGGCCATGCAGGCGGTCCGACAGAACCCATACCGGTTGGCCGATGAGATTTTCGGCGTGGGGTTTCGCACGGCAGATCAAATCGCCATGCGTTTAGGTGTGGGATACGATTCTGTGGACCGCGCCCGCGCTGCGGTTCTGTATCAACTGCAGGAAGCCATGCATAGCGGGCATATGTGTTTACCGTTACCCGTTCTCATCCGCGAAGTCGAAAAGCAGCTGAACGTGCGCGCTTCCCTTTGCGAGCAGGCGGTGACCGATCTGGCGGCTGCAGGACGCTTGACGCTGGAGACGATTGATGCGGCGCCTCTGGTATACCTGCCGCGTTTGCACTTAGCAGAGCGGGAGACTGCTCGGCTAATGATGCGGTTAGCGCGGGCGAGCAGACAGCAGCTGGAATTAGATGTGTCCGAGACAGAGCCGGCTACAATTGTCGATGCCGCCGGCCTGAGCGTGCGCAATCTGTCTGCAGAGCAGCTGCAAGCCGTCCGGCAGGCTCTATCCGGCGGAGTAACCGTTATTACAGGAGGACCGGGCACAGGTAAAACGACGATCTTGCGTCTTGTCCTACACCAGGCGCAGACGGCAGGACAAAAGGTGCTGTTAGCCGCACCGACCGGTAGGGCGGCCAAACGTTTACAGGAGGCTACCGGCGCTAAAGCCACCACTATCCACCGCCTCTTGGAATATGGTATTAATGAAGAGACCGGTCGGCTGATGTTCCGGCGCAATGCGAGGAACCCTCTGACGGCGCAGTTGGTGATCATCGATGAGGTCTCTATGTTGGACATGCCTTTGGCGTATCAATTGCTCTTGGCTATAAAGCCGGGTACGGGACTGGTCTTGGTGGGCGATGCGGATCAGCTGCCTTCCGTAGGGCCGGGCAGTTTCCTACGCGATCTTATCGCGGCGGATTGCGTACCGGTTATTCGGCTTAACACAGTGTTTCGGCAGGCGGAGGCCGGCATGATCGTGACCAATGCGCACCGCATTAATCGCGGTCTGTTACCTATTTATAATCGCCAAAACAAGGACTTCTACTTAATTGTGGAGGATAAAGCGGAAAACATGGCCGCGCAAGCGCAGGCTCTGGTAGCAAAACGGCTGCCGCGTTTTCTTTCTATTGAACCCGCGGCCATTCAGGTGCTGACGCCGGTCCGCAAGGGTCCGGTCGGTGTGAATCACCTCAACCGTGTATTGCAGAGGGCGCTCAATCCCCGTGCCGCCCTTATGGAGGCAAATGATGAGGATGTATTGCTTGTCGGCGATAAAGTGATGCAAATCCGGAACAACTATGAGAAAATGGTTTTTAACGGCGATATGGGCGTGATCGTTTCCATCGATGCGGAGTCCGACGAACTGACGGTCGATTTTCCGGATCGTGAGGAAGGTTCTCTGGTAACCTATACCGCGGAAGACTGGAACGAACTGCAACTGGCCTATGCTACCTCCATACATAAAAGTCAGGGCAGCGAGTATCCGGTTGTTGTAGTGATGGTACCTAAAGTGATGCCCGATTTGATGACGCGCAACTTGCTGTATACCGCAGTAACAAGGGCGCGCCGCCTGGTTGTGTTGGTAGGAGATAAACGTACCATCGCCATGTATGTGAAAAACGACACTGCGCATCGGCGCTACGGCGGTTTTGTAAGAAAGTTAACATATGAAGCCGGACTCTAGCGCTAGAGGCGCAGGAAACCTTTTCACATTAGTTGAAGATAATAGATTGCAGGAGGTGTCTCACTTGAACATACCATGGTCGAATTATTTCCGTTTAGGCATCGTCCACTTCATGGCCTATCCGGAAGTAGCAAAAGATGAGAGTCGTGTATTACCTACCTTGGAGGCATTAGCAGCAGATACCGACTTCGAGGTTGTTGAAGTGCGCGGGGTGTCGTCACCTGAGCTGCGGCGTGAGATTAAAGCGTTATGCCGCACGGCGCACTTGGATTTGGCCTATGGCGCCCAACCCGCGGTTTTGGGGCAGAAGCTGAATCCCAACAGCCTGGATGCGGCGGAACGGCAGCGCGCCATGCAGGTGCTAAAGGCTGCTGTGGATGAAGCCGTTGAGATGGGAGCGCAAGGTTTTGCCCTTCTTTCCGGAAAAGATCCCGGCGATGCCGATAGAGATGCGGCTGTGAAGGCGCTCACCGGTTTCTTAATCGAGCTGAGCCAATACGCGCAGCAGGTCGGAAACTTGCCGGTATACCTGGAAGTGTTCGATCGCGATATCGATAAAAAGTCGCTGGTAGGCCCTCACAGTCTGGCTGCGGCAATCGCTGAAGAGGTACGTGCAGAGGCGCCGAACTTCGCGCTCATGGTGGATCTGAGCCATCTGCCGCTGCTTAAAGAGTCGCCGGAAGAAGCATTGACGGCGGTCAAAGGCTATATCGGCCATGCGCACTGCGGCAACTGCGTTATGAGGGATCCCGGCAACGTCGCTTACGGCGACCTTCACCCCGGGTTTGGTTTCGAAGGCGGCGAAAACGACGTCGATGAGCTGGCCGACTACCTTTACTGGCTCTTCAAAGTGGGTTACTTGCGCGAAGGTGCCGAAGAGCGTCCCGTGTTGAGTTTTGAGGTACAACCAGTAGCGCCGGAAACATCCGCAGCGGTTATAGCCGGGGCTAAGCGTACCTTAGCCAAAGCCTGGGCAAAACTGTCTCTGTAACCCAGGGCATGACGCATCACCGGCTGATACGCATTGGCGTCTTCCTATTCACCTGCAGGTGTGTTCTTATATAGGAAGGGACGCGAGGTGCACTATATGTTTGAGGAGGATTAGTTGTGGCAAAACCAAAAGTATATGTAACTAGGCTCATTCCAGACGAGGGAATGAAACTGCTCTACGAGAAGTGCGACGTCACGGTCAATCCGTACGACCGAGTCGCTACGCGTGAAGAGTTGCTGGAAAACGTCAAGGGCAAGGATGCTCTGCTCAGCTTGCTTACGGATACCATCGACGCGGAAGTGTTCGAGGCGAACCCCAATTTGAAAGTGGTCGCCAACTACGCGGTGGGTTACAACAACATAAATCTCAAGGATGCTGAGAAATACGGTATTCCGGTAACGAATACGCCCGGCGTACTTACCGAAACTACTGCCGATTTTGCCTGGACCTTGCTCATGGCTACCGCGCGGCGTATTGTGGAGGCCGACAAGTTCAATCGGTCCGGTCAGTTTAAAGGTTGGGGGCCGTTGCTGCTGTTGGGGCAGGACGTACACCACAAGACCATCGGCATCATCGGATTCGGTCGTATCGGACAGGCCGTTGCGCAAAGAGCCCGCGGCTTCGACATGAACGTACTCTACTACGACATGAACAAGATGCCCGATGTGGCGGCCAAGTACGACGCGCAGTATCGCGAACTGGATGATCTGATCCGGGAATCGGACTTCATTACGTTGCATGTTGATCTCAATGAGTCAACAAGGCATCTCATCAGTGACCGGGAGTTCGGGATGATGAAGGAGAACGCGTACCTCATCAACACCTCCCGCGGGCCGGTTGTCGACGAGAAAGCTCTGGTCCGTGCGCTCAAAGAAGGTCGCATCGCCGGCGCCGGATTAGACGTATATGAGGACGAACCGCTTATGGCGCCCGGTTTGGCGGAGTGTGAGAATGCTGTTCTCGCACCGCATACGGCCAGCGCCACCAGAGAGACGCGCGGCGCTATGGCCCGCATCGCGGCTGAAAACGTCCTTGCCGCGCTTGAGGGTAAAAGGCCACCGAATATCGTCAACCCCGAAGTACTGGATAAGTAACTGTCGGAGTGCGGAGATGGGCGCCTATGCGCGACCCATTCGCCAAGAGGACTATTTTAAATAAGTCGGACTGTCGTGTTCGTATCGTAATCGGCGTAAATGAAAGGTCCGCTCAAGCAACTGGAGCGGACCTTTTTATACTGCCCAATTTTTGTCATGCAGACTTGTCTATGATGCGTACATATATGATGAATGGAGAAAAGGAAATTCACTGCGGTAAGAGTATTTTGAGTATGAAAAAACTCCGCCCGGAAAAATTTTTTCTCCGCCTGGAGATAGGAAAAAGGGCCTAGGGAAGGCAAAATTTACAAGTCCCCAGTCGTTATTGGCGTTTATAATGCTGTAACTTACCAGTCTAAATCGGGGTGTGGAGGAAGGAACCACCGCCCATTACAGAGAAATGACCATGACGACGACTCCTCTCCTTTGTTCTTTGGTAATCATGACGGCCCAAGCAGGAATAATCAACTAGCCGCAGAAGTTATTTATGTTGAGGTTGGAGATGAGGGTCATCTCTCGTCGTTATTACTGGAATCACCTTGTGGAACCAGCGTGCCTTTCTCGTTCATCTTCCTGAAAGTTCGGCCTGGATGCGCATTACCCTGAGGTTGGGGCGGCAACGAAGCTCCGCAATCATGGCAGGAAACCGCGCAGCCTGCAGCCGGGCGGTTATTCCGGAAGAACCCCGTACACTGTGGGAAGTATGCGGAGGGGACCTTTACGATCTTTAGGTCCCAGCGAGGCAGGTGCTTTAGGTTTAACCCAAAATGTTTATCGGAGGTCTCAAACATGGCCGATCACATCCGTCGCTCTCGTCGGCGCCAATCAAGGTTGTTGATGCTCATGCTCCTCCTTCTCGTCGTGATCGTACAATCCGGCGGGACGTTGTTGCATGCAGAGCAAGCTAACGGTACTACCGATCAAGTTGCCGAGCAATCTACAACCAGTACCGCACCGGCACCGGAATCCGTTGCGACAGAAGACACTCCAGCTACGGAAACGCCCGCGGCCGACGGGCCGTCTTTTTCCGCGCCGGAGCGTAGCTTGGAAACCGACCTTGGATTCTTCGACATGTCCGAAGTATTCGATCCGCTTTACGCCACGGTACTTAAGGAGTGGGAAGAAGCGGGTTATCAACCGGTTACCGGCGTAAACATCACCATTGACGCCACTAAATATAAGCGCAAGTATGCTTCAGAGGTAGGCAGCGATGCGCGAGTGCAAGTCGTGAGGAACTATGCCGGTCGTCCGGGTAACACTCTGTTGTGGCTCGACGAAGAGACCATTATTGAATGGGAAGTATACATTCCTAAAAGCGGTTTGTATAACATCGCGCTTGTATACTATCCATTGGAAGGCAAGCGTGCCGGTATTCAGCGCGACTTGAAAATAGACGGCAAATATCCCTTTAACGAAGCAAACCGCCTGATCTTTGAGCGCGGCTGGAAAGACGCCACGAATGAGCCCAAGAAAGACAATCAGGGCAACGATATTCGCCCGCGGCAGATTGAAGATCCGGCATGGCAGGAGAAACTGGTTGCCGACGCCGCCGGTATGTATAAGAGCCCCTTTATGTTCTACTTATCCGCCGGCTATCACACGATATCGATGAACTCGATGCGTGAACCGATGGCGTTGGCTGAGATCAAAATTTTGTCGCCGGAAATACTGCCGTCTTATGAGGAAGTGGCGGCTACCTATGAGAGCAAAGGGTATCGTGTCGCGGAAGTCGAGATGATTTCCGTTCAGGCCGAGTTCCCGGAGCGCAAGTCGGACCCCACCATCAGAGCCGAGTACAGCAAGGATCCCAGAGCGGTACCGGCAGTCGTCGATGCCGAAGTGTTGAATGTCTTCGGCGGCAGCCGCTGGCGTAAGGGCGAACAGTGGGCCGAGTGGAAATTCAGCGTCCCCGAAGACGGTTTGTATAAGATAGGTATGAAGGTACTGCAAAACAATTCGGACCGTTTGCCGAGCGTCAGGAGAATTACCATTGACGGCAAGATACCCTTTGCAGAGTTGGAAGAGTATCTGTTCGAATATGATCGCGACGCCTATATTGAAACCTTAGGCAAAGACGGCGAGCCTTTCCTCTTTTATCTGACCAAAGGTGAGCATACGCTGCGTATGACGGCTCTAGTCGGTCCGATGTCCCGTACCATCCAAGTGCTTAAGGAAGCTTCTCAGGAGTTGATGCTCCTTAACAGGGCGATCGTGTACATTACCGGCCCGACGCCCGACCCCAACTTCGACTGGGAGATTCACAAAAAGATTCCGGAATTGCTGCCGCGTTTACAAGCTTTGGCCGACAAACTCGCGGCTGAAGTGAAGTGGATTCGGGGCTATGCGCCGCATGCCCGGATTGCCGATACGCTCGATATGACGAGCAGCATCCTTAACTCCATGATTCGCAAGCCCGACAGCATTACGGCGAGGTTGGGCGAGTTCTCCACTCAGGATTCGCTCCTTTCCTCCTGGGTACTAACTCTGCAGAATTCGCCGTTGACCATCGACTACTTCCTGGTAGCTTCTCCCGATGAGGTTTTTCCGAGCGTGAGAGCCGGAGCCTGGGAGCGGTTCATCGTAGGTCTCAGAGCCTTCTTGCTGTCTTTCGTCAAGAATTCGACGGGCATAGGCGACATTCATGAGGCCGAGGATGATGAGACTGTCATCCTTGAGCTGTGGGTGGGTCACAACCGTGAGTGGGCCGCCATCATCAAAGAGATGATCGAAGAAGACTTCTCACCGATGCACGATCACAAAATCCTTGTGAACATGAACGTTATTCCGTCCGGCGCTCTGGACCCCAACAGTCCCAGCGTGTTGCTCCTGTCGGCTGCGGCGGGCAAAGCTCCGGACCTAGTATTCGGCTCTCGCTCGGACCTCCCGGTTGAGTTCGCTATTCGCGGCGGCGCCTACGATCTGTCGCAGTTCCCGGACTATGAGGAAGTCGCAAGCTGGTTCCGGCCCGGCGCCCTCATTCCTTTCCGGTACAAAGGCGGCAACTTCGCTTTGCCGGAAACGCAGAGCTTCCAGATGCTGTTCTATCGCAAGGACATCTTGCAGCGGTATAACCTACCCGTACCGCAAACATGGGACGATGTCATTGAGATGTTGCCGACGCTCCAGCAATATGGCATGAACTTCTATTACGGCGGTGGATTCACTCCATTCCTGTATCAGCACGGAGGCGACTTCTACTTCGGTGACGGAAAGTACTCCGCGCTCGATACGCCTGAAGCTTTAGCAGCCTTTAGGCAATGGACCGACCTGTATGCAAACTATCGCGTACCAGTGGCCGCGAGCTTTTACAACCGCATTCGTACGGGTGAAATGCCGATCGGTATAGCCGACTACAACCTATATATTCAGCTGTCTACCGCGGCGCCTGAATTGACGGGTTGGTGGGAAATGAAGCCGATTCCGGGTGTTCGTAAGCCTGACGGCACGATCGACCGTACGGCGCAGGGCGGAGCCAGTACCTGCATGATATTCGAGGACTCCAAACAAAAGGAAGCGGCTTGGGAATTGCTCAAATGGTGGATGAGCAACGACATCCAGTCCAGGTTCGGCCAGGAACTGGAAGCCGTAATCGGTGTGGAAGCACGTTGGAATACCGCCAATGTAGAGGCGCTGACCAATTCTCCGTATCCTAAGGCCGACATCGAAGCCATTCTCGAGCAATGGAGATGGCTCAGGGAACAGCCTATCGTTCTGGGCGGCTATTTCACCACTCGACACCTGAACAATGCCTGGAACCGAGTCGTACTGGAAGGTATGAACCCCAGGGAAGCGCTGGAAATCGCCGTCAAGGACATCGATAGAGAGTTGGCTAAGAAGAACGAAGAGTTTGGTGAGGTAGTGCTGCCGAGGAAGCAGTATTACGAACTGTATGGCAGGTCAGGATCTGGTCTGAACTAGTCTAGCGCTCAATTGCAGTACGGGTAACAAATTCCCCGTTCATCCGGGTCTTAGGCTTTCTTGCCTAAGACCCGGGACGGTGCGCATAGGCAAAAGGAGTGAACTGTCGATGGCTCAAGTAACCCAGGTTGGCGCTCGAGTCGCGAGCAAACCTAGTTTTAAGGCCCGCTTTCAGGAGAGCGTGAGATATGCGAAGCAATGGCGTTCTCACTATGTCTTCATGGCGCCGTTTATAACCCTATTCACGATCTTTACGATTATCCCCGTATTATCGTCAATCTATCTTAGTTTCACCTACTTTAACGTTCTCCAACCGCCAAAATGGATCGGTTGGTCGAACTACGCTCTATTGTTTTTGGAAGATGATATTTTCTTAATCGCTTTGAAGAACACGTTGGTGTTTGCGATCATTACCGGACCGGTCAGCTTCTTTATGCAGTTCGCCCTGGCATGGCTGATCAACTCTCTGAAGTATCGTACGGGCTATACGCTGGCATTCTATGCTCCGTCAATCACCAGCGGCTTGGTCATGAGCAACATCTGGAAGATTCTCTTCTCCAGTGACATGTACGGTTATCTCAATTACTTTCTCACCCGCATCGGCGCCATTACGCAACCCGTGTTATGGTTGCAGGACGTAGACACCATGATGCCCATCGTTATTCTCGTGTCGTTGTGGATGAGTATGGGTGCGGGCTTCCTCTCGTTCTTGGCCGGTCTGCAGAACATGAACGAAGAGCTGTATGAAGCCGGGCGAATGGACGGTATACGCAACAGGTTGCAGGAAGTCTGGTATATCACTCTGCCGATGATGAAACCGCAGTTGCTTTTCGGCGCCGTCATGGCCGTCGTAAGAGCTCTGGAGGTTTCCAGCGTCGCCATCTCACTTACCGGGCTGCCCAGTCCGTTGTATGCAACGCACACGATCATGACTCACTTACAGGACTATGCGTTCATCCGCTTCGAAATGGGTTATGCCTCCGCCATATCGGTAGTGCTGTTCGTGATGATGTTCTCGTTGTCTCGCTTCTTCATGCGCGTTCTTTCTACTAAGGACGAGTATTAAGTTAGGGTAAGGAGGTAAGATCCATGCGACTAAGGTTTAGAAGAAGAAAAATAAAAAGAGAACCCATCGGTATATATATAGTGTTGGGGCTCATAGCCCTCGTCATGATATTACCGCTTTACCTGCTGGTGATTAATGCATTCAAACCATTGGAAGAGCTGTTCTTGTTCCCGCCGCGGTATTATGTCATGAACCCGACGACCACCAACTTCACTGATCTTTTGGTGGCTACGAATGCCGCTTGGATTCCGTTCTCTCGCTATTTGTTCAATAGCGTGTTCATTACCGTCGTGGTTGTGACCGCACACGTCGTAGTGGCATGTATGTGCGCTTATCCGTTGGCCAAATCCAGAGCTCCCGGCGTTAAACTGATCTTCAACTTCGTTGTCGCGTCGTTGATGTTCTCGCCCTTGGTTACCAACATCCCGCGCTATCTGATCGTTAACTCTTTGGGTATGATCGATACGTACTGGGCTTTGATTCTGCCCGGTATCGCCGGGTCGATGGGCGTATTCTTGATGAAGCAGTTCCTGGAACAGGTGCCCACCTCATTAATCGAAGCGGCACGGATTGACGGCTCTTCTGAATGGAATCTGTTCTGGAAACTGATCATGCCCTTGTCCAGACCGGCATGGGCAACTCTAACCATTTTTGCTTGGCTGAGCAGTTGGAACGATGAATGGAGCCCGTTGGTCTTCACCCGGTCTGAAGCCATGAAGACCCTACCATTGGCCATTCACACCATGTTCTCGGGTTCAAACATCATTGCTCGTGCCGGGGCTTCCGCAGCCGCATCGCTGCTACAAACGGCGCCGACGATTATGATCTTCCTGTTCTTGCAGAAACGTGTCATTTCGACCATGGCGCACGCAGGTATTAAGTAATGAAAGACCGTATTAATATGAGTGTCAAAGGCAGTGAAAGAGCGACTCCTAATACCGGAAACATGGGCAAGGAATGGTGTGCTTGGCCCCGGTTGCGGGCGATGTGTTCGAAAGGGTGTGGCAACGTTGAGTAAGCGGTCAGCTGTGGCAGCGCTGATATTTGCGCTGATCTGTACCATGCTTCTGGCGCCGGCAACTGAAGCGCGCCGTGTAGGCATATACTTCCAAAGAGGTATCGGTGTATTCCCATCTCAGTTGGGATATGTGTATCACCGAGATTTCGGCCTTGATTTGGAGATGGACGGCCCGCAAGACATGTACCTGGCTAGCGACAATACCTTGTACATCGTCGATACGGGTAGAAACCGCGTATTGAAGACGGATCTCTATGGCAATCTGCTTGCGGTATATCCTCCGCCGGGCAGCACGGAGCGCTTGAACAAACCACAAGGCGTTTTCGTCAACGACGACGGCTTCATCATCGTCGCCGATACCGAGAATAAGCGACTAGTGGTGTTTGCACAGGACGGCGAAGTGGAAACCATTCTCCCGCAGCCGGAACACGCGCTGTTGGGCGCGGATTTCCACTACCAACCCACCAAAGTAGTCCAAGACAGACGCGGTTACCTCTATGTAGCCAACTCCAACGACTACCGCGGTTTGATTACGCTGGATACGAACGGCATTTTCCGCGGCTTCTTCGCTCCTAACCGCGTGCCGTTCAGCTTGCGGCGCATCATCATTAACATGTTTGCTACAGAGGCGCAGAAGGAGAAGCTTTCAAAAACGCTTCCCACTCCGCACTCAAACATGGTCATCGACCAGTATGGTTACATCTATTCATCGACGGTTTACGATCGTACTAACCAGATCAAGAAGCTTAACAGCGTCGGTACGGACGTTCTTAACGGCACGTCGAAGTACGACTACGGATTCCCGTTCCGGGCCAACGTTCTGTCAAACTTCGTAGATCTCACTGTTAATGAAAAAGGGATCATCTCCGCTCTGGATTCCCAGAACGGTTGGATTTTCCAGTACGACCAGGATAGAAACCTGCTGATGATGTTCGGCGGCAAAGGCGAGGAGCGCGGGTTCTTCGGCTATCCCTCAAGCATCGTAAGCGACGATGAAGGTTATCTATACGTTCTGGACAAAGACCGCAACAATGTGCAGGTGTTCAGACCGACTCAGTTTGCCGAAATGGTGCACGACGCGGCTGAACTATACGCCGACGGACGTTATGAGGAAGCGGCGGAGCCATGGCGTGAAGTGCTGAAGTATAACACCAACTACGCATTGGCTCACTCCGGCTTGGGCAAAGCCTTTATGAAGCTGGAGAACTGGGAAGACGCCTTGCACGAGTATCGCATCGCAGAGAATCGTGACGGATACTCCGAGGCGTTCGCTGAGATCCGACACGATTGGATTCGTAACAACTTCCCGTTGGCCGTGTTGGCCTTAATCGGCATCGTAGTGGCGGTGTTCTTAGCGATTAAGGCGGCCAAGTGGGTTAACTCCAGACCGTGGGATAAAAGCGGACACGTGATCCGTACGCTGCAGTTATTGATGCTTGTGATGTTCCGGCCTATGGACGGATTCTGGGCCATCAAGCAAGAGAAAAAGGGAAACGCGATCGTCGGCGTCGTTTTAATGATCACCGTGTTTGCGATCATGCTGTTTGATATTCAGTACCGCAGTTATCAAACGGCGAGCGTCGATCCGCAAGACGTGAGCCTTCTGATCGTCATTTCACAGATCTTCGGAGCTTGGGTTCTCTGGGGCGTGGCGAACTATGCCGTGGCGGCGATTACAGAAGGTGAAGGATTCTTCCGTGACGTCATGATGGGCGTCGCCTATAGTATGGGTCCCTACATCTTCTTTACGGTGCCGCTCACTCTGTTGTCTCATATACTCAGTAGGGCTGAGAAATCGTATCTGGATTTTGCGGGCGACGTGGTCATTATGTGGTGTGGTTTACTGATCTTCATGTCGGTAAGGCACCTGCACAACTTTACCTATAAGAAGTCGCTGCTCACAACCGGTCTGGCCGTTTTCGGTATGGCTTGCATTCTGGGCGTTTTGGGCCTGATGTACGTACTGACGGACGGCTTGGTGACCACGGTGCGTGAGATCATTATCGAGCTTGCAATCAGAGCATAGTCTATAGTGAACAGGTGGGGCAGGCGTAGCGCAAGCACGAACGTCTGTCTCACCGGAAGTGGACTGACTGGCGACTTGGCGTGCAGTTGCCGGTTCAGGTGACAAGTACGCCGAGTTGTAGTGACACATGCGTTTTGGGGAGGCCGCTTCTATGAGAGATATCAGGTGGCTTAGAGTAACAGGAGTGCTCATGTTACTGCTCTTAGCCATAACGTCGTTAGCCACTGCTCAGGGATGGGGATTCTTTGGTGGTTCCTTGTTCGGTGACGTGGAAGAAGAGGAACCGGAAGAAGATCCCAAGTTCGCTCCTGATGGTATACCTATCGGATTCAGCTTAGTTTCTGAAAATAGGAATTTGGAGCTTTATCTGGATACGGAGAAGGCTCAGCTGTTGGTGCGGGATAAAAATACGCAGAATATGTGGCGCACCAACCCCGACCTTTCAGAGACTACTTTGAATGTAGGCGGGTTGTGGGAGCAGCATCTGCAGTCTCAAGTGATCATTCAGTACACGGACGATAAGAAACGTAACAAAAAGACGACCAACAACGTAAACCAGCAGGCTGTAGTCACCTACGAGCCTATCCAACGTGGAGTACGCATCACTTTCCACATGGAAGCCTTAGGGTTCCAGATTCCTGTTGAGTATCGTTTAGGTTCCAGTTACCTGGAGGCGCGCATACCGCAAGATAGGTTGCTGGAAACCGGCAGCTTCGCTTTGGTCACCATTGAGCTGGTACCGTTCTTCGGCGCGGCTATCGATACTGATACGGGTTATTTGGTTATTCCCGACAGCTCGGGTGCTTTAGTCAACTTTAAAGAGGACCATCCCTCGTACTCAAGGCAGTTCCAAGAATTTGCGTATGGGCCGGATGAAGTGCGCTTCGCCGCGAGCACCCAGGAGTACTTTTTGTCCTTTAACCAAAGCCGGCGTCAGGTCCCTGGACCGTATTTCGGCATCGTCAACGGCAGTCAGGCTTTCCTCGGTTTGGTCACCGAAGGCGAATTTGACGTAAAGATCAATGCCGCTCCCAGCGGTTACATCGTACCGTTCTACCGGGCATCCGCTGAGTTCCAAGTGCGTAAGGAGTACACGGCTTATCTCGCACGTACTCGAACCGTACCGACTACCGAGAGCCAAGCCATTCGGACGGATAGAGCCGTACGCTGGTATCTGCTGAATGAGGAAGATGCCAACTACATCGGCATGGCCAACACTTATAGAGAGTACTTGAAGCAGAAGTATAACGTCGTTGGGCGTTTGGGCTTGGTTGAAGACGAGGCTCCGATTCATATCCGCATCGTCAACTCGGTGTTAAAAGAAGGATTGGTACTCGACGAACTGATTAATATGACCACATTTGCTCAAGCACGCTCCATTCTTGAGCAGATGAAGGCTGAAGGCATCAATAATATCGACGTCACCTTAGTCGGTTGGACGAAGAATGGCGTCGACGGGGTATTGCCTCGTCACGGTCCGGTTGGAGCCAGTATCGGTGGAGCTAAAGGCCTCCAGGAGTTTACGGCTTGGGCGCGCGAAAACGGGATAAAGGTCTTCTTAGAGGACAACTTCGTCAACGCGGTTAAGGGCAACGGTGGTTTTTCCACCCGTACCGACGTAGTACGTACGGCGGCAAAGGTACCGATCAACTTAAGAGGGAACTTCATCATCTCTCCGTTGGCCGCCTACGATAAGTTCGCCAAGAAAGCCATTCCGGAGCTAGCCCAACTCGGCGTGTCCGGCATGGACTTTAAGAAGTTCGGTGAAATGCTGATCTACGATCGTAACGAGTATTATCGGGCCGAGCGCGAAGACACCGCCAAAGCTTGGTTGAGTATCGCCGCCCTCACCAAGAGGGAGATGGGTAACGTAGTCATTCAAGGCGGCAACCTGTTCTACCTCGCCGTAGCCGATAAGATCTATAATGCGCCGTTGGATGAGAGTACGCACGTGTTTGTCGATCACTCCATTCCGTTCTATCAGATCGTCGTCCATGGTCTGGTGCCGTTGTACAGCTATCCGAGCAATTTGCGCAACGACCCGCGGAAAGAGTATCTCCGTATGATTGAGTACGGTATGTTGCCCGTATTCGAACTGACTTGGGAGAACTCGTCTCTGCTGCGTGAGACTTCGTATGCGCTGTTGTTCAGTTCCCAGTATACGACTTGGATGGACACGGTGAAGCAAGAGTACCAGGAAGTCAACGTTGAAATGGGGTATTTGCAGAGGCTGAACATCACCGACCATATTCGGCATGACGAGAACGTATTTGAGACCGTCTATTCCGACGGCACGAGAGTTATAGTAAACTATAATCATCACGAGATAACAGTTGGCGACCTGTCGGTACCGGCGCTCGACTATCTGTTAATCAAAGGAGTGGAGGGTAGGTGAAAATGAGAAGACGACTAACACTAAATCAGCAACGTGCAGTGCAGGGTATTCTTTTCATCTTCCCCTGGTTACTCGGGTTCGCGGTTTTTATCGCCAAACCGTTTGTCGACTCTTTCATCATCAGCTTCAACACGGTTGACATGATGGCCGGGTTTTCCCTGAAGTTCGTGGGCTGGCAGAATTATGTCGAGGCGTTCACCATTGACGCCAATTTCGTGCCGACGCTGTTGAGAACGGTACGAGACATGTCCGTCAACGTACCTGTTATTCTGGTGTTTGCTTTGTTCACCGCATTTCTCACCAACCAGAAGCTGGTCGGGCGAGCCTTCTTCCGGGGAGTTTTCTTCCTTCCCGTAGTCATCGCCTCAGGTCTGGTAGTTGAGCAGTTGTTCAAACAAGGCGCCGGTACGTTGGGAGGAGCTTCCGATACTCTTTCAGCCCTCAACCTGCCGGGGCTGGTCACCATGTATTTGGGACCCTTCGCCGATACGGTAAACTCGCTGTTGAGCAGAATCAACCTGGTACTATGGTCGTCAGGTATTCAAATTCTACTCTTCTTATCGGGTTTACAGGGTATATCCAGTACCCAGTATGAAGCGGCTCGCTGCGATGGCGCTACCGACTGGGAGATGTTCTGGAAAATTACCTTGCCGAACTTGACGCCGATTCTTTTGGTAACGATTATCTATTCCATCGTAGACTCGTTTACCGATAAGATGAATCCCATGCTGAACCTGATCAAGAACTACGCGTTTACTGGTCAATTCCGCTTAGGGTATGCGGCGGCTGCAGGCTGGGTATATTTCGCCATTATCTTCGCGATCATCATGGTAGTCGTGGGTTCATCCCGCTGGTGGGTGTTCTATAGCGGCTCACGTGATTAACGCGTTAAGTCGGTTTTCGTACAGCTAACGTGAATCCTTAAGGGGGCGAGCCCGATGGCAAAAGTGCTTGAAGGTCTAAGAAGTAAAACGGTTGGGCAGCCGTGGTTCCTCATATACAGACGGAAATCGGAGAACTTGTTCTTCCGACTGCTCATGTATTTGGTTTTGGTTAATATTGCCTATACGTTCCTCTACCCGGTGTTGTACATGGTATCTACCAGTCTGATGACCATTGAAGACTTTGTAGACCCGGCCGTGTACTACATTCCCCGGGCGCCGTATTGGGAGAACTACAAACTGGCATTCGACGGAATGAAATACGATCTGGCGTTGAAGAACAGCCTGATCATCGCTCTTGTGTCCGCCGTTGGACAACTTGTGTCGTGCTCTATGGCCGGGTACGGTTTTGCCCGCAGTAAGTTTCCATTCCGTGACTTACTGTTCGGCATGGTCATCTTCACCTTTATTGTTCCGCCACAGACCATCATCGTACCGTTGTTCATTCTGTATCGGCAATTAGGATGGATCGATACGTATAACCCGTTCATCGTACCATCATTTTTTGCACACGGCTTGCGCGGACCACTTTTCGTGATCATATTCCGCCAGTTCTTCATGCGGCAACCATGGGAATTGGAGGACGCGGCCCGTGTAGACGGTTGCGGTTCCATGGGCATTTTCTTCCGCATCATGTTGCCGTTGTCCAAGCCGGCGTTGCTGGTAACCTTCCTGTTCTCGCTGGTATGGCACTGGAATGACTTCTATGAGCCTATGATGTACCTCATGAAGCCGCAAAATTTCACCGTACCTCTCCGGCTGTCGATTCTACAGTCCACACTTAACGAAGTAACGGGTGGTATGGCGGGAGAACTCTTCAACGAGCCTTTGGTTATGGCCGCATGTTTCTTGGTCGTACTTCCGCCGTTGATTCTCTACCTCTTTGCTCAGCGGCACTTCGTTGAGTCGATCGAACGTACCGGCTTGGTAGACTAAGCCTGTATCCGTTTCAGCAAAACCGGATAGACAGGGGTAGGGTTGGGACATCGCTTCCTACACTACCCCTGTTTGTTTATGCAGTGCCCTGTGGCGGCATAGGGGATTCTTAACCGTATCCCACATCCGCGGTAGGTCGGCTTGCATAAGTAAGCTTTAAGTTAAAGGCGATTGCAGCCTGCATCGCGGCGCGCCATTAAAGAGACGGTATGGTATAATTACCGCGATAGCAGGCGGGCAGTGGAGGTAGCCGTGATGCGGAAAAGCGTGAGTATTCTCGGCGCCGGGCGAGTTGGTCAAAGTATCGCACGCCTTCTAAGTATGAAAGGGTACCGGATTGAGCACTTAGTCTGCCGTAGTATGGAGCATGCTCAGAAGGCGGCTTTGTTTGTCGGGGCAGGTAGCGCCTCTACCGCAATACTCGATGTGCTCAGCAGTGAGTTGGTGTTCATTACCACCCCTGATGATCAAATTGAGGCTATGGGTGCCATGTTGGCGGATTCCGGCAGGCTGCGCTCCAGCCACACGCTCATACATTGCAGCGGCGCTTTAAGCATTGACAGCTTGCAAGCCGCCGGAGCGTGCGGGGCAAAGGTTATGAGTATCCATCCTATGCAAGCTGTGGCGAGTGCGGAAAGCGGCGTGGCGCTGCTGTCGGGTTCCTACTTCGGTATTGAGGCGCAAACAGAGGATTTGGCGCAAGCCCGCTCTTTGGTAAAAGATCTTGGTGGTACTCCCGTGGAATTGCATCCGGGAATGAAGAGCTTATATCATGCCGGAGCGGTATTTGCCAGTAATTATGTGGTCGTGTTGCTCGGCATGGCAACAGATATATTAGAAGCAGCCGGTGTGCATCGGGAGGCAGCCGTACAAGGATTGGTTGCCTTAGCAGCCGGGGCGGTACGGAATGTGAAAGACACTGGGTTGCCTCATGCATTAACAGGGCCGATTGAACGAGGCGACTTCAACACGGTGTCAAAACACCTAGCCGCCCTAATGGATAACCCGGAATTTATGAGCGTCTATAAAGCGTTAGGCGAGTATGCCGCACGCATGGCTATGGAGAAGCGACCGCAAAAAAAGGCGCGGATCGATACGCTGGTTTCGCTCTTAAGTGCGGTTGGGGTTAGGAAAGGGTGAATGAGATGGACGCTGCGGTTAAGAAAGTGCGTGTACCGGATTTCGCCGCCATGAAAGCACGTGGAGAACGAATTACCATGCTGACGGCATATGACTACACGATGGCGAAGATCCTTGATAAGGCCGGCGTCGATGCTCTATTGGTCGGCGACTCTCTCGGCAATGTACAGCTCGGGTATGATAATACTCTCCCGGTTACTTTGGAAGACATGATACACCATACGCAGGCGGTCTCCAGAGCCTGTAAACGCGCCTTAGTGGTGGCGGACATGCCCTTTTTATCTTACGGTGTGGATATTAATGCCGCGGTGTATAACGCCGGGCGTCTCATTAAAGAAGGCGGCGCCGATGCGGTGAAAATAGAAGGTGCCGGATCACTGATTACCCAAGCCATCGCACGTATGGTGGAAATCGGTATTCCGGTGGTAGGGCATTTAGGTTTGACGCCACAGTCAATCCACCGGATGGGTGGCTATCGCGTGCAGGCTAAAACGCCGGAGGGCGTCGAAAAATTGCTTGCCGACGCCGCGCAATTGCAGGAAGCCGGTATCTTCGCTTTAACCTTAGAAGGCATCCCGGCGCAGCCGGCAGCTCAGGTCACGGCCTCTCTGCGCATTCCTACCATCGGTATCGGCGCCGGAGCAGCTTGCGACGGACAGGTACTGGTCTGCTACGATGCCTTGGGTATGGTGGATGATCTACATCCTAAGTTCGTCAAGCAGTTCGGCCAAATCGGTCAAGCCATTACCGAGGCCGTGCAGGCATTTTGTCGTGAGGTAAAAGACGGGACGTTCCCCGGGCCGGAACACACTTACGGCGAATATGTTTCACCTGCCAAGTCGGATCATTCGTGACGATAAGACCTACGCAACGCTTTGCTGAACCAGACGAGATTAAGACTTGACAGTACACTAAGCAGAAGTAGCAACGCTGTCCAGAGGCAACGCTACCGGCTTCCCCGGGAGGTTATGAGATGGAGATCGTACATACCATCGCTGAAGTAAGGCAACACGTAGCCCAAGCGCGCCAAGCTGGAAAAACCATCGGTTTCGTGCCGACCATGGGCGCTTTACATGTCGGACACGGCGCTCTGGTAGAGGCCGCAAGCAAAGGCAGCGACTACGTGGTGGTGAGCATTTTTGTCAATCCGCTCCAGTTCGGGCCGAGCGAGGATTTAGAGCGTTATCCGCGGAATTTGGAGGCGGATGCGCAGTTTTGCGCCGAGCGCGGCGCCCATTTGATCTTTGCGCCGTCTAACAAAGAGATGTATCCGCGTGAAATGGCCACCTCGGTGACGGTGGACGCATTGACGAATACGCTTTGCGGCGTATCGCGCCCGGGGCATTTCCGTGGTGTCGCCACCGTGGTCACCAAGCTGTTCAACATCGTCCAACCTGATTTCGCATACTTTGGGCAGAAAGATGCGCAGCAACTGGCGGTAATCCGGCGGATGGTCGCCGATTTGAACATACCTGTGCAGGTAGAAAGCGTTCCTACGGTGCGAGAAGCGGACGGATTGGCGCTGAGCTCGCGCAATGCGTATTTATCGCCTGCAGAGCGCCGGGCGGCGGTTGTATTGTACCAAGCGTTACAAGCCGCCATGGCCAGGCTTGCGGCCGGAGAGCGCAATGCCGACGCCTTGCGTGATTTCTTACGGGAAGCCATTAGTCGAGAACCACTGGCCCGGATTGATTATGCGGAGGTTGTGGATGCCGAATCTCTGCAGCCGGTCAGCTCGGTAGAGCGGGATGTGCTGCTAGCGGTAGCTGTCTTTTTTGGTAAAACGCGTCTCATTGACAACATGTTGTTCACGATGTAAAAAAGATTACGGAGCGTGTGGGCCGATTCGCTCATACGCACAGGGGATTAGAATTTTGAAGGCGGGATACCGGTGCTGCGTACAATGTTGAAGTCAAAAATCCACAGAGCGGTTGTAACCGACGCCAACCTGAACTATGTCGGTAGCGTCACCATTGATGAGGATCTTCTGGATGCAGCGGATATCCTACCCTTTGAGCTCGTGCAGATAGTGAACATCAATACTGGCGCCCGGTTCGAAACCTATGCTATTGCCGGGCCCAGAGGTCGTGGAGATATCTGCCTCAACGGGGCCGCGGCCCGCTTGGCACAGCCTGGTGACATCGTGATACTCATGGCATATGCGGCGATGTCGGATGAAGAGGCTAGACAGGTTAAACCCAAGATCGTGCATGTAAACGAACATAATCGACCGATCAAGCTGAGCGACGTCTTGCAGTAAAAACGCAAGTAAAACATAGAGGACCCGCACTCGCAGTAAAGGCGATGGCGGGTCCTTGGTTTTTTTGCCGTTAGGCTAACACGTGCGGCGCCGTCCGCCGTGACGCATGCGGGGAAAGACCTGTACCAGAGCATCAAAAAAGATTTTTAGCTCACAAGCGCGCCGGATGCGTCCATTTGACCCCGAGACTAGGATGGGGCAGATGCGGCTGCCGACAAAATGCAGCAATTCGGCGCAAACCGTATCTCCATCTTGTACGGGCCAGGCCGTAAAGTGGCGTTGGAACGGTAACGCTACTTGCCTGCGCATTTGGCGTCCCGCTTCGAAGCGGGCAAGCACCGACCCACAGATAATGATTTCACGGGGGAGCGTAGGCGGAGAGGTAAAGCGGACATCATGGGGTATCAGTCGGGACCGTCCGCGCAAATTGCAGTCAGCCAAATACAAACGCGTCTCGCCCAGTAGACGCACCCGTCTCTCCCAAACGGGATAGCGAGTCGGTGGAAAGCGACAGTGTTCAGAGTGCAGCAACGGTTGTTCGTCTTGCCAAACGGGCGTTAAGGCAGTATTCGTTTCGTCCATGTCAAGATCGCTTAGTTCCGACGCGGCGCTTAAGTCATCCGTGTCGTGATCCAGGGGCAGATCAAGCTCATCGTCCGGCAGGTCTTCCTTCCAAGGGATATCGGGTATTTCCCAGAACCTGTCTCGGTCGGGATCACCGTGTTGTACGATGTGCCTTAAAGAACGCGACTCATAGCGTTTATTCAAGGTCCCGCCTCCGGCTTGCAGCAAGCGCACCATCAGGTGGCCCCAACCAGGTGGGTATCTTAGATTATGCCAAGGGCGACCCGGGAGTGCGTTCCAAGCGTATGGTAATAATTTGCCGTGGACCGAAAGTGAGTGAAACGCTGTGCTCATCATGCGGCGTCAAAGGTGTGTGCGGTTCTTCGGCCAGCGTCGCCAGGCAGGCGGCATGAATCGGCAGACGACAGGTCAGTATACCGGTAATGGTACGTGCGGTGGGGTTGTATGCACGTACAATCAGCGCGCGCCCATCTTCACTCCGCTTTATCGCGGAAAGCAGCAGGGGGAGGGGTTCCAAGGCGACCAAGCCGTAACCGGTTTGCTCCGGTTGAACCGCGGCAGGGTCAAGGCGAATATCCTGATTGGTGAATGCACGCAGAGGAGCACAGAACTCTCCAGCGCCGGCAAGCGCGTTCTCCCAGTTGCCGGCATGTGGTATGAGGGCATACGAGAACTGTAACAGATTAGGAGTTTGCGATTCAGACGCGTTATCATCAGATGCGCCAACGGCACGAAACAGGGTGAGCGCGATGGTACCTGCAGGCGTGGGCTTAATTTCATACTCGTACAATCCTCGGCTCACCACCAGCAAGCCATGGTTGGCGTCACTAATATCCACGAACTCTTGTTTAGGCAGCGTCTGCCGCTCGGCACCGTTCTGGGCAGGTCGTTCCACGACGGCAAATGGCTGAGACACATGGTAGTCAGCGGGCGCGATATCTGTGGAGAAAAGAACGCGCAGTCGATGGTCTCGGACGTTGTTGCGTACTTGAGTGCGTATCTCTATGCGATCAGCACCTTCCTTCAACGTTATGTAAGATACTATCTCGCAGACGGCGTGTTGTTCAGCACGGTGATCGCGCAAAGGATGAAGCGCCGTAGGCGCTTCGAGTTCATGCCGCACTTGGATGGTACCGACCAGCACGCCGTTTTCGACGATTTGACTGTGCGCATGTCCAGCGTAGGTGGTGATCAGTCTGTCTTGCTCCGGTGCAACATACGCAGTGGTCGAGCCGCAATCGCCGCCATCCTCAAACACGTTGCAGTTATCATAAACGTACCCCGTGCGTTTGTCCTCAATACGTAAGGCTCCGTTGGTTTTTACGACGACCCGCAGGTATTTATTTTCTAAAGTGTGGCCGGCTGCAATCGATTCGCCCAAGAAAAATGGTTTATGCGCCACAGGTTGCACTAAGAAGCGGCTGAATCCGGCAGCCGGAATGGGGCCGCTACGGAAAGCGATGGTAAAGCGGCGTTTAAGGCTGCCGCCAACAGTCTGCACAGCAGAAGGGTGGGAGCGAAACACCTGGTAGGGTATGGCGTCGCCGTCAGGTGAGGTGAGTTGCAGATGCTGCGTATCAGCAGGCATGAAGACGTCCGCATAGATGATTTCGTCACGCTGCCAACCCAACGGATTGGCTACCCAGAGGTAGGACGCAGCAGGATGGAACGAGGCGCGCTGCGCCGCTGCGGTATCCCCTTGCTTCACGCTTGCTGCTTCTTCAGGCTGTACTTGTACGATTGCGTTCAGCGCTTGCCGAAAAATAACATCGGCGAGCTGTTGCGCTCGCTCGGTTTGCGCCAACATGTGCCGATAGGTGGTATTGTCTAAAGAACCACAGACTCCATCGTATACTTGGTTCATCAGCAACAGACGCCAAGCTTCCGCCAAAAACCGTTCCGGGTAGCTATGACCCATCAACCACGCGGCTGCGGCCCAGGGTTCCGCCCAACGTTCCAGCCGTTCCTGCGCTGTCCGGACGGCTCTGCGCAACTGAGGCCATGCGCTGATGAAAGAGACGGAATGCATGGCTGGGTCACCTGCCTGCCATGGTCTGACGTAAGATGGGCGGACACTTGCGTCGGATGCTGCTGGGAGGTGATCAGAGTTCAGGTTGGGTGTTTCGCGTTGTTCCGCTTCTTGGTGAGATGTGAGGTCTTGGATGAGCTCACCTTGTAGCGAATCCGCCTGAATTGCCTCCACTTGCACCGTTAGGCGCTCTATTAAGAGCGGTTGCAGGACATCTTGGTTTTGTTTCAGCAATGCGCCAAACCGCTCCAAATGGCCGGACACGCTACATAGCAGAGCGCCGGATGGGAGTTGCGCGGCGTCGCCCTCTGTGGCTTGCACAAGGTGTTCTATTGAGCATACCGGTAGGGGTATAAGGGTGACGGATCCCGTGTGTTCCGTGCCCCACTGGTAGACCCTGTATTCACTCCGTGTTAATGGCCAAGAGTCCTGCAGTGGTACGGCGACGGCCCGAATGCCGAAGCCGGCTAGTATTTGCGGCAACTGCAACAGGTGCAGTGGGCTGGGAGGCAAAAAGCAGGTATGTGTATGCATACCCAGCGCTTTTGCCAGCGCGCTGCCTATTAATAGGTTGCGGATGAGCGATTCGCCTGAGGCAAGGAGTTCACAGGGAGGAGCATACCAGAGTCCTGTCCAGAGTTTTGCTGCGGCCGCGCGGTTGCGCACTGCGACACGTTCTTCCGGATGGATGCGTAGATAATGATCACAAAGGGCGCCGACGCCTTCCAAGTGGATCGGTACGTCAGCCCAGATGCTCTGGGACTCTAATGCTGTTTGCAGGTGTGTTGCCCATACGAAGGCCGCCGCTTCATACGGATACGACTCGTTCTCACAATGGAGTCCGATGATGATGGGCAGTCTCTGCATCGGTGTCACCTACCGTTGTTCTACTACACCACCTTTGCGCCTAAGCGGATGGAAAAGAAAGTAGGCGCCGGTTGTAGCCTTAACATCCTAAGACATTCGCTTCCCGGTAACGGATCACCTTCCCTGTCACTTACGCCTCAAACACACCGTACCGGTTACACCTGCTCATGATGGGGATGACGGGAACCGATTGCGCAAGGTGACGGGGCATCTATTCGCCTTGCAAGGTAGAAGCCGCAGATAGCGGCGATTTTTGCCATGTGATTTACCTCTGATTAGCAGGGCTTGTCGATTGGAAACCGTATAGGTATAAGCAGGGCATGCCGCCCATAGGAGGGTTGGTACCTCCCCAAAACCGGCCTGATGACGGATTCCTGCTGAGACGCCAAAAACCTACATCAGGTTGTACAAACAGGTCGGGCTCGAGGTTCACTTGTTAAAGTTCGGCTACGTTAGGGATCAGTAGTCTAAAGACATGAACCATAATACAAGGAGGGTTTGTGTTGCCGGACGCACGTATGACGACGGAGTATTATTTCCAGCTCGATCAATTCGCTCACCGGGAGATTTTCTCGGATTGCGCTTGTGTTTGGGATGCGCTGTCTCGTTTGCCCGCCTATTTCAAAGAGCATTTGACACCAGGAATTCAAGGCACGGTGAGTCCCGACGCCTGGGTAGGCGACCAGGTGTATATAGCTCCCGGCGCGGTGGTGGAACCCGGTGCCATGGTTAAAGGACCGGCCGTTATCGGACCGCACAGCGTTATTCGACACGGGGCGCTCTTACGCGAGTACTGCCTCATCGGAGCACACTGCGTAGTTGGGCATACCAGCGAAGTAAAGAACAGCATTCTGCTGGACGGCAGCTGCGCGGCGCATTTCAACTACGTCGGCGACAGCATTCTTGGTAACAATGTGAACTTGGGAGCAGGTGCGAAGCTTTCCAATGTGAAAAACGACCGCGGTCCGGTTCAAGTATCTATTGCCGGTACGCGCTACCACACAGGTTTAACGAAGTTCGGCGCGATCATCGGGGACGGAGCTCAGCTGGGATGTAATACTGTCACCAGTCCAGGCAGTCTGATCGGCCCTGGATCGCACATATATGCGAATACGGTGGTGCGCGGAGCAATACCCGCCCGTAGTATCGTGAAGCTGCGTCAAACCATTGAGGTGGCGCCTTTTGACTAATGCTACGCACCAGGTGCTCACTGAGTATCTACAGCGGGAAAGCATCAGTATTCCGCTCGCGGAAATGTGGCCGCAACCGCACATCCAACGCGTCAGCGCACTGTGCTTGCTCGAGCGTGAGAACCGCTTTCTCCTGCTCCAACGGATCAAAGCGCCGTTCAAAGGCCTTTGGACTGCGCCCGGAGGCAAGGTGCAAGCAGGTGAACATCCGGAACAGGCGGTTATTCGAGAGTTGCGGGAGGAGACCGGCCTTCAACTGCTCCGACCACGCCTGCGACTCATAGCCAGTGAGACAGGGCCGCAACCATATTACAACTGGTTGTGTTTTATGTTCCATTGTACTGAGGTGGTCGGCAATCTGCACGCTGGTGATGAAGGGATATTACGCTGGGTCGCCCAGGCGGATATTGCTGCAATGGATCGACCGGAGATCGACGTCTTGCTCTTCGCTAAGGTGTTGAACACCGAGCAGCGTTGGTTGGCTACGGTAAGGTTCGGTGAGCAAGGCGCTGTAGAGGCATTGCGAATGACGGTTATGACGTAAATCCGGCGCATGGAGCGCCTATTGGTTTGGCTGCCAAGCAGTCAAGCCTCTTTGGCGCGCCCAAACGACGTGCAGATAATCACCAAAACTGAAAGGAGCATTCCCTATGTCCCGGTATTTTCTCTGGGCTGCCCAACAGGGCATTATACTATCCGGCTGTAGTTATCTGCCGGCTAAGCTCGATGTAGAGCGGGTCCCGATCAAGCCCATTTTTTACGGGATTACGCCGGAACCGGCCGTAGAATTGCGCTTTTCGGCAGGTAAGCCGTTGTACCTGCTCTCGGCGGAAGTGCCGTTATGGTTGGCGCAGTTGCTGTTGTCCATGGCCAAACCACGCTTTCAACAGGCGGCGGTAGGTTGTTGGCAACGTCTGTATTTTCAGGCCCGCGTCAGCTATTTGCGCCGACGCATGCAATCGCAGTTGCTTAATTGGGAGTACATCCGGCCGCCTGCACCTCGGGTGTTGCGTTCAGCCGACATGCATGCTGGTGACTGGGAATGCTGCGCGGCGATGCCCACACCGGAGTTGACGTCGGCAGTCCTGGAGGCATTGAAAGCGCGCCGGCTGCTCGAAAGCGAGTTAGAGACGGCATTGGCGCGCTTGGGAGCAGTCTATGACGGGCAATTACGTGTGTTACTGCATCATCTCGTATTGCATCACATTCTGCAGCGAGAGAGCGCCATCGCGCTCAACTCGTACGGCCGGTTGCATTGCCGCCGCTGCGGTTCTGATCGCATACATTGGGCGTGGTGTGCTAAGTGCGGCAGCCATTGTCCTTTTTGCGGCGATTGTCGGAATATGGGCGTAGCGCGGGGCTGCAGCGCGTTATACTCTTTGACCCCGCAAATGCAAGCCCATACTGCCCGGCATGTTCAGGCCGTACCAAAGATGAACCTCCCCTTTGCCTTATCTTCAGCGCAAGCCGCGGCTTCCGAGCAAATTGTATCCGCTATGCGTCAAGGAGCAAAAGAAATAACGATTTGGGCAGCCTGTGGCGCTGGGAAAACAGAGGTCGTTTATGCGGCGATGCGAGAAGTGGTAGGTCGGGGGAAGCGAGTGTTGCTGCTCACGCCGCGCCGTGATGTGACTGCCGAGCTGTACGCCCGTTTACAAGGCGTTTTCGGAGCGGATTATGTCGTCGGTCTCTACGGTGCCGCTGAATCAAACTACCAGGCATCTCCCATAATGGTGGCAACGACGCATCAGGCGATACGTCTAGATGGCGCCTTTGGATTGGTGGTGCTCGATGAGTGCGATGCGTACCCTTATCGTACCGAAAAAATGCTGCAGAACGCTGTGGGCCGCCTGGCGCGACAAGGAGGCTGCTTCATCCAAATGACGGCTACCCCGAGTCCGCTGTTGCGGCGGCACAGTAGTCGGTTAGTTTATATACCTGCCCGGCATCACGGTCATCCCTTACCGGTGCCGAACGTATTGCAGGATACCGGCTTGCGACTATGGCGGACGCCGGAGATGACGCAGAGCCTGCCGCCATGCCCGGAGAGCGTTATAGAGGCTCTCATCCGGTCGCGACGAGAAAAGGCGCAATTGCTGATTTTTGTTCCGCGGCGGCTTCTGGTGGCGCCCTTAGTCGAAGCTTTGCGGCAAGTAGGAGTAGAGCGGGTAGCCGGTGTGCATTCCGGTAGTGAAAACCGCGATGAAATCCGCACGGCATTTAAGGAAGGGCAACTAGAAGCTGTGGTAGCTACCACCATATTTGAACGTGGTCTCACCTTCCCGCAGGTCAATGTGGCCGTACTCTTGGCGGAAACTCGTCAGATATTCGACAATGCCGCTTTGGTGCAGATGGCCGGGCGAGTAGGTCGCACGACTACCAGACCGCAAGGGTCTGTGTGGTTTACCTGCGTACAACCAAGCCAAGCCATGCGGCAGGCTATCGAAGACATTGTTACTCTGAACGAAATGGCCGCCCGCGCGGGGCTTTTAGCGTCAGGGTATGTGGATGTAGCGCCGGGAAAACTTAAACCGGGGGAGCAAAGGGGGATAGGCGATGTCCAAGCGTAGTTCCGTTGATCCGAGCATGAGCGGGAGCAGATGGCAAAGGCTGAGCGGATGGGTCTGGGGGTTACTGCGTGACGCCGGCGAATTGGTGCTGCCTCAAACCTGTGTCTGTCGCCTATGCCGTCGACCATTGCCGGCGCCGCCTCTTCCTTTTGCCTGCTATGTGAATGATCTCTATGCATGTTTATGTCGGGAATGCATCCACTCCTTAGCGTGGGTACAACCGCCGCTCTGCCCCCAATGCGGACGTCCTTGGCGACATGGCGGTCTGTGTCGATTCTGCCTGCGGCGACGACATGTACTGCAAGGTTGCAGTCCCTTAGTATACACGGGCGCAGCTCAGGAGCTGGTGCGGGAACTGAAGTTCCGCGCCGTGTGCGAACTCGGACGGCCTTTGGGTTATATTATCGGCGCCATGGTCCGTAGCGCGATGCCGGATTGGGAGCCCCAAGCGATCATCCCCGTTCCATTGCACGCTGACCGCCTTGCGGCGCGAGGGTATAACCAGGCTGAACTACTCTCCCAAGGCGTCAGTCATTTCCTCAAGAAACCGCTATTGCACCAGGCGCTGCTTCGCACGCGCCATACCCAACCTCAGAGTGCATTGAGCGTAACGGAACGAGTAAAAAACGTACATGCCGCCTTTCACGTACCGCATCCCGCGGTGGTGGCGAATAAGCGGTTGTTGCTTGTTGACGACGTACACACCACAGGCGCTACCGTCCATGCGGCAGCAAGCGCTTTGTGGCATGCAGGCGCGACTACCGTACGCTTTGCCACCTTGGCTGTGGCGGCAAACACGGCAGATCTGAGTGAGCGATAGGTTGCCGGATCCGACTTGAGGCGGATTACCGCCGACTAGTACGATTTGGCAGACGCGGCGGTGGGGAAGGCGACATCATTACGGCTAGGTGGGGCACAATAGGTCAGAAGGTGGGCGGATAATATCGCAGGGTGGCGCAGTACCGGTTGAGTGGACCCAAGGAGGGACGATATATGCTCGTTCTCACGCGCAAGCGAGATGAGAGCATCGTCATCGGTGATGATATCAAGATTACCGTGGTGGATGTTCGAGGTGACCAGGTGAAACTCGGCATCGAGGCCCCAAGAGAGATCTCCATACATCGGGAGGAGGTGTACAACGAGATTCAGCTGGAGGGTCACAGATCGCGCTCGGATACTGATGTGGATGTATAACGATTTACGGAACAACAGACCGCGGAAGTGCACTTGCCTGCGGTTTTGATGTTGTTAATACACCACTTATGTAATTTATATAGAATTGAACCATAATTAAGCGCCAGGAGTTTTAGATGCGAAACAGGTGTAAACTAACCTGCTCATTATTAGCCTATCCGCCATTGTAGGGCATTTCTCAATCAAGATGACTTGCATCTCACTAACTGTGGCTGTATAATGATGTTGCCGTTGTCCGCTCAGGTCTGTGGTTGTAAGTCGATGCCAGTCGCAGGCGAAACGACCCACGTAAGCGGTAGCTATAGCTGCTGTCGATCATGGTGCGGCTTAGAGTAAGTCCTGCCCGTCAATAAAGGCGGAGAGGGTGACGCGTGAGGCTAGGGCCGAGCAAAAACTCCTGCAGGCGGGTGTGGGGGAAAAGACCAGGTCAGCTGAGCGATACACGGTAAAAAGGAGCCGAACAGGGCGCAAGCGAGGAGCGAACCGGTGTCATTTGCGGACAAAACATTGCGGTGTAGGGATTGCGAGCAGGAATTCACCTTTACAGCAGGTGAACAGGAGTTTTATGCGGAGAAAGGCTTCCGGAACGAACCGACGCGTTGTCGTGAATGTAGAGATGCGCGCAGGCGCCAGCGAGAAATGGGCGGCCGAACCAATGGTCAGGGACGCCAGTTGTATACCGTAACTTGTGCGGATTGTGGTGTGGAAACGGAAGTTCCTTTCCAGCCGCGAGGCGATCGTCCTGTATACTGCCGCGAGTGTTTTGCCGCGCATAAGGCCATGTAGGTTATGGCATTCCCCTCGCATTGCGAAAGCTAAAAGCGAGTTGCCGCATAGCGGCGCCAAGCGTGGGGCATTGCGCAGCTAGCAGCAACGCAGCTGTTCTCACCCATCCTATGAATCTATCAGCATGTTAAAATCCAGCCCGCCACTCCAGCGGGCTACCGCCGCGTGCATGTGAACATTTGGGGAAAAACGCGGTAGTGTTCCAGGAGTTTTCTGCGTCGTATGGAAATATACTACTACCGGATTGATCCGGCTTCGAACGGTGTAAGAACGCCAAGCGAAGGGAGATGGAGTTATGGTAGAGAACGGATCCATTCACATTGATGTAAAAGGAAAAAACCTGGAAATTACCGATGCGTTACGCGAATATGCCGAAAAGAAGGCCGGTAAGTTGGCGAAGTTCTTCGACAACGGCGATCTCGATACGGAGGTTTTCCTCAGCGTGCAGCGCGGTATGCACATTGCGGAATTGACGCTTCGCATCGGCGGGCTTGTCTTACGCGGCGAAAGCCGGACCAACGATATGTATGCCAGCATTGACGAAGCCTGTGATCGTATTGAACAGCAGATACGCAAATATAAAACGCGCATTCAGCGCCGGTTGCAGGATATTCCTCGGAAAGCGGTTCTCCGGGTACAGCAAGTTGAAGATACTCACGAAGCGGCAGCGCCCAGAATCGTCCGTAGCAAGCGCTTTGCCATGAAACCCATGGATGTGGAAGAGGCCGTCACCGAAATGGAGTTGGTGGGGCACGACTTCTTCGTATTCCGTAACGCAGCCACAGATAGCATCAACGTTGTGTATCGGCGTCGTGACGGTGATTACGGACTTATTGAGCCGGAGTATTAAGGGTACTTAACAGCGATCAGGCATGATTGACGCGTCTGCGCCAAGTCCTCCCCG
>DUQB01000193.1 GCA_012838035.1 Bacillota bacterium | reverse complement strand
GACGGAAAACACGACAAGAAGGAATATGGCGACGCCATTCACCGTCCACGTTAACTTCAGAATCTTATCCAGTCGATTCGACACGGCAAACGCACTCCTTTCTTTAGCTATAAACCAGTAGGCATGCCCTTATACGATGTTCTGCAGACCCTTATTCTTAAACAAGGATAACCCTAGTAACGCGACCAACGCGCCGGAAACGATCAACAGCTCCTCTACTCGCACAACCTCGGCCAATGGACCGAAAACCAGCATGCCGACGGGCATGGCGGAGGCCGCGACTATCTGCATTATGCTGAAGACCCTGCCTAACATACCTTGTGCCACTTTTTCCTGCAGCAACACCATCACTGGATTATTAAAGAACGGCATGCCCAACCCCAGCAACCCCATAAACAGCAAGTAAATATGGAACACGCCGGATAAACCGAGCGCCATAGTGAATAAACCAAAAACAAAGCAGCCGGCTGCCGTGGTGTAGATGCGATTCTTGTGGCCGCTCCAGACCGAGAAAATGCCGCCGCCAACGATGGAGCCGATGAAAAACACCATCTCGTTGGCGGTGAGGCGCCATACTTCGTCACCATAGGAGCGAGCTATCATCAGCGGCGTGAGGAACGATACCGGAGTGATCAAGACAAAACAGACAGCATAGAAAAAGAGCAGACTGCGGACAAACACATTCCGGCCGGCATACCTAATTCCAGCCTTCAAGTTCTCAATTTGGCTTTGGGTTTGCATATCGGTGGTTATCTTGTGCATGGGCACTTTAAGCATCCACATGATGGTCACGGCAATCATGGCGGTCACTACGTCGACAAAGAAGATTGTCTCAATGGTGGATAAGGAAATAAGGGCGCCGCTGGCTGCCGGCGACAAGAGCATGACCGCCGACTGAATACTACCGTTGATGCCATTGATTCTAGCCAATTTGTCCTGCGGCACGATCTGCGGAATCATGGCGCTTACTGCAGGAGACTGCACTCCGGACCCCACCGAGCGAATCGCGGAGATTAAGAAAAGCAGCCAAAGCATCCGGTAACCCATCAAATAGAGTACAGCCAAAATGAGCGTGGGAATGGCGATCAAGACATCCGCCAGAATGATGAGCATTTTCCGGTTGTATCTATCCGCCCATACCCCGGCGAATAACGAGATCAGCAACTGTGGTATCATGGCCGCCAACGCCGAAATGGTCATCATCGACCCGGACTGAGTACTTAGAGTAACATGCCAAATGATGGCATACTGCACAAGCGCAGAGCCAAACAAGGAAACGCCTTGACCGGCAAGGAATAAGAAGGCCTTCCGCCGCCAATCCTCTTCACCTGCGGATAATGATGGCTCAACTGCGCTGCCTGTGCCTTGAACGGTTTCCACTCCTTCAGTCGGTTTAATGGGATTATCTGACACCATTTCACACCCTTGTTAGTCTACTCGCCACGAGGGCAACTACCATGGGACTTCACAATGTACTAAAGTATTAGACATTGTGTTTGCTGTCAAGATGATTGTTGCACCCTCGCCAACCACAACCGCAGATGAACAGAGGGCGGTGGGAATGATCCACCGCCATACTTAATCGCCATATGCTAACTACGCAGCAATGCCGGGCCTTTGATGCCATCGTCCATGAATGCCGAGCGCAAGAACGTCCGATCCGTATGAAGTCATGGGTGTCATACCAGGTAAACGCCGTAATCGAGGATGACTTTGCCTTGGTCGTCAGGAGATGTGAAGCGAGGGCAGTTGTACCGTTCGAAGACCCAGGCATCTCTGGCAATTTGCCAACCTGCTTCCAAGATTTTAGTACGACACAGGTCATGAACTGTCGGACCATATAGCTCACCGTTGTCTTCCCGCCCGTAAACCCAACAAATACCAGCATCGCCGGCAGGGATATCGACGTGCATGAACTCCGGCGGAACAGGCGTCCCTGCCGGAAAGAACATGCCGATCCAATACTCGAATTCACCAGCGCTCCGCATGCAGCCCACATAAGCGTCACCGTGCTCAGGCGCGCCGCCGAGTTGCTCTAAAACGGCAAAATACCCCTGTTGGTGCCACTCACCCCATTTGTGACCGTAGCCGCCTCCTGGTCCTCTATCGCTGTTCGTGTAACGCTTGCCTATTAATCGTAGCGCCGGATAGCTCTCTTTGTACACTTTAACGATCTCCACCATTACCGCTGCCTCCTTTGTTTAAGCTCATTCAAGCCGGGCTCGGGCATGCGTAGTAACCACCCGCATTGTACGCAGTAAGTAGCGATGCAGTATTCCTTAAGAATGCATGAGGAAGACCTGAGCCCGGTATTCCCACCAGTACGTCCATGCGCGATCTCGGTCTGTAAGCGCCATAGGTGTTGGTATCCGATACATTCCCAAATTCAGTTTTTACAAACCAATACCCTTCGAACAAGGTGGTTGCTCACGTAAAAATTGACGCACATCGGCAGGCGTCTATGGAGATTCCCCACTCGGACAAATTCGCAACACCTGTTACGGGGATGATCCGCTATGACCACGGGAATCTTCTTGGACGATCAGCGCTGTTATTATTGCAACCCAAAGAGACAGGCGAACCTGGATATGCAGGAGTTGCCGGTCACGAAGGTAAAGTACACTGTATTAGGCGGTGCATCAGCAACGACATAACCAGGAGGCTGGTTACATGAAAGCCATTGTATTAATGTTCGACTCACTGAACCGTCACATGCTGCCACCTTATGGCTGCGACTGGACGCATGCGCCCAACTTCCGGCGGTTAGCCGAACGTACGGCTACCTTCGATACAAGTTACATCTGCTCCATGCCTTGTATGCCGGCACGGCGCGATTTCCATACAGGACGGCCGAACTTTCTCCATCGTTCCTGGGGGCCTCTGGAGCCATTCGATGACTCCGTGCCGCGTATTTTGAACCGGAACGGCGTGTCGACGCACTTAATCAGCGATCACTATCATTATTGGGAGACTGGCGGCGCCACGTACCATACCCAGTACCACACGTGGCAGGCCTTCCGCGGGCAGGAAGGCGATCCTTGGATGGGCTGGGTCGGCGATATATCTCAGGACGAGTATCATGGGCCGCCCAAAGCCAAACATACGCTAAGATGGCAGGATCGAGTCAACCGTATGTTTATTAAAGAAGAAGCGGACCATCCCATCAGCCAAACGTTTAACGCAGGCTTGGATTTTATCAGGCGCAATGCGAACGCCGACCGGTGGTTGCTCCACATGGAGACTTTCGATCCGCACGAACCTTTCTTCTCCGCCGCCAAGTATAAAGAGCTCTACCCGGAACACTACGACACCTACCGGGGGCTCATCCAAGACTGGCCGGATTATGCCAAGGTGCGCGAGACAAAGGAACAGGTCGAGCACATCCGCTATGAATACGCCGCATTACTGAGCATGTGCGATGCCAAGCTGGGCGAACTGCTCGATACCATGGATGAACTGCAGCTTTGGGATGACACGATGTTGATTGTCTGGACCGATCACGGCTTTATGCTGAGCGAACATGAATCATGGGCTAAATGCTGGTTGCCGTTTTATGAAGAGATCGCTCACACGCCGTTCTTTGTATGGGATCCCCGCTGCAAAGTAAAAGGCGAACGACGTCAGAGTTTGGTTCAGCCGTCCATCGACTTAGGGCCGACACTGCTTGAGTTCTTCGGCTTGGAACCTACCCCTGACATGCTGGGCAAATCGCTGAGGGATACCATTGCTGACGATGCCCCGGTGCGTAAATACGCCATATTCGGCTTATTCGGCGCGCAGGTCAATATTACGGATGGGCGTTATGTCTATATGCGCGGAGCTGCCGACAAGAAAAACACGCCCCTGTTTGAGTACACCCTCATGCCTACGCATATGAGAGAGATGTTCTCGGTAGATGAGCTACGCGACAAGATCACGTTGGCCGAACCGTTTGGATTCACTAAAGGCTGCAAAGTCATGAAAATACCCAGCAGCGGCAGTCCTGGTCTTTTCGAATTCGGCACCAACTTATACGACCTGCAGGAGGATCCAAAACAAGAGCATCCCTTGAATGACCCGCAATTGGAGCAAGAGATGATCGAGCAGCTCGTGAAGGCGATGCAAGAGTGTGAAGCTCCTGTTGAACAGTATGAACGGCTGGGATTGAAAACAGTAGCTGAGGCCATGGGTGTAACGTCATCGTAAGGGCATGCCGCACGGCTATCTCAAGTGTCTAGCTCAAACAACAAAGGACAACGGCCGGCGTTCAGCATCGGCCGTTGCCCTATATCAGGCTGTATCCATCTCGCTTCAGGCGCTTCAGTCATTTACGTACCACCGGCGGCTAACCGCCGATCCCAATGATCAACTGGGCCATGCGGAAATAGATGAGCAACCCGACGCCGTCCGCGATAGTAGTAATCAAGGGGGCCGAGAAGACTGCCGGATCCAACCCTATGCGCTTGCCGATCATAGGCAAGGTGGCCCCGGCCGTCGTACTCACGACCACCACCATAATGATGGTGAAGGCTACGGTAAGCCCTAAGCTCATCGACCCGCCCATAAACAACGCTCTGCCATAAGCCACCAATCCCATGACGGCCCCCAACAGGAGCCCTAGACGTATCTCTCGCCAAATGATGGTGAAGTAATCCTTTGGCGTAACCTCTCCCAGCGCCATGGCCCGAATCACCAGCGTCGATGCCTGAGAACCGGAGTTTCCACCCGTATCGATCAGCAGAGGTATGAAGAAAGTGAGAGCGATCATCTGGCTGAGTACCGACTCATAGCTGCGCATGATGGAGCCTGTGAGCGATTCGGCCAAGAAGAGTACCAAGAGCCAGCCGATACGCTTGCCGAACAGTTCACGGATACCCGCTTGCATATACGGTTTGTCGAAAGGCTCGGTACCACCGATCAACTGAATATCTTCAGTCGCTTCCTCTTCCACGACGTCGATAATATCGTCGACCGTGATGATTCCGACCATCTGGTTGTTGTGATTCACTACCGGAATTGCAGAGAAGTCGTACTGGCTGAGCAAACGAGCCGCTTCCTCCTGGTCGGCATCTACATGTATGGAGATCACTTTGGCGTACATGATTTCGGCTACTTTAACGCCCGGCGCCGCCAGGATGATATCGCGTAGAGATACGACTCCCGCCAGCCGACCTGCTTTATCGACTACGTAGACATAGTTGACGTTCTCCACGTTCTGAGCCACTTTACGGAAGTGATCGATGACCTGAGCTGCGGTCCATTCTGTGCGCGCCGATAGATAATTAAAGGTCATCAACCCGCCGGCGCTATGCTCAGGATAACTCAACAGTTCTTTAACCTGAGCTACATCCTCAAGCGGTACACGCTTCAGTATCTCCTGCGCCTGGTTGGGATGAATAGCCCCCAGCAGGTCAACCAAGGCGTCACTGGGCATGACCGCCACAATAGCTCTAATTGTCCGCTCAGGCAGGTGGTCCAACAAGCGATACTGTTGATCGTGCTCAAGATAGCCCAGAGCCTCTGCTGCTGCTTGCGGCTCAAGCACATAAAGCAAAACCAGACGGCTAGGCTCAGGCAAAGCCTCCAGTACCAAAGCGATGTCATAAGGTTGTAGCTCGCTGAGTACGTCATCAAGTTCAGGGGGGAGCGGACCAGGCTCAAGGCCGGAGCGATAAGCATGGGCCATTCCATAGAAAGTGAGCAGATCGTTGATTCGGCGCGCCAATTCCGGCGTCTGCAGCAACTGATCGATCATAGAGCACTCCTCCTCGATGGAGATGGAGACCACAACAAATCAGTCGCCTTAACGGACGGCATACCAATGGTGGTAGTCGGACCATCTCCAAATGATATTTTGCGTATGACCTAGATTTTTACCATCACCAGGGTCAGAAGACAATCCGAACACCACCTTGAGGTTTATTTTTACGTTGCGTGGGCACAAACAGGATACCACACAACTGCACGGCTGCGTCAACAACAATGATTGCTACTGCCGCCTATCGGCCAACAGCGTTCCGCCTACGGCCACGTTCTCCGGATCATTCTCCTTGAAAAACACGACGAACGCCGTGGCCGGGATGTTGGTTACTCTAGCCGCATTCTCCGTGAATACCTTGGCAAGTTCCGCTTTCTGCGCCTTATCCAACTTACCGCCGTCAAACGTAATTACGGGCATACGGATTCCTCCCTGTAGATTACGCAGGTAAAATACCGGCTGAAATCGTTACGTCATCGCATGATCACACAGTACCGTCGGAAGACTTCATCCGCAGCCTGGACTGTGCTGGATACGGCTTTTCCCAGTAGTTCCGCACACTATCCTCATTATCCCATATACTGCGAACTTGGCAACACTGGTTTTCCGGCGGCATGCAAATTTTACAGTGCATACCAGTGTGACCATAACATTGGCGTTTTCGTTCAACAAGACACCGCCCCCATTGGGTTTATCGCTCAACTAAAACTTTTCATGCAGGGATAAAGAGTGTTACCAAAGAATGCCTAAAGAATGTCTGTAGAAAAAATAAAGAGGTGGTCTTACTCCATGATGCGAAAAAGGCTGTCAGCACTTATCCTATTGTTACTCACCGTCGCCTTGTCGAGCACTACGGTAAGCGTCGCGGCGGCAGAGGCGCCTGTCACAGTCACGGCTTGGTTCTATTCGGGTTCCCCCGCCGTAAGTGAGTGGGCGAAGGAATTTAACGCCAGATTCAATGCAAATAACCCCGACATCAAGCTTGAATTCCAACTCATGGCATATGATCAGATCAATACGGGGCTCATCGTCGCCGCGGCTTCCGGAGTTGGTCCCGATATCGCTTACTTCCCGGCCAACCTCATCCCGGGCCGCATCGCTCAAGGACTAACCACGCCTTTGAATCGTTACCTTGATGCGTGGCCTGATAGTAAGGACTTCATCCCCGATCTATTGAAAGCGGTAACTGATGCCGACGGGAGAGTCCATGCATTGCCCTTTGCCATGTGGGGCATATTCGATCTATATAACACGGACATGTTTTTGGCAAGCGCTCTAACCATGCCCCACGACTGGGACTCGCTCCTACAGACCGCACGCAAATTAACCACCTACAACAGCGACGGCTCCGTGCGAACCTATGGCTATGCCTGCTCGCACACGCTTACCCTGGCGATTTACAACTTGGAATTAGCGATGCAGCAATTGGGCAAAGGCATGATTAGCATAGGTGATACCAGCGTCGATCTTAATAACGAGCGTGCTACCACCGCACTCAACTTCCTGCAAGAGTTATGGCAAACCGGTATGCCCGACGGCAACTCCGGCGCCTCCGACCTTTCATTCAGCGTAAACGGCAGAACGGCCATCCAGGGTTATGCTACCTATAACTTGCTGGATATCGCTCCCAGCAACACGACATCACTGGAACCCAGGCGGGTAGTGGGGCCGAATGCCGGACAAGACTTGATCCGTTTCAACGCAGGCATGCTGTACATTCTTTCCACCAGCAAGCATCCCGATGCGGCTTGGCGTGTTTTAGCGGACTTCACCAGCCCGGACAACAGCGCCGGATACCTGCAAGCGCAGGTCTCCTACCTACCCGTACGCAGATCGGTTCTGGCCAAAATGAGCACAATCGTTACACATCCGCTGGCCCTGAAGATGGCTCAACTGATGTATTCTCCGATGACCACCTACGGCGCCGTACATGAGTACTGGGCAGCGATCCACCCGGTCGGCGCTCCATTGATCCTAAGCGTATTGCAGGGCAAACGGGCTATTCCGGGCACCCTGGAGGAAGCCGAAAGACTGATGAACGCAGCTCTGGCGGAGCAGCTGAGCCGAGCCAAGTAGAAACGTACCCCGCTTCCGCACATGCTTGAAAACAGCGGCCTCACCAATGGCTGTTATCATGGAAGATGCAGACAGCCCCCGGCGTCCCGGGGGCTGTCTGATGCATAGTCGTGCCGGCCGTAACATAGCGGTCGTGCTGAGATCTCTCGCATGAAAGGTGCATGCCTCAGCGACTTCCATTAACCTACGCAATACCGGTAAGTTTTACCTGGAGCCCGACCGGCAGCTGTGCTTACTCCTCCACCTTTACGACTTCAAGGTTGTCGTAGTAGGTCTTTCCTACGTTGTTCCTGATCAAAGAGAGTGTAATGGTCATGCTGACGGCATTCTCCGGCGCCACTTCCTTAGTGACGAGCTGCTGCCACTCCTTGCTCGCTTCAATGCGATCAGTGACAAAGTGGATCCGGGGCTCATCGGGCGACGACCAGAATTCCATATATAAAAAGGCGTTACCTTTAATGACCATAGCCCAAATGGAAGCCATATACTCTTGCCCGGCTTCTACCGGTATATGGAAGCTGCGAATGGTTACCGCAGATTGATTACTCAGGTCTTCCATGTAGAAGCTGGTCGCACCGCTAAAAACGTACTCGGTGCTAAGCCCCATCGGCCCTGGAGCCGCCAAAGTCCATCCGGAAGGTAAACCGTCAACGACCGTTTCAAAGTCTTCTTTAAGCAATACCGGCGAAACCGCTCCGGCGGTAAGGCAAAGACCAAAACTCAACACAATCAAGAAGCTCAACAGTAACCTGAATCTCGTTTGCAATGTCCGCATCTTGTCCATCCTCTCTGGTTTGATGATTAAAAGCGGTATCCGTCGCAACCATAGGGGTATGCTTGTGTCAACGATCACCTCCATCAACGTGATACACGGCGACGGCTCTAGAGCGATGCTTCCCACTTAGGCTACGCCTAACCATGTCAGCGTCGGTCAGCATCTACTGCACGTGCGCTCTTTAGCTGCAGTCTCGGCGCTCAGGGCTGCCTAACCCGATGTACGCAACACTAATTCCGCCGGCATTAGGTGCACCTTTGGCGATACCGGTTCTCCATTAATCAGCTGAAGCAGCATCTGCGCGGCGCCTTTACCGTGCATCAAATCATGGCGGCGTAGAAGAGTAAACGCCGGCTTTGCCGCATAGGTGTCCTCGTAGGTGATGACCTCCAGATCACCTGGGATAGACACGCCCATACTATTGGCCACCTGTAACAACCCCATTGCCGTCCGCTCTTCACTAACGACCACTGCCGCGGGACGATCCGGCGCTTCCAACCACAATCGCAAGCCTTGCAGCTGCTCAGGCCCGGCCGGAATGATCGTCACGTGCTTGCGTAGTAACCCCAGTTCCTCTGCCGCCTGGTTGTATCCCATAATACGATCCCGATAATGCTCGTCTTTTTCGCCTTCAACAATCAGGCCGATGTTTGCATGACCCGTCTGAAATAGGTGCTTCACCGCCAGGCTGACGGAAGCGCAGTTGTCGATACCGATGGCATAGGTGGACTTACCTTCCACCTGCCGCTGCCCGATGGTGACGAGCGGTACTTTATCAATCAGCTTATACAGGTCCTTGCGTTCCTGCTCATTAGGCGCATCCAACATAAGAACACCGTCCACCTGACGGGATAAAGCGTTTAAACCGGACTCATAATTACGCCAGCAAGCGCTATCTAAAAGCAGACGATATCCCGTCCCCGCTAAGTGCTGTTCAAAGCCGTCCAAGGTTTTCGTGTAGAATTTCAAATCCTCGGAGAAAAAGCTGGTGTTGCAGCGATACACGCCTATGATCCAATTGCGCTGTCCCGCCATGCCGCGGGCATAAATGCTGGGTACGTAATCCAGCTCCGTCATGGCCGCCAGTACTTTTGCCCGCGTGGATTCTCTGACATGCGTCCCGTTGATCACTCGCGACACGGTCTTTATGGATACCCCGGCATGTTCTGCAACATCGACAATCGTAGCCACGCTATTACTCCTCTACATGTGTTCTCAGCGGATGCGCCGTTGCGGCTATTCTCCCATAGTTCAACTTGTCGATTTTACTAAGGCGCGGCTTTTAACCGCTGCCGTACAGGTTCCAAGGCTTCGGTCGGAACCAAAGGCTCGAACTGTGCGATGAACGCCGGTATGTCGTTGACATCGACCTTGCCGTCGCCATTGATGTCCGCAGCTTGATAATCGCCGAACCACACCCGATTATCCAGCAGGAAGTCCATTTCATCATCTGCATCCAAAGCCAGCAGGAACAACTCGATGTCTTTTTCATCCAGTACGCCGTCGCTGCATGTATCGCCAGCGCCCAAGTAAGTGTCGTTCGCTACGCCTGTAAAGTCGATTAAGCCAACCCAACCTTGCGACTTGGCGCCGTAGTCTGCGCTAACCCATAACCGGAAGGGATAACGTACGTTGATGTAGGTATTGTTGTAGACACGTACTTTGGTCATGTCGATGTTCATCGTCTCGAGCATGACCTGCCGTTTTTGCTCCACAGTACCCGTGGTGAGAATCTTCCCCGCCTCGGCGGTGGGAAGGTAGTTCACACCTGGTGGATTAAAGCCTGTGCTGGTGTAACCCACGGCGTCTTGCGTCGCCGCATTATTTACCGCGTAGAATTGAAACGTGTTATCTCGCACCAGGAAGTTGTCGGCGTGATACTCATCACCCGGATCGACATCGTTAAATACGGCGAACCGCACAAACATCAAGTTATACTTGCTGTCGGTACTGATAAAGGTGTTGTTCCGCACCTCGCCATAGTCGGCGTTGTGCCGGAAGCGAACGTAGTCGCCGGTGCTGTCCTGGAAGTGATTGCCGATGACCTTGATGTGATGCACGTCAGCATAGTTGTAAATGAGATGCGCACCTGATCCGCGACCTACATTGCGGAAGGTGTTGTTATACACCGTCACATGATGACTGCCGTTTCTAATGCTGATGGCGCCGTACTGAGTAGGAGAATCATAGAAGTAGTTGCCCTCAATGAGTACGTTGTGCGATAAGGTCCCCCTTGCAGAACCCGGACCTGTACCCGGACCCATGAGCGCGTCGATGACCTGAAGCTTATGAATTGTGCCGTTTGGCCGGTCCCCGGTAAAGCCGAAATGCCGCACAGTCACATTCTGCACGCCCGCCAGGCGCATCACGGTGGGACCGGCGAACACCGCGCCTCCGGGTGATTGCGACTGCAGAACCAACCGATGCTCCGGATGGCCCATGTTGATGAGTAATAAATCGCTCGCGGCATACTCTCCGTCCAGAAAGGTGACGGTCACCGGACCTGACTGCAATGCTGAACGTACTTCCATCCATAGAGGCAGACTGGTGTAAACGGCTGCGTTTTCTACAGACGACCCGCTACCGTTACCACGCCGCCGCGGAGCTGCAAATAGCTCGGTCTGCGCCATCACAGCCTGACAAAGTCCCAGCAATAGGAGCAATGTAACGGGTAATACTCTAAACACCACTTCCAGCCGTGCATTGCGTAGCATCCTAATTACCTCCATTCAGCCGGCCGCAGCCGGAACCGTGATCAATGCCTTGGTTCTTGCCATGGCGTTTCCCCGCCACGCTGGATGTGTTTTCTCAGCTTAGCCGCCAAGTCGCGGAACACATGCTTAGCGTCGCCGGCGCGATCGACCTCTTCATATGGATCTTCTTGCACGTTATACAGCTCCAACTTCTGAAAGGGACTATCTTGCAGCAGTTTCCAATCTCCTTCACGGATGGCTTCAATGGTTTTACCAGCGTAGGCGGCACCTCCTTCGCGACGCACAAAGTACATTTCGCGCCTTACTTCTTCAGACGTTTGACCCAGCATAACGGGTAGTAGGCTGCAACCGTCGATATCATCGCCGACCACTGCTCCCGCAGCTTCCGCAAAGGTGGGGAACAGATCCATAATCATGCCCAGATATGCCGACTTGGTGTTCGGTGCAATGCGAGCCGGCCAACGCGCGGCGCAGGGTACGCGCAAGCCGCCGTCATACACATGTCCTTTTTCACTGCGCCAAGGCCCGTTATTTGCCCCATTAGCCAACACGCCGCCGTTATCTGAACTGAAGACGACCAGAGTGTTCTCCGTCAAACCTGTCTGATCAAGCGTATCAAGCACACGGCCGATCCCCGCGTCAAGATGCTCAATGAGCGCCACCAGTTTCTGCCGCTTAGGATCCATGTGCGGTTCGCGCTCCATCACACGCTCTAACCACTCTTGCGGCGGCTGAACGGGATCATGAGGCGCATTGTAGGCCAAATACAAGAAGAACGGCTGCTCTATCCGGCTGCGCTCTTGCAAATACTCACAAGCCCATGTTGTAAAAAGGTCGGTGGCATGGCCTTCCGGCTCAATGACGGTATTATTCAAACGCATGTAATTGTTGCCCCCGCGCAAATGCGTCCAGTAATCATCCATCATATCGCCCAAAAAGCCGTGGAAGAAATCAAAGCCCCGTTCATTCGGCAAATTAGGCGATTTAAGTCCCAGGTGCCACTTGCCCACCAGCGCGCTATGATACCCTTGTTGCTTTAGCGTCTGCGGCAGCAACGTGCAGTTGGGCGATAAGTACCCCCACGAATTCGCCTCAATATGTCGAATGACGCCCGGTACTCCTACGCGGTCGGGATGGCAACCGGTTAGTAAAGCTGCCCGCGAAGGCGAACAGACAGGGCTATTGGCAAAGAAATTGGTAAACGTCATTCCCTCATGAAAAATTCGATCTATGTTCGGCGTCCTAATGTCAGGGGTACCGTAAGCGCTGTAGTCTGCGCACCCTTGATCATCCGTTAGAATCATAACAATGTTTGGTTGCTTCATTTTCCGCCTCACTCGTTAACGGTTATCTCGCAGGGTTTCCAACATCATAAATAAGTTCTCAGGCGGCGTACCGGGCATAATGAGGTTACTCGCGCCTACTATAATACCGCCGCACTCATGAGCCGCAGCCAGACACTCCATGACCTCACGCTTTACATCATCAGGAGTACCGCGGTGCAATACCTGTGTTTGTATATTGCCTAAGAACACGCGGTCAGGATAGCGTTCACGCAGGCGCCGCAGATCCATCCCGGCGCTTTTATCGACTTCGTACCATCCGTCTATACCTGCGGTGTGGAAAAAGTCGTCGGCTACCGACCAGAAGTCTCCGTCGCTGGCGTATAACACCCGAATGCCCGCCGCATGATAGGCATCAACAACCTCTTTCAACACGGGTATGATCACTTGCCGGAGGCTTGCGGGCGAATAGATGGGGCCGGTGTTGGAGCAGAAATCGCTGCCCGAAAACGATACCTGCATGCCGGCTTTGGCAAGCGTCGGTATGCCTTTTTTGATCTGCAGCGCTCGTGCTTTGAGCTTGCGGGTATATAACTCGGGCCAAAGCTGCAGCGCAATCAGATCATTCGAGGACTGCACATTAACGCCGATGGTGCCGCCGCCTAGTTTTAGCAGGTATTGATCATACTGTTTGTAAACCCGATGCGCTTCTTCTTCATCAACAACGCCGGTACTCGCTGCAGCTTGCGCTTCAGCCTGTTCAACCTGCCGCCGGAACTGCTCTTCCGTAATCATGCCGTCATAGGTCAACTCAGCGGCAGATATAACGTGGCCGCCCCGGCCGTTTTGCCGTGTAAGCAGTTCCAATTCAGGGTGGTAAGTCATGGTGTACCAACGGTCGTCCGGGTTTCCGAACAAGAAGGTGTACTCGTCGATTCTCTTGACCGGCTTACGGTCTTTAGACCACATCGGCCAATACTTATAGCGATGCACATCCTGATCCAATGCTCTCGTGATATCTAAAGCGTCCTGTTCAGCACGCTCAGCAAAGGCGTCATAACCTTCTTCCCCGCCTTCCCATAACGCCTTGATCCCTTCCCAGGCGCAACTGTCGCCACCGGCCACCACAGCTCGCCCTACGATAATCGACGCAGCATCTGCTGAAATAGAGCTGTGATGAACCGGAATTTTGTCTACCGGTTTGTTTTCAAATGTAGCTAGTACTCTTTGTTTACCCGTCATCGGCATCATGAACGTCTCCTTTATTTGTGCGAGAAGCCGGCAGAGGTTCCGAACGTGAACATGCTCGCAACGTCGGGTGCGGCGTAGTGTGTGAGAATTACCTGTACCTATAATAGCTGCAGGTATTTAACCCGGTAATTCTCACACCAATCATCGCCGTCCTGCTCGAATAGGCAACGTCTTAGACAGCCTTTAGCCTTGCACGCATCTGCGAACTCCGCCCTATCTCAACAGCTAATTAGACCGGAGCGAGGCGTGTCGACTTATTTACGCCAATCTTCCATTTTGCTTTTCAGCAGTGTTACGGCCTCGTTGATGGACTGTTGCGGCGAGACGCCCGCAACTGTTTTCTTCAGTGCGTTCGACAACTCCGGCATAGAACCCAGACCATGACGCATCCAAGGTACCGACGGTACCGAGTACTCGATGGCTTCCAGGAAGCCCGCCATGAACTGCTGTCTGCTCCGGTTGTACGGCGCGGTAATGTCCGAACGGGTGATCGGCAACGTACCGGCTATAGAGTCGAAGTAACCGAGTCTTGTGCCGCCGTAGCCGGACTCTTTACTCGTCATCCACTCCAGGAACTTCCAAGCTTCTTCCTGCTGGTGCGCCACGGTGGGAACGCAGTAGGCATGGTTACGATAGGTTGTGACGGTTCCCGCAGTTCCGGCAAGCGTGGGGGCTGAACGGAAGTCATCGAGGTTATGCCTGGACGACAAGGTGACTTGCCAGAACGGCCAGCCGAATACCATGGGCAGTTGTCCGGAGGAGAACAATCCCCCTTTGTTAAAGGCGAAATATCCGTGATTTACAGCGTCCAGCCATCGTTGGAAGGCTCGGTAGGTAGGCTCTTGATCAACTACCAGATTGCCGTTCTGATCAATAATCTGACCGCCTTCGGCCAGGATGGACGCTGTGAGGAAGTAATCTAAGTTCCAGTTGTCCGCTACGGTAATTGCCGGTTGAATAATATTGGTACCGCTATACTCGCTCAATTTGGGACCGAGCAAGTGGAGCTCTTCCCAAGTGCGCGGCGGTCCGGCCACGCCTTTTTCCGCAAAGATACGCGTGTTGTAGATAATCCCCGTCACATTGCTTGAAGCCGGTATTCCGAGCAACGTATCATCGTACTGCAGCGCTTGAATGGCGCTGGGGAAGTAGGCAGCCGTGAATCTATCTACGTACTGCTTGGGCATGGGTTGAATCAGGTCTCTGCGATGCAGCGAGAGCACCGTCGGCATATCTGTTTTAATGATATCCGGCGGTTCGTTAGAGATCAGTTGCATGAGTAGTACATCGGCTTGAGCGACGGAGCCTCTGTTTTCGATGACGATATGCGGATTTAGCTCTTCATATTCCTGGATGAACTCCTGCCATAAGTCCCAAGTAGCGGAATTCGGCGCGTACCCGGTAATCACCCGCAGGGTAATCTTTTCCTGAGCATATGCAAAAGCGTTACAGACAACAAAGACCAACACGAATAGAACAAGCGCATGTCGATAAACGTGTTTTCGATTATGCATAATGCCACCTTCCTGATACCTGTCGTTCTTGTCATGCACACCTGATTCACACTACGCAACCGAGCATTGTCTCTCATCCGGGAGCGGGCATCAAAAACCTACGTTACTAATCAACCACCTAAACGGAGCGTCTTCCGCCTGTTGCAGACGAATCAACACAAAATGGTCCAGAACCGATCACGGGTCTATGCCGACAGCATAGGTCGATCTCTCTATGGAATCTTGGAATGGTAAACAGATACCTATACATCACCATGCCGACACTCTTCGTCAGCAAAAAGACAACGTTGTCTTTTTGCGCAATATGCTCTCCTCAACATCGTGACGGCCCGGCATCCAGATAAAGACAACGTTGTCTTTATTTCTCCGCCCAACCATATTCACCTGCACACCTTAGATTTTTTTTTTGCGGATCGGCTCCACGGCGCAGGTGGAGCTCTATGGTTTACATGCGCAAGCTTGGATCGCCTCAGATGATGTGATATGGTGAGAATAGCTGCATTTGTCTGGTCATCGCCCATAAAGAGCTCATTTGGCACAAGAAGTTACATACCAAAAACGCAACGGGAGGACAACGGTTGAATACACAGGTGGTATATGAACCTGCACGGCAGGTGCCTGTTTATGGTAGCTGGGATGTTGTGGTCATCGGCGGCGGCATAGCCGGAGTTGCCGCTGCGCTGGCTGCGGCTCGAGCCGGTGCGAGCGTGTGCTTGGTTGAGAAAGAGAACGCGTTGGGGGGCTTGGCCACCTTAGGCAATGTGCTCGTGTACTTGCCTTTATGCGACGGAAGAGGCAAGCAAGTTGCAGCCGGATTGGCCGCAGAGCTGATGCGAATCTCCTTACGGTACAGCGCGGCACAACTGCCTGAGTGTTGGCAACCCGACGGCAATATTGCCGAGCGTAGCAAGCAACGCTTACGAGTAAGCTTCAATCCCGCAGCGTATATGATCAGCCTGGAAGAGCTGGTTTTAGCCGCAGGAGTCCAGCTGATGTATGATACGCGCTGTTGCGCGGTACAGGTGGAAAACAACCGTATCAGCGCCATTTTTGTGGAGAATAAGAGTGGCCGCGGCGCCATTGTGCCGCAGGTTGTAATAGACGCGAGCGGCGACGCCGATGTGTGCTACTTAGCCGGCGCAGCAACGGTTTCGCTTCATACCAACAGGCGCAGCGGTTGGTATCTAAGCCATCAGGAGAACGGCGTACGTATTAATATGTTATCTGATCCGTTGCCTGCAGGCTCAGGAGGAGCGCCCACTTTTGCCGGCGACGACTGGCAAGACGTAACGCGGATGAACATCGCCGGACGACAAATGATCAAGGAACACCTGATGCAACACGCGGCTCCCTCCGGATTCGCAAATGCGTACCCCGTCGCCATGCCCGTGATTCCGCTGTTCCGCATGACTAGACGCCTGCAGGCAGATTTCGAGTTGGATGAGTCTGATGATCATCGCTGGTTCGACGATACTGTCGGCATGATCGGCGATTGGCGCAAGGCCGGACCCATCTTCTGCATCCCTTATCGCACGCTGAGGACCAAACAGGTGGGCAACTTGCTAGCGGCCGGACGTTGTATTTCGGTTACTGAATCGGCCTGGGAGATCACCAGGGTCATTCCGGCCTGCGCCGTTACAGGGCAAGCTGCAGGTACCGCCGCCGTGCAGGCGCTCAAATCGGGCGGCAGAGTAGATGCGCTTGATGTAAAGGAGTTACAGAATACCCTCTGCGCTCAAGGCGTAATTATTAAGCGAGAATTGATTATGTAGCGCAGCGGCAACCAATTGACCATAGTTATGGGGAGCTTGTAAGCTCCCCTTGTTCTTTTTAGAATAAGTAGTTCCAAGTGAGTGATTACAACGGTCGAGGAGCAGTCATGCGTTACCCTTCCCCGGCTACATCCGGTTTGTTCATAATCACCTGCTACTCGCGATACAGCTGATTCGATGCAACCCAGAACGCAGTGCCATCAGGCATATCTAGTGCCGACATCAGGTTGGCTCTATCTTCACCTGCATAAGATACGGCCCAGTTACTGCTGCCGTCAGCGTTCAGAAGTACAATAGCAATGATCCGCAAGCCGTTGATTTCACCAGGGAAGGATAGACGCCACATGCCTGCCAAACCATCCTTCGCCCAGACGGCGTGGCTCATTTTATAGGTACCGTCTCTACTGATTTCCAACTCACCTTGATGTGCCCCCGGCACAGGTTTTCCCTGTAGTACGGTGCCGGATGCCCATATGCGCCAGACTCCATATAGTTGCTCAAAATCAAGGGCCGGATCTAAAGCGACATTCGGAGGAAAGACCGTACCCTCTGTGTCCGCAGGCTTTACTTGCTCCTGAGGCAAAAGAATGAGGTTGGTTGACCACTGTTCAGTCTGCGTAGGTTGATGCGACTGTTCGGTTTGTGGCTGCTGAGATGACTCTTGATTCTGTACTTGCTGGGACCATAGTTCCGTCCAAGGCGTATGAGTCTCCTGCTGTTCGGACTCAGACGGAAGGTCCATTTGTTCTGTCAGCACTGTTGGAGCCCACTGTTCAGTCTGTGTCGAATCGGACCATTGCTCAGTCCCTGTTGGCTGAGACCATTGCTCAGTCCCTGTTGGCTGAGACCATTGCTCAGTCCCTGTTGGCTGAGACCACTGCTCAGTCCCCCTTGGCTGAGACCACTGCTCAGTCCCCCTTG
>DUQB01000192.1 GCA_012838035.1 Bacillota bacterium | reverse complement strand
TTTACAGAACGTATCTCTATGTGTGCCTTATACTGATCACTATCGATTGTTGCCGTGCCGTAACCGGTCATGGATCTAAGCACGTGCATCACCTCATGCGAATGTCTGAATTATGATGTGCCTACGATCCCCATTGCGGGTTTCTGCCGGCCTATTGCAAATTAAAGAGCGAGACGCTATTAATGGTATTGAAACCGTACTAGTAGATGCGAACAGCAGCATTTCACACCGAAAACGACGGTCGGACGATCCTGCTGTTATATTATAGCGTGGTGTTATTCTGGTACCGGACTGGCGCTAAACCATTGGACGAGATATGCTGCGAAATGTGAATCGGAAATCATGATACGATCACAAGGTGGAACGATAGGATGGTATGTCCCAAAAGCGCTGCTGCCGGCGCTGCACAAAGCGTCGTCGGTATAACAGCAGCACCAAGCTTTGGTTATAGTTTAACTACAGGTAGACGATTTGTAAACACCATTAATAAAAAAATGCCAGTAATAGGGGAAGTTCTATCTCCTTAGCGCGCATTCACCCGCACTAGCGCCACGTGACGGCGCCAATGCATGCGCACCACACGCAGCACTCCTTCGGCGATAATCGACCAACCGCTAAAGAGAATGGATATGCCCCAATCTTGCAGCGTCAACGGTACGGTGTGGAAAATTTGTCGGCCTAAAGGCAGGTAGATAACACCCAACTGCATGCTCAGTGAAATGAACACGGCCAAATTAAGGAATTTGTTGCTGAATACGCCTACATCAAACACAGAGCGGTATTCGCTACGACACTGGAAGACGTAAAACAACTGCGCCATGACCAACGATGTGAATGCCATAGTCTGCGCCCAGGGCAAGTCGTGCGGTCGCAACGCTCGCGCCAGCATAAAAACAGAGACGGTAAATATCCCGATAAGCATGCCTCTGACAATGATTTTCCGGTAAAGCCCGCGGGAGAAGACACCTTCGTCCGGCCGACGCGGTGGACGGCGCATGACGTCGTTATCCGGAGGATCAACTCCGAGCGCGATGGCAGGCAGACCATCGGTAACCAGATTCATCCACAAAATCTGGGTGGGGATCAAAGGCAGCGGCATACCGCTCACCGTCGCCAAAAACATTGTGAGCACTTCTCCTACGTTACAGGCTAATAAGTACCGGATGAACTTACGAATATTGTCGTAAATGCCGCGACCCTCTTCAACGGCAACCACGATAGTGGCGTAATTGTCGTCGGCCAGAACCATAGCGCCGGCTTCTTTGGTAACATCCGCCCCCGTTAAACCCATGGCGATACCAATATCGGCCTCTTTAACGGCTGGGGCGTCGTTGACCCCATCACCGGTCATGGCCACGACCTCGCCCCGATTGTGCAAAGCCCGTACAATACGCAGCTTATGACGAGGAGATACCCGAGCAAAGATCGAGCATTCGCCGACTACACGCCTGAGTTCGGCATCATCTATCTTGTCCAACTCGTCTCCGGTAACCACCTCAGCGCTGTTTAAGCCTAATTGTTCTCCGATGGCGGCAGCTGTATTCCGGTGATCTCCGGTGACCATGATCGTCCTTATACCGGCTCGTTCCGCAGTGCGAACAGCATATTTGACTTCCGGGCGGGGCGGATCAATCATCGCTGCCAAGGCCACGAAAACCAAACCCTGCTCCAATGTCTCTTCCACTACAGGCGGTTTTATTTGGTTGACGACAAGCGGGCGGTACGCCAAAGCGAGGACACGCAAGGCCTGACTGCCCAAATCAGCTGCTTTTCGGCGTAAAAGGCGTCGCTCCTGTGGTCCCAAAGGTACGACACGCCCATCTTTCATCACATGCGTACATCGCTCCAGGATAATGTCCGGTGCGCCTTTGACTGCATTACGCAAACCCTGCCACGGCACAATAACGCTCATACGCTTGCGATCCGAATCAAAAGGCAGCTCGAATTCGGCTGGATATTGCTTACGTAAAGCCTCAACGGCAATTCCACCCTTAATCCCCATGACGACCAATGCCGCTTCTGTGGGATCACCGACCACCTTGTACTTCGCACTTTTCCCGGAAGCTTTACTCACAGAAGCGTGATTGCACAGACAGGCAATAAACAGCGCGGTTCGCCAATCCGGGTCCGCTAGAGGATCGATCGGCTTGTTTTGCTGCAGAAAAGCGCCCTGCGGATCGTAGCCCACACCGCTGATGCTGACTTCCTTACGTAGAGCCACAAGACGCACGACCGTCATTTCATTCTTAGTCAACGTCCCTGTTTTGTCGGAACAGATGACCGTGGCGCAACCCAACGTTTCTACGGCAGGCAGACGCCGCACAATGGCTTGACGTTTAATCATACGCTGTACGCCGATAGCTAAGGCAATGGTCACAACTGCCGGTAATCCCTCCGGGATAGCCGCCACCGCCAAACTGACGCCAGTTAGAAACATCTGGTAGACCGGCATTCCCTGCAACACCCCTGCGGCAAACACCAGACTCACCACACCTAAACAGGCCAGTACCAGCCACCGGCCTAATTGGCTGAGTCGCGTCTGCAGCGGTGTTTCTCCGGCATCGGCTTCTTGGATGAGTCCCGCGATCTCTCCAATTTGGGTCCGCATGCCGGTAGCGACTACAATCCCTCGAGCACGACCGCGTACTACGGCCGTTCCCATAAATACCATGTTTTTACGATCTCCCAAGGCTTCATCGCCCGTACCGATCCATTGATGGTTTTTTGCCACGGCATGAGATTCGCCTGTCAGCAGGCTTTCATCGACTGCAAGTGCTGTAGAGTGTAGGAGGTAGATATCAGCGCCGATCCGATCGCCGCTCTCGAGATCCACCACGTCGCCGGGTACTAATTCCTCTGCCGGTATGGTAATAGGTTCTTGTTGTCGTAATACGCGAACACGCGGCGCGGCAAGCTTTTTAAGCGCAGCTAGGGACGCTTCGGCCTTAGCCTCCTGTACATAACCTAAAATGGCGTTAATGACGACGATAGCCAGAATGGCGATGGCGTCGGCCTTTTCGCCCAACAAGGCGCTGATGGCTGTTGCTGCCAACAAAACCATCACCATGAAGTCCTGGAACTGCGCAATAAATAGACGCCATGCCGGCTTGCGAGGTTTTTCCGCCAGTTTGTTGGGGCCGTAACGTGCCAGACGGCGTTTAGCCTCAGTCTGGGTAAGTCCTCGCGTCGAATCGACATGTAACTCGCGTTGTACTTGCGTTGCGGTGAGCGTGTGCCACTGTATTGCAGGCATATAGTAATCCCTTCCCGGTATTGTAGTCTTGCGAGCGATGGTCTGCAGGTGTCCTTGCTGGTATGCCTATTCGCAAAACACCGGAAACATGCTCATCCACAACACCGGAAAGGGATATTTACCAGAACTTCCATGCTATGACCACTACCAAGACGGCTGGGGCTCGTTATTGCCTGACTCGCTTTAAGCCGGCATCTGCTTCCGTTAAGGTAACATCAAGTTGCAGCGCTCTTTCGTACGCATGAATACTCTCTGCTTTGGACCCCTTGGCCTCGTAACCTTTGCCTAACAGTAGATACATATCAGCGTTAAACGGATAATAGCGTACGGCAACTTGCAACAAATCGACAGCTTCTTGGATCCGGTTCACTTGCAGGTATAGCCGACCTAAATGGTAGAACACCTCTTCGATGGGCAGGCGTGCCTTTTCCGAATTTATGATGGACTCAAACAGGGCTATAGCTTGCTCCGGATCGCCTCTTTTTTCGGCAATTAACGCCAATCCTATTGTAGGCCGAGCCGCGTCGGGCTGCCTTTCCAAGGCGCGTCGGTAGGCCGCTTCAGCCGTATCAAAATCACCTTGTTCGTAATAATAATCACCGATAAATGTCGCCGCCGCCGGGTCGCCCAGTTTATCGGCAGCTTGCCAATAGGCAAGGGCCTTTTGATCTTGTCCGCTCACCTTGAGGGAGATACCGGTAAAGACTAGGGCTTCTACGCTGGTTGGTTCACCTTTGGCGACATCTTCAAATCGGCCGGCCGCCAAATCGACCAACCCATGAGCAGCTAGGAAATAGGCTCGCTCCAATTGCTGGTGTAAATAATCGGCTGAATTTACGCCGGTAATGGGTCCGATAATCAGAACGATGATCAGAGTGAGCAGGGCTGCCCACTTAGCAGGCGAAGTTTGTTTCAACACACGTAGCGCCTCCAAATAGATATGTTAGAATAGAGAGTGACTGGTAAACCAATGAGCGGAGGGCATACCGGGGAGTATATAGTCTCCATCAGATGTCCGCTTCGCTCTTCCTACGACGTATCCTGCGCCAAGGGCATGGAACCGGCCGCTATTGCTTATTCCATGTCTTCAGCATAAAAGAGGTGTCATTCCCATCGGATTCGACGGTCTTCTATTGCGCTGCCTGGTACGCGAACTCGACGAACTGTTAGTCAACGCCCGCGTACATCATATTGCTCAACCTCAGGCCAACGACATCGTCTTAACCTTGCGCAAGCCCGGAGCCAACTATCGGTTGCTGCTGTCAGCAGATCCGACAGTGCCGCGTGTACATCTATCCGCGGTGGAACAAGCCAATCCGCTGACCCCACCGGCTTTTTGCATGCTGTTGCGCAAGCATTTGGCGCCCGCGCGCCTTTTAAGTATACGCCAAGTTGGGCTCGATCGCATTATTGAATTGCGGTTCGAAGCAAGAGACGAAATGGGCAGACGGGTTGAACGGCTTCTCATTACAGAGATGATGGGACGTCACAGCAACACCGTTTTGATTGATCCTGTTACCAACCTAATATTGGATGGCGTACGCCACGTAACCAGCGAACAATCGCGCTACCGCGAAGTGCTCCCAGGCAAACCCTATATCAGTCCTCCTGCTCAGGATAAAAAGGATCCGTTCCAAACGTCAGAGAATGAGTTTCTCTTCGCTCTGCGTCATACGCCCGCGCCTGTGAAACTAGCCGAAGCACTGGTCAAAAACTTTGACGGCATCGGTCCTGATGCGGCGCGCGAGATCCTTGCTAGGGCCCATCTGCATCCTGAGGTCCAACGTGCTGATGTAGACCCCGGGCAAATGCGGTCGGTGTGGCACGCTTTTCATGATGTGTCGCAGCGGATCGCCACAGGAAATATTACGCCTTGGTGCCTACTGGACACCACCGGCAGGCCTACCCATTACTGGGTGCTCCCTCTTACCGGATTGGCTCAAACGCCGGGCTATGCCGCACGCGAGCCGCTTACCCGCATATTCGCATCAACCAATGAATTGCTGGATTGGTATCATGCGCTGCGGTATAAGCACAAACAAGTGGAAGACTTACGCCAAATGCTGCAAAGAACGACGCAAGCCGCCTGGGATCGGGTGACGAAGCGCATTGCCCTGCAGGAACAAGCTTTGCGAGAAGCTGAACTAAGTGAGGACTATCGCCTACGCGGCGAGCTGCTTTTGGCTTACCCCCATTTAGTGGCTCCCAAGGCCAAACAGGCGTCGTTGCCGAACTACTACGAGTCCGATATGCTGATTGATGTGGAACTAGATCCCGCACTAAGCGCTACCGAGAATGCGCAGGTCTTCTTTAAGCGCTATCAAAAGGCAAAAAAAACGCAGCAGCAGGCGCAGGAGCAACTGACGGCAGCTCTGTCCGAGCAAGCGTATTTGGAGAGCGTGCTGGATGCAGTTGAGCGTGCAACCGAACTGGAAGACTTGATACAGATAAGAACCGAACTGGAAGCGCAAAAGCTACTGCCCCCCGATAAAAAGAAGGTCAGTGTCGACAACACGGCTAATCATCTGCAATTTACCGCGCTGGACGGTACCCGAATTTTAGTAGGGAAAAACAATCGCCAGAACGATGCGATCACGATGTCTATCGCCGGATCCGACGACTTGTGGCTCCACGTGAAGGATATTCCGGGCTCGCACGTCATTGTCCGCAACAATGGCGCGCCCATATCGGACGACACGCTGACGCTGGCGCTGCACTTAGCTGCATACTACAGCCGAGCACGGAATTCCAGCCAGGTACCCGTCGATTACTGCCTTAGGCGCTATGTGCGTAAACCTAAAGGCGCCAAACCGGGCTACGTGATCTACGAGCGCCAGAAGACCGCCTACATCACCCCGGACCGGAAAGAAATCACAAGGCTGCAACGATAACGGCATCACCGCAGCCTTGTCAAGGTTTGACGGAAAGCTAGCGAGCTCAAGCTTGCACTCACACCTATGCGTATTAGTCGTTTACTGTTGCGTTTCGTACGCTTCGAGCAGCATCCGATAGGCTCCGCCGATGCTTTTGTCCTCACGTGCATAATTTAGAGCGGCATTGCCGTCCAATGTCCGGAGCGTAACATCCGCTCCCGCCTGAAGGAGTATGGCGACAGCCTCCGGGTAGAAGCTTGATGCAGTCATGCCGAAGAGGGGATCGTAATGCACGGCGCAGAGCGTACCGGCGGCGATCAACGTCTGTACGATCGCAACGTCGGGATTGCGCGCGGCGGCCAGTATCAGTCGCATGAACATCAGCGTTTGCCTCAATCAGCACCTTTACTTCACTTGCGTTCCACTCCGGGTTAAACAATACCAGCGATGGAACACCGGCTTCCGCTACGCCTCCACAGACAAACAGACCAATAAGCGACCGAGTGGCGAACATGAACCCTCCGATGTTTCCATCTGGGTACACATGCGTAAACTTACCCCGATTTGCACATATGCAACCTGAGTTTCCGTCTTGATTAACGATGTGAAGGCGCTGTCTTAGGCGCTATGTGCGTAAACCCGGAAGACGCCAAACCAGGCTGCGTTATCCGAGTGCCGGAAAATCGCCTACATCACTCCGGACCGGAAAAAATTACAAGGCCGCAGCGATAACGGCATCACTGCAGCCTTGTCGAGGTTTGACAGAAAGCAAGCGAGCTCAAGCTTGCACTCACCCCCTGTCGTCCATATACCCCTGTTTGCATCACGCGGGATGCATTTGTTTTTATACACTCTACCACCATTCACACCGGAATTCAACACATGGAGCCTGCTTTAGGCTAAAAGAACCTACATCAACGAGAGACATTTTCTGTTGCGTGTCAGCGAGCAAAAGAGTATCCACCGCAAGCTACTGCCAATCCGGATATCGGTGGATGCCCTGCGTGATCTGCAGAACCGTCTTTGCAGCTATATTAATTACGCTTAATCCGGGTCTAGTTTTATCACCGAATCTCGAAGCCGCAATCACGAGGCTAGTGTTGTCCAGTGACCAAGCGAAGGCATCCCGAAAGACTCCTTGGTCTCTATTGGGCATGTGTAGCAACTCACTCACCTTTTCTCCTTCAATGGAGTACACCATCAAGGCGTCAATTGTCACAACAGCCAGCATCGTGCCATCCGGCGAAAACCGTAGACCTAGGAGATCATTATAGTCGTTTAAGGTCCTTAATACCTGCTCGTGTCCGCCAGTTAGATCACAAAATATTAATTCTACTACTGCTTGCATTTGTGCTACTGTTGGGCGCGCAAATATCACCTTCGTCGCGCAGCTCGCTTTCCCTGCAATATTTGCATTTGTGTTAAGGAAATCGTCTGAACAACTCACTTCTGGAAAGAGATTGCCATATATAAAAAAACTCACCTTGAGCATAAATAAACACGCAAAAGGTGAGCATACGCAAGGAGAAAGTGGTATTATTTCTCCCAAGACCTCGAGTAAGTGGAAGGGGTTAAGACTGCTTGGCCGGTCGCTGCGCTATGTCTTTGCGGCAGTATTTGCCTATAAAGTCAATGCGGTCGACTGCTGAATAAGCACGAGCGATGGCTTCTTCCTTAGTGGCGCCCAAGCCGGTAATGCCCAATACGCGACCGCCGGCGGTAACCACTTGGTCGCTGACGCGCTTAGTGCCGGAGTGGAACACCTGTACGTCCGGCAATGCGGTCACTTCTCCCAAACCGGATATGGGAAATCCGGTAACGTAGTCTCCCGGGTAACCGGCGGAGGCTAACACGACGCATACGGCCGTAGCCGGTGACCAGCGCAGCTCGAGGTTATTTAGGTTGCCGTGCGCTACTGCGCTTAACACCTCGTACAAATCGCTCTCCAAACGTGGGATGAGCGCTTGCGTTTCCGGATCACCGAAGCGGCAGTTGAACTCCAGTACTTTCGGCCCTTGGTCGGTGACCATCAACCCGGCGAACAGAATGCCGGAAAAGGGACGTCCCATAGCGGCCATGGCATTCACTGTCGGTTGTATGATACATTCCCTGACTTCGTCCAGAAATGTCGCTGATAATCCCGTAACCGGCGAATAAGCACCCATGCCGCCTGTGTTGGGACCTTGATCACCGTCGTAAATAGCCTTATGGTCTTGCGCCGGCGGCATCATGGCGACGTCGGTACCGGAAACAAAAGCAAACACGCTGACTTCCATGCCCGAAAGGTATTCCTCGATGACCGCGCGTTCGCCTGCATCACCGAACATCTTAGCCTCCATGATATCGGATATGGCCTGATCGACCTCCGCCCATGTGCTGCAAATACTCACGCCTTTTCCGGCAGCCAACCCGTCAGCCTTAATCACCAAGGGCAGACTAAACTGCCGGGCGCGCTTTTTAGCTTCCGCGGCGCTGTCACACACGGCAAATCCGGCTGTGGGGATTCCGTTGGCCTGCATTAATTCTTTGGCGAAGACCTTGCTGCCTTCAATTTCGGCCGCAGCTTTCGTGGGTCCCACAATGGCCAGTCCTTTGCCGCGAAAAGCATCTGCGATACCGACGGTTAACTGCGCCTCAGGTCCCACCACCGTCAGGTCAATTTGCTGCGAGGCGGCCCAATCGCACAACGCGTTTATACCTTGTTCTTCCAACGGTACGCAGCGGGCTATCTCGCAAATACCGGCATTCTTGCCGGTCGTCCACAGTTCAGTGACGTGCGGGCTCTTCGCCAACCCCCAAACCAAAGCATGTTCGCGCCCACCGCTACCTATCACAAGTACTTTCACACCTAATTCCTCCAGTGTTTCCCGGCGCTGACCTTAATGCTTGAAATGACGTATCCCCGTAAAGACCATCGCCATACCCGCTTTATCGGCAGCGGCAATGGAATCCGCATCGCGTTTAGAGCCGCCGGGCTGGATGATACTGGTCACTCCGGCCGCCGCCGCAGTGGTCACAACATCATCAAACGGGAAGAATGCATCCGAACCCATGGCTGAACCTACAGCCTTCTCACCTGCTTGCTCAATAGCAATTTCGGCCGACAATATCCGACTCATCTGCCCTGCTCCTACGCCGACGGTCACCTGATCACGCGCCAGTACGATGGCATTGGACTTCACATGCTTGACAACGGTCCAGGCAAAGCGGAGATCGGCCCATTCCGCATCTGTAGGAGCACGCTTGGTCACGACTTGCAACTTGGTTTCATCCAGATCAACCAAGTCGGCCTCTTGCACCAGCAGTCCACCGGGTACCCTCTTCATATCCCACCAAGGGCTAAGCGGTTGCATAGGCATCTGCAACAACCTCAAACTGGGTTTTCGGGTTAAGATGGCTAAAGCTTCCGGCGTGAACTCCGGAGCTACGATCACTTCCAGGAAGGTTTGACTCATGGCTTCCGCTGTCGCGGCATCTACGAGACGATTACACGCCACTATCCCGCCGAAAATGGAGACCGGATCGGCAGCATAGGCTTTCTGATAGGCTTCCAAGGTGTCCTTGCCCAGCGCTAAGCCGCACGGATTGGTATGTTTCACGGCCACCACCGCCGGTGCGGAGAATGAGCGCGCCATTTCAATAGCGGCCGAGGTGTCGTAAATGTTATTGAATGAGAGCTCCTTGCCATGTAACTGTTTGGCTTCGGCTAAGGTCGCCTCGCCCAGCCGGTTGTCTTCCCGATAAAAAGCGGCGGTTTGGTGCGGGTTTTCGCCATAACGCATAGGTTGTACTTTGGTAAAGCTCAAAGTGATCCGCTCAGGCAGATCGCCGGCGCCATCCCTTTGGGTAACGCCATCAGCAAGCAAATCGGCTAAATAGGCTTGAATGGTCTGATCGTACGCGGCCGTATGTGCAAACGCCTCTTGAGCTAATGCCATACGCTGCGCGGCATCCAGCGTACCCTGCCGCAACCCTGTGAGTACGGCACCGTAACGCTCGGGATTCACGACCACAACTACATGTGGGTGATTCTTGGCCGCGGCGCGCACCATCGCCGGTCCGCCGATATCGATGTTCTCCAGCGCTTCCTCTAAGGCAACCCCCGGCCGGCTGATCGTTGCGGCAAACGGGTAGAGGTTCACGGCAACCACATCGATGGGCGCGATGTCTTCTGACGCCAGTTGCTCCATATGAGCCGGGATGTCGCGGCGAGCCAAGATGCCGCCATGAATGCGCGGATGCAGCGTTTTTACCCGCCCGTCCAAAATCTCAGGGAACGAAGTGACATCGCTGACGTAGGTTACGGGAACTCCGGCGTCCTGCAACGCCTGGAACGTACCGCCTGTAGATACGATTTCAAAACCCAAGGCCACCAAGCCTTGCGCAAATTCCACTACTCCTGTTTTGTCATAAACGCTTAGTAATGCTCTACGTGCCACAGCCGGCACTCCCTTCGCTTGATTCTCGGGGCGCTAAAATGCGCACCTTTCGCCCCTCAATCTGCAGCCTGCCTTCGGCATATAACCGGACGCAAGCTGGGTAAAGCTTGTGCTCTTCGATGAGAATCCGAGCCGAAAGCGAGTCTTCATCATCGTCGGGTAGTATCGGAACTACCGCTTGCGCGATGATCGGCCCACTGTCGACGCCGGGATCGACAAAGTGTACCGTGCAGCCCGTATAACGCACGCCATACTCCAAGGCCTGGCGTTGGGCATGCAAGCCTGGAAAAGCTGGTAGCAACGCCGGATGGATATTCATGATCGCCGGAAACCGGTCGATGAAACTCGCCGGTAAAATGCGCATAAAACCTGCCAGCAGCACCAGTTCGACTTGTGCTTTATGTAGGGTTTCCGCCATGGCGGAGAAGAACGCCTCTCGTGTGGCAAAATCCTGCGGAGAAGCCTCCCAAACAGGTATGCCGTGATTACGCGCATTAATGATTGCGGGAACGCCTGGTCGATCTGTGGCTACCAATACGAACTCTACCGGCAAATCTCCGCGCCGCTTAGCCTGAAACAGCGCATCCAGGTTACTGCCGCGGCCGGAAACAAGAACGCCGCAACGTAGCATCATCGCAACCTCCAACAGATAAAGCATCTGCAGGACCCGCCCTACGTGAGCGGCAGATGCATATATCGAAATGATTTATGCGAAAGCAAAACCTCTCTTATCAGGCGCACCGGTAACAATCTCTCCGATGACATATGCCGGATGACCGCATGCTTCAATGCAAGCGCAAGCCGTTTGCGCATCTGCGGCCGGTACGATGATCACCATGGCTACGCCCATGTTGAAAGTACGATACATCTCTGCTTCGGTTACATTGCCGGCCTTCTGCAAGAACGAGAAGATCGGTAATATCGGCCAGGTACCTTTATTGATTACAGCCGTGCAGCCGGCACCTACTGAGCGCGGCACGTTTTCCGGCAATCCGCCGCCGGAAATGTTGGCAATTCCGTGTACATCACACGATTTTACGAGCGCTTGAATGGTTTCGGCGTATATACCGGTCGGTTTAAGCAGCTCTTCGCCTAATGTGACTCCCAACTCAGGAATAAAGTCAGACACTTTGAGCTGCGCTTTGTCGAAAACTATGTGACGCACAAGTGAAAAGCCGCTGCTCTGTAGCCCAGTTGAACCAATAGCGACGATCTTATCGCCCACAGCGACCTTGCTGCCGTCAATCGCCTGATCGCGCTCGACGACGCCTACTGCAAATCCGGCCAAATCGTATTCGCCCGGTTGATAAAATCCCGGCATCTCCGCCGTCTCACCACCTATGAGAGCACATCCGGCCTGGCGACAGCCGTTGGCTACTCCGGCCACAATGGCTTCCACCTTGTCCGGCTCCATTTTGGCCACAGCCAAGTAATCAAGGAAAAAAAGCGGTTCAGCGCCTTGGCAGATGATGTCGTTAACGCAGTAGGCCACTACGTCGATGCCGATGGTGTCGTGTATATCGGTAAGGAAGGCGATCTTCAGTTTGGTGCCTACGCCGTCGGTGCCCGAAACCAGTACCGGATTCTTGTACTTTTGCGTATCGAGAGCGAAAAAGCCGCCGAAGGAACCGATGTCGTGCAGCACCTCCGAACGGTACGTGCTTTTTGTATGGGAGCGTATTCGCCGTACTACCTCGTAACCGGCCTCGATATCTACGCCTGCCGCTTTGTAGGTGGTATCATCAGGCATTTATTACACAACCTTTCAGCTACGCGCTTGTTTAATCATTATCATCCTCGAGGAAGTCCAAATCCTGCGTCGCTTCGTACATACCGGCGGCATAACGACCGCTGAAACAAGCATCGCACACCTGATCACTTTTAGCACCTACAGCTGCGTAAAGACCTTCCAAACTGAGATAGTGCAGGCTGTCGGCGCCCAACAGCGCCCGAATTTCCTCTTTGGTGCGCTCAGGAGCAATCAAGTGATCGGTACTGGGTATATCAATACCGTAGTGACAAGGATGCAGGAACATAGGTGAAGCTACGGCCAAATGCACTTCACTAGCTCCTGCTTCACGCACCATCTCGACGGTTTTCGCACTGGTCGTACCGCGTACAATAGAGTCATCGACCAAAACGACCCGTTTGCCGGCTAACAGCGCTCTAACCGGATTCAGCTTGATACGTACGCCTTGTTGACGCAAGGCTTGCGTCGGCTGAATAAAGGTACGCCCGACATAGCGATTTTTCATCAGGCCGAAATCGAAGGGGATGCCCGCCTCTTCGGCAAAGCCCATAGCGGCGGACGTACCCGAATCTGGTGCGGGAATAACCAGGTCTGCGACAAGATTGGCTTCCTGCGCTAAGCGGCGACCGATCTGTTTGCGGACGAGGTGCACGTTTTTACCAGCGAAATAGCTGTCGGGCCTGGCGAAGTAAATATACTCAAACACGCAGAACGCTGGTCTTCCCTGAGCATTTATCACCTTACTGCGCAAACCCTGCGCGTCGATGATGACCAATTCACCAGGACGCACTTCTCGCATGAACTCTGCGCCGATGGTGTCGAAAGCCGCGCTCTCCGAGGCCAAAAGAATCGTGTCGGCGAGTTTGCCGATGCACAGGGGTTGAATACCTGACGGATCGCGGAATCCGATCAGCGCATCGTTCGTCATCAGTACGACGGCAAAAGCTCCCTGCAGTCTTGAGTAAGCCTTTACTACGGCAGCCTCTATGGAGTCACACTGTTGCCGCGCAATGAGGTTTAAAATAATCTCGCTGTCGGTAGTCGATTGAAAGACCGCGCCGTTCAGCTGTAACTCTCTGCGCAAGCCGGCGGAGTTCACCAAACGGCCACTGTGAGCGATGGCGATTTGTCCGTGACGTGTAGCCCCCAAGAGCGGTTGGGCATTCGCGATATGCGGTTCTCCTGCTGCGGAGTAGCGTACATGACCGATGCTGATCCGGCCGTTCATCTTTGCTAACGCCTCGTTGGTGAGTACCTGGGTCACCAAACCCATGCCCTTTTTTATTCGAATGCGCCGACCGTCTGACACCGCCAATCCTGCAGACTGTTGACCGCGGTGTTGTTGCGCATATAGTCCGAGATACGCGAAATATGCAGCTTCCGCCACCACATCCGAATAGTAACCTAATACTCCACACACGTTGAATGGGCTCCTTTCTCACCAGACACGAAAAAACCGTCGCCTGCTTACATGGGCAGTAAGTCGCGACCAATTCCGGAAAAGTCAGTGCGCATACCACACGTTCTCTATTGCTTTAGCAAAGCGGCTTCCCAGTAATCGGCCACCTGCAGCGCTTTTCTGCTTGCAATGCCGATATAGGTCTCCGGCCGCTCCAGTACTTGGCGCTGATAACCCGTCATGCGGGCCAAATATGGCGCAAGCTCTTCGCTTTCGGCTACGAGATCGACTAAGGTTTTACCGGTGCGTTCCGCGACCAAGGTGAGCCGTCGGATCGCCTCGTGCGCGTCGGGATGCCCATTATATGCCAACAAAATGTAGAGCGGCTCAGCAATGATGAAAGCTTTTTGCATGTTCAGATTCTCCATCATCCGGGAACGATCGATGACCAACTTGCTGCATACCCGATTCAACCGATGCGTTACGGCTACTAAAGCAGAGGCGATTTCCGGTACGAAGCGGCTTGATGCGGAGTTGGTCAGATCGCGTTGGTGCTCTGAAATCTGATCCATGTAAAGGGTGAGCATATGCGGCGCAAAGGCCTTCCATATGCTTTTAACGTGTTCAAAGTTCCACGGATTGCGTTTATGAGGCATTGTAGAAGAACCTACCTGCCCAGCCTCAAATGCCTCTCCAACCTCACCGATCTCCGTACGCTGCAGATGGCGAACGTCATCGCCGAAGTTGGCCAAGACGCCGAGAGTGCTCACCAAAGCATGAGCCCAATCGGTGAGGTATTCCGGCTCGACTATTTGCGTAGAGTGCGTTGCAGGTTTTAAGCCCAGTTCCGCCAGGACTTCCCTTTCGAACTCCTCAGGATCGGGAAAGAATAGTGAACTGGCGTTGTAGGCGCCTACCGCGCCGGCCATTTTGCCGCGCAAAGTTCGACTGGTGTTGATAATTAGCTGAATGCGGTTGCCTAGCCGGCTGACATACTCGGCCATGGCGAAACCAAAGGTAATAGGTACGGCATGCTGCCCATGCGTTCTGCCTATTTGCACCGCATCGGCTTCACGTCGGGTAATGGCGATGAATAGACCTAACAACTCTTTAAGCTGCGGTATGATCATCTTCTCCGATACATCGCGATATTGCACGGCGCGGGCGGTATCCATAATGTCGACCGAGGTGGCCGTAAAGTGCACAAAAGGACGAGCGGCATCACTCACATGGGCTTGGATGGTATTTACCAACGCTCGAATATTGTGGCGCGTGATCCGTTCTTCCTTGTAGACTTCCTCAGGTACGATGTTGCGCGCTGCACGAGATATTTCCTGCGCTACCTGTTCCGAACATAGGCCCTTTCTGGCCAGGATTTTCGCCAAGGCTTCTTCTACACGTGCTTGATAACGGATGAAGGCGTTTTCGGAAAGATACTCGCTCAATTGATCGAATAGCTGCTGGGAACTTGCATAATAGCGGTGATCGAGCGGGCTTATCGAAGCAAAGACGTCTCGCTGCATCGGACGGCCCCCTAATGTTCGTATTTATTACTTGCATGGATGATTCTAGCACTTCCGCACCCCGAGAGTCAAGCCAGAACCCGAACATTTGGCCTCTATTGCGTGGAATGTTCGGCATTCTACTCCGCATGACGATTATCGCTCGTCTGCGCTGGAACATCCTATATGCACGAAAGACTGCTCTAAACGTTTAGGCAGTCTTTGACGACGGCAGCATCCGCAGATGCATCTAACGACTATAACTATCCTCTACTCTGAAAACAAGCATCTTTTTCCAAAACGCGTTGAGCCATCCGTTCCCGCTGCGTTTTCAGCAGCTCAGCCAATTCCGGGTCATGCAATGCCAATAGCTGTGCGGCAAAAAGCGCTGCATTCTGAGCGCCGTCAATGGCCATGGCGGCAACCGGTATGCCCGGGGGCATCTGCACGATGGCATATAACGCATCTACACCTGAAAGGGGACCACCGCCGATAGGCACCCCAATGATAGGCAGCAGCGTGTAGGATGCCAGTACTCCCGGCAAATGAGCCGCTCGCCCGGCTCCGGCGATGATTACTTTCAAACCGCGACCCTCGGCTTCTTGCGCATAATTTGCCGCAGCCAGGGGGGTGCGGTGCGCGGAAAGCACACGCACTTCATAGCTGATTTTTAAGTCATCCAAGATGCCGACGGCTTTCTGCATGACATCCCAATCGGAATCACTGCCCATTACAATACCAACAACCGGGTTACTCAAATGCGTAGCCTCCTGCTCCGTACAATTCGCATATCCTTATAAGTCTATCTTCTACAAAAGAAGGCCTGGGTATGCTGCAGAGTTGCGGATACTCGCCGGTTACCCAAGCGCTAAAACCCAACTTAACCGGCCGCTCTATGACTCAAGGCCTCCAATTCGCCCGAGTGGCGTACGCGATAGAACGTAAGCCCCGAAACCGGCGATGTCAACAAGTATTCCGGATGCAAAACGCGGTTGCCGACCAGGAACACGACCAGCCGATACCCTGCGCTTCTTAAGTTCAGCAAGGTTTCTACGATCTCGTCAGTATCATCAGGTGTGATGATCAACAATGTAGAGCCCCAGGATAGTTGTCTGCCTTCATCTGTAAGACAAGATGTGAAGGGCTTGCCGGCATGGACTTGGACGCGAGCCAAAGCCTCCATAATCTGCATCAGTTGCGACGCGCCTTTGCGGCTGGAGATTTGTATTGGTTTCGTGTTCACCTCACCGATGACCGGACCGCCGTCGCGTCCGTTGGTTACCAAACCCACAGGTTGACGCTGTTGGTGAAGATAATAGGCTAAGGAAGCGGCAACTTCTATGGCGAACTCACTCATGTAACCGAGCGCTGACGGTTCATACTCATCGCTGTTTAGATTAAGAAAAAGTGTTGTGTCCAGCGCGATGGTCGGCTGGAACTCCCGCACGTGCAAATGGTTTGCCCTGGCCGATACCTTCCAATGCATGCGCTTGAGGGGATCTCCCGGCTTGTATTCTCGCACACCGATCGTGCGCGCCGGATCCTCAAAAAAGCGTTGCGAAGTACGTACCTCGCCTACCGGCAGAGATGAGGGCAACCGCAAGTCGGATAGGGCGTGTGCTTGCGGATACACAATAACGTCGGCAAATGAGTCTACGCGGCCTCGCAGCGTTTCCAACCCCCAAGGATCGCCGGCCTCCAAATAGATGGGGCCGATTTGATGTACGCCGCGCCGTTTGCCCTGGGATTCGTAACTAAACGAAACCGTTTGCTTAGGTGCCAAGGCAAAGATGGCCTGGCGGGCGGTGATGGTAGGCATACCTGTAGGGAGCTCATCGGTTGCGGACACCCATACCAACGGCGTCCAAATCGGATTGGAGACCTCGAGCTTGACTGTAAACGACTCGCCTCGAAATATGTGAGTAGTAGGTACGATGCGCTTAACGACCAAGTTATTGAATCCTTTGCGCGTGATCCACCGCGTCGATAGGTAAACCAATAACAACGTATAAAACATCACGTAGATAAGTTTACCTGTAAAAAAGAGCGCGATCAGTCCGATCGCCCAAAGGTATCTCTTCCAATACTGCAGCGTCATACCTCTACCCCTTCGGTACCTTCATAGTACATGCCGCCAAACCGGCGTAGCGAAGATCGGCTTAAGCCGCGGGTGATGGACCAGACGGCGCCTAAAACTAGATATTCCTACTGCCGCGGCTGGTAAACGCTACCCCTTTTTGACACAGCGGGCATTCTGCAGCCGGCCAAGCCTGAACAGCCAATTTCAGCAGCGGTACCTGCTTTACGCCGAAGTCCGCCTTGCCTCCGCTGCGATCGACCAAATAACCTACGCCGACCAGCTCTCCGCCCCAAGCCTTAACCACTTCGAGCACCTCAAAAACCGAGCCTCCCGTGGTAACCACATCTTCGACAACCAGTACACGTTCTCCTGGCTTAATGGCAAAGCCCCGTCGCAAAGTCATCTTTCCCTGTTCCCGCTCGGTAAAGATACTGCGTGTACCTAAAGCCTTGGCTACGCCGTGAGCCAGCAATATCCCGCCGGTAGCCGGCCCCAGCACGACCTCCACTTTATCTTCTTTGAAATGCTCGGCGATCAGATCGCACAGTTGCTGTGTTTTGTCAGGGTACTGCAGCACGGCGAACTTCTCCATGTATTGATCGCTATGCATCCCTGAGGTAAGGACGAAGTGCCCGCTCAACAGAGCGCCGGCAGTAGTAAACAGCTTGCTCACAACTTCAGACACGTTAAACAACCTCCGAACGGCGCAGCTTTTAGTGCGCCACCCCTACTAACTCATTTATTGTGACGCCTTCCGCCTTACAATACGCCGCCAAACCGGCGCATACCTGCAACGCCGTAGTAGGATGACGAAACGTTGCCGTACCGACGGCAACCGCGCCGGCACCGGCCATGATGAACTCCAACGCATCCTCAACGCAAGTGATTCCACCCATACCGATGATCGGAACCTGCACCGCCTCATAAACCTGCCATACCATCCGCACCGCCAGCGGGCGAATGGCCGGACCGGACAAACCGCCCATCACGTTAGCCAATGCCGGTCTTTTTTTGCGCACGTCAATAGCCATACCCAAAAAGGTGTTCACTAAACTGACCGCTGATGCTCCAGCATCGACGACGGCACGCGCCATCGCAGTAATATCGGTCACGTTCGGCGATAGTTTAGGTATTACCGGTAAGCTCGTCGATGCCTTTACCGCTGCCACCACTTCAGCCGCAGCCACAGGATCCGTACCGAAGGCTATGCCGCCTTCTTTCACATTGGGGCACGAGATGTTGACTTCCAGAGCAGCTATCCCCTGCTCCTGATCCAGCCGAGTCGCAACCTCGGCATACTCCTCTACGGTTTTGCCGATCACATTGACAATCACGGCAGGTTTACGCTGCCGTAACCAAGGCAACGCTTCGCGACAAAAATACGCAACGCCGGGATTCTGTAATCCAATGGCATTCAACATGCCGGCCGGAGTCTCCACGATGCGCGGCATGGGATTCCCCGTCCAAGGCGTTACGGAGACGCCTTTAACCATGATCGCGCCTAATCGGTCAATATCCATTAAGGTTGCGTACTCACGGCCGTACCCAAAGGTACCTGAAGCCACCATGACCGGATTGTCCAGCGCGATGCCTGCTATCTGAGTGACAAGCAGGTTGGTCTCATGGTCCTGAGTAGTGGACATCAAAAAATCACCTCCGCGGCATCGAATACGGGTCCTTCCATACATACGCGTTGCCATTGCCATCCAGGTCCGCCCACGGCGTTCGGTTGAGGTGCTGCAGGCGCAGTGACTTTGGTTTTGCATACGCAACCTAAACAGACACCCATGCCGCAAGCCATATGCTCTTCCATGGATACTTGACAGGAAATGCGCCGCGTGTTGGCAAAATGCGCTACTGCAGCCAGCATGCCCCGCGGACCACAAGCGTAGATGAGCGCCGGCTTGTTGATTTGTTCCAGCAACTCCGTAACCAGCCCATGATAGCCGTAGCTGCCGTCATCGGTAGCGATGCTGAGATGTGCGCCGCACGCACGGAAGTATTCCTCGCAAATTACCTGGTCGGCATTGGTAAATCCCAGTGTTACATGAGGACGGATGCCCATGTTGCTGAGGCTTTGCGCCAAAAAGACCAGGGGCGGAGTACCTATGCCGCCGCCTACCAACACGATGGGATCACTGGTAGGTGCCTGAGGGAGCGTGAACCCGTGCCCCAATGGGCCTAGAACGTTAACAGAGGCTCCCGCGCACAGGTGAGCTAAAAGAGCGGTGCCCTTCCCTTGGGCGCGGTAGAGGATGTTAAAAGCGCCGTCGTCCTTTACATAACAGATGCTGAACGGACGTCGCAATAGCGGATCCCAGGTGGGACCGACTGCCAGTTGGACAAACTGGCCGGGCGTCGCCGTAAGCATCGCCGGATGCGGCCCAAGCGTTAAATTGTAGATGTCTTCGGCTATCCGGGTCTGTTTTAGAATTGGCGTTGTAAATTCTGCAGCAGTCATGGTACACCTCTACCCTGGTATGCGAGTGGGAAATCCACTCGCGCGTTTAGTATTCCGTCACTTTCCCAGCGCGGCATTGATGCGGGCATTAGCTTCTTGCGCTGCTTGTCGTGCCGCAGCGGCGAAAGCGTGCTCGTCGCCGAAGGTGCGGTAAGCGAATAGAATATCTCTGCTGGAATTAACTATAGCACCCAAGCCGTCCTTATCAAAGGCAACCGCCACGTCTGCGGCAGAACCACCTTGCGCGCCGAAACCGGGTACCAGGAAGACGGCGTGGGGCATCACCTTACGCAGCGTTTTAGCCGCGGAAGG
>DUQB01000191.1 GCA_012838035.1 Bacillota bacterium | reverse complement strand
TGTGATTTTGGTGCTCGATCTTTGTGTGGAGTTGTCAGGAAAGAGAACCTAGAAAGGTGGAGGAAAAAATCCACCTGCATCTAGGAAGTGGCTTTACATCGGAGACTAGCGTTTCCGAATAACTACTGCATCATTTAGGGAGGACAACCATGAGCATCCGCATCGTTACCGATAGTTCCTGCGACTTACCTGCGCGTTTGATCTCAGAACACGACATTGTAGTGGTACCCCTTACCGTCCGTATTGCCGGGCACGAGTATGAGGAAGGAATCGACATTACGCCGGAAGAGTTCTTTGCCAAGATGAAAGCCGCAACGGAACTACCCAAAACTTCGCAACCTAACCCGCAGGCCTTCCTGCATGCTTTTGAGCGAAGCCTGGAGAAAATAGGCGAAGCTGCAGAGGTTTTGTGTATCACTCTTTCATCACAGCTCTCGGGTACGTTCCAATCGGCTAAAATCGCACAGAGGCAGTTTAAAGGGAAAGCTACAATCTTCGACTCGTTGTCGGGTACCTTAGGGTTAGGCTTCCTTGTACTAGAAGCCCGCCGCTTGGTAGACGCCGCACATTCTATGGCCGAGATCCTAGAGCGCTTGCACGGTTTACGCGAGCGTTTATCGATTCTGGTCAGCTTAGACACCTTGGAAAATGCCGTGAAAGGTGGCCGCGTAAAGCGCGTTCATGCAGCGGTAGCCCAAGTACTCCGGCTCAAAATCCTGGTGCGTGTCGTCAAAGGCCGAGTGGAGGTGTATGATCGAGTGCGGGGCTGCCAACAGGCCATCAATTCTTTTCTAGACAGCATGGCGGCTAAAAGCCTCGATTTTAAGGACCGCCTCATCGGCATCACGCATGTTAATAATGAAAAAGACGCCCACAAACTCGCAGAGGCCGTCGAGCGCCGCTTTTCTCCCCGAGAGATCGTCATAGCGCCAATGGGCAGTACGATTGCCACATATGCCGGATCCGGCGCCATTGCGCTGATCTTCTAATGCAAAACAGGCCGTATACCCCAACGCGTGTGGAGTATACGGCTTGCTTTATTCGTTCGCACCTGACAATCAGCTTTTTTGCATCTTCCCCCACGAGTCTTTGAGCGATACAATGCGGTTAAACACCAGCTCATCCGCCGTAGAATCGGGATCGACGCTGAAGTAGCCGTGGCGCAGGAACTGATACCGAGCCCCTGTTTCGGCAGCGGTAACGCTCGCTTCCACTAGGCAGTTCTTTTTGATCTCAACGGACTGATGATTGAGATTGGCCAGGTAGTCTCCCCCGTCTTCCGGATCGTCCGTAAGGAATAGGTGATCGTATAGACGCACCTCAGCTTTGACTGCGTGATCCTCCGACACCCAGTGCAGAGTACCGCGCACACGGCGGTTATCAGGCGTGGAGCCGCCTCGACTCTCCGGATCATAAGTGCAGCGCAGTTCAACGATCTCGCCCGTTTGAGGATCTTTCACAACCTCCTGACAGGTGATGTAGTAAGCGCTCTTCAAACGCACTTCTCTGCCGGGGGCCAACCGGAAAAACTTCTTCGGCGGATCCTCCATAAAGTCATCTCGCTCGATATACACGACGCGCGAAAAAGGTACGTGCCGCACGCCTGCATTGGGATCTTCCGGGTTATTCTCTGTGGCAAACTCCTCAACTTGTCCTTCCGGATAGTTGACCAGCACCACCCGCAAGGGGTTGAGTACGGCCATAATTCGCGGTGCATGCAGGTTGAGCTCTTCTCGTACGCAATGCTCCAACTGCGCGAAATCGACAACGCTGTTGTTCTTCGCCACGCCTACGCGGTTACAAAACTCCTTAATGGCTGACGGTGGAAAACCGCGCCGCCGCATAGCGGAAAGAGTGGGCATACGCGGATCGTCCCAACCAGCTACAAAACCGTCCTCAATGAGCTTGCGCAGTTTCCTTTTGCTGGTCATCGTGCGCGTCAGATTCAGGCGCGCAAACTCAATTTGTCTGGGTGGTTGGGGAATCTCCAACGCTTCCAGGAACCAGTCGTACAAGGGACGGTGATCCTCAAACTCTAACGAACACAACGAATGGGTTATGCCCTCGATGGCGTCGGAAAGCGGGTGCGCGTAATCGTACATCGGATAAATGCACCATTTATCGCCGGTGCGATGGTGCGTTGCTCGTAAAATGCGGTAGATTACCGGATCGCGCATATTCATATTCGGCGATCTCATATCTATTTTAGCTCGCAACACGCGTGAACCGTCAGGAAATGCGCCGGCTTTCATTTGCTCAAACAGCGCCAGGTTCTCTTCGATGCTGCGATTGCGATATGGGCTCTCCTTTCCGGGCTCTGTGAGAGTGCCTCGGTAAGCGCGTATTTCCTCCGGACTTAAATCACAGACAAAGGCTTTCCCTTTCTTAATCAGCTCAACAGCATACTCGTACAGCTGATCGAAGTAATCGGAAGCGTAATACAGCCTATCTTCCCAATCGAAACCCAGCCAGCGTATGTCTTCCATTATGGAATCCACATACTCGGTGTCTTCTTTCACAGGGTTCGTATCGTCAAACCGCAAATTGCATAGGCCGCCGAAGAGCTCCGCCATGCCGAAATCGATACAGATGGCCTTTGCATGGCCTATGTGCAGATATCCGTTGGGTTCAGGCGGAAAACGCGTATGTACCCGGCCGCCATAGCGGTTGGTCTTAATGTCGTTCTCAATGGCTTCCTGAATAAAATTGCTCGGTTTAGACTCCGAAATGCTCACTCCACCAACTCCCTATCCGGCATGAATGTGCCTTCTTCCCTACTATATCAGATATGCTGGCTCCGCTAAAAGGACAGGCGAAAAAGTTGCTGCAGGTATCCGTCTATTAATGACCAATTTAACACACAACAGCGTATTTGGCTACAGCAAAGCGGTTCTCATAGTCTCAGCGTATACGCATCCGTATAGAGAACGGGAGGTTGTAGTATGGCAAAAATCGGTATGTGTATATTGTGTTTGGCGTTGCTGTTCACTGCTACCGTTTCGCTCGCGGCGGAGTCCGTCGTACGCTTCGATAAGCTCCGGTTTATCACCGGAACCGATTGGTTACAGATCACAGGCGTGTTAGGGCACCAGCTGTCGGAAACAATCACCGGTAAGGTCATGGTGAGCATCGCAGATAGTGCCGGCCAAGTCGTCTTCACGTATGAACTCCCACAAGCCTTGAGTATTCATCCGCAACAAGAGATGCCGCTTAATGCCGTATTGACTAATCTGCCGGTAGAAGCCTGGTGGCCGGAGCGACCGACACTATACCATGTGACTCTCACTTTTACCGCCGGATCGACGCGCGGCGAGCAGACCACGCGCATCGGATTCCGCACCTTCACAGCCGAAGACGGTCATTTCTATCTGAACGGTCTTCCCTACTTCTTGCGCGGATTACAGTATACGCCGATGTTCTCGAACGGCGCCGATGAAAAACTGGTGACGTCGTTGCAGAATGAACCCTCATTCCCGACCTCGCTGATGCGCTATCTAGATGAAGCCAACATCAACATTACCAAGACTCCCTATCAGGATCTGGCCGATGAGCTCGGCATCATGAACTTCGGCAACGGACAAGGCGGCTATGCGATGGCTCCCAAGTACACCTCACCCGTGTCGTCGCCATCGGCTATAGCCCAGTTGCGCAGCATTTTAGAGCAGAATGTGTCCGTATACCACAATCATCCCAGTTTTGTGATACCGGTATTCTGGAATGAAGCGGAAAGAGACCACCAAGGCATCATAGCCTATCATGCTCAGGTGCGTGAACTCATCCGTGAGCTCGATCCGTCACGACCGGTAGTAGCGAACTTGGGATTTGGTCGCGGCGTCAACTCGGATATCGACTCAGCGCACTGGTACTGGGGTTACCATACCGCAGGCAGCGAATTGTTTCGCGTACGCACCGCCGGATCGTTAGCCGAGCTGCAACGCAAAGGGAAAGACGATCTGCCTTTCGTCCTTACTGAAACCGGAGGCAACTACACCGATCAAAACGGTGAGTTCCCTTATTCGCGCACAGGCAACTTTCCCACCCCGGATTATATCTGGATCGGCCGTAGTCATAACGTCCGAGCAGATTCGCTGGAGTACCAGGCTATTGTCGTAAAGGAACTAATTGAGGGTTTTCGTCGAGCCCGTAGTCCTCACAACCGCATCGCCGGCATCATCATGTTTACGGCGCCGTTCTTCTTTAGTGACGGGAAAACCATTACTCCAAAGCCGGCCTACACCGAAGTACAGACAGGCATGCAACCCATCCTGGTCAGTACGGACAGCTGGAAATGGCATTACTACTGTGGCGATACGCTAAAGACCAACGTGCACCTAGTGCACGATGATGTGCTGCAACAAATCCTCCCTGCAGGGGAAATCCGCGCTGCACTTCTGTCCTCTACCGGGGAGATTCTGACCTATACTACGTTGCAGGCGCCGGAGCTCACTTACTATACCAATTGGCAAGCACCTATAGAGTTGGTCCTGCCGGAAGTAACCGCTCCGGTGCGTGCGCAACTAAAGCTGGAGTATATCGTTGCAGGTAAGGTGTTGTCCACCAACAGCGAAGCCATATTCTTAGCGCCTCGCACCTGGGTTATGGCCGGCACCGAACTCAACGCCGTCCCACTAGCTGTGTACGATCCACAAGGACAGACCGCGGCTTACCTAAGAGACCATGGCGTAGCCTTTACACCGCTTGACGACCTGAGCGATCCTCAGCTATTACGGTTTCCGGCACTCATCATCGGCGTCAACAGTCTCAAAGGCAGCGAAGTTGCCGCCGTACGCGATCTGCTTTTAGCATATGCTGAACAAGGCGGCCGCGTTTGGGTACAAAAGCAGGCCTTCAATACGGGATGTCTGCTGCCTTTGTCCATCCAGCTTTCCAGTTTAGCCGGTCATTCGTTCATGAATGTGGATCGCATAAATCACTCCCTGTTCTCCGGTTTAAAGCAGAGCGACTTCCGCTTCTGGGCGGACGCTGAAGGAGACGACTTGCTCACCGCAGCGCAAGGCTTCCGCCTACGCCAGGTGACCGACTTACGGCGATTGGTCGTTTGGGGAACCATGGGCGCCATTCAGAACGAGATCGTTATGGCGGAATACCTGCATGGCTCCGGCAGCATCTTCATCGACTGCTCGAACACGGCCGTAAAAGCAGCGACTGATCCGTTCGCCGGCAGACTGTACGCCAATTTGGCGAATTATATTCGCAATCCCAAACCAACAGGAATCCCGACTCTCACGAAGCCGGTACAATTCGGCGATTTTGCCAGTGAACAAGGTATCATCGTCGCAGAGGAACTACAAGGGTGGAAAATACAACCTAACCGTAAAGGACGCATCCTTACCGGTAATGTAACGATTAACATGAATGGGGTCAAACAAGCCGCAGGCCATCTCTTTTTCAACCTGACGGACAAACCGACTGCACTCAGCTTCAGCTTTCTGTATCCCAGCTTTACCCGAGCGACGGCAACGATTTTAGTCAACGGACAGACTGTTGGACAACGGCGTGTGGATTTCGGCCAAACCACCGTCACAGTAGACGTATCGGAACTGAATATTAATCCCCAAGCCATTCAAGTGACCTTAGCGCTTTCCCACACAAACGTTGTGGTAACCGGATTTACAGCGCATATCAACTGATGGTGCAGGTTTTTTAGAAATCGTTTCAGGAAGTATATAGATTATATATAGCTAAATGTGTATAATTGAACCGGGACATGCCAATATCGATCTGAGGTGAATTGGATGCGATCAAAGCACGTAGAACAACAGGCAAAGCCGTCATTTAAGCCCCTACCCATAGCTGCCGGCGTGCAGTGGATAGGAGTACCTGATCCGGATCTGGAGATCTTTGATGTCATCATGCCGACCGAATGGGGTACGACGTACAATTCGTACTTAGTAGAGGGTACGGAAAAGAAAGCTATTGTTGAAACGGTAAAGGAGAAATTTGGACCTGAGTACTTAGCCGTATTAGCTCAGACGGTAGACCTGGCTAAAATAGACTACATTATCCTCAACCATACTGAACCCGACCATTCAGGCGCACTGCCTGAGTTTCTCAAAGCCATGCCTAATGCCACAGTCGTCAGCAGCAAGTTTGCGCACGGATTGCTGAAGGAAATACTGAATACAGAAGACTTTCCGGCTCAAACTGTGCGTGATGGCGACAGCCTGGATCTGGGCGGCAAAACGTTGCACTTTATCTCTGCGCCATACTTACACTGGCCCGATTCGATGTTCACCTATCTAAAAGAAGAGCAGGTGCTCTTCTCCGGCGATGTCTTTGGTTGCCATTACTACCACACCGCCATGTATGACGATCTCGTAGGTGACTTTAGTAAAGCCTTCGATTACTACTTTGAAACGATCATGAGCCCGTTCCGGGAACATATGCTCACAGCGATCGATAAAATCCGCGATCTCGAGATCAAAACCATCTGCACGGCGCATGGTCCCATTCTACGTACCAATCCGCGCCGATATATCGATCGGATGGAAGAATTGGCCAAAACGGTGCGTCATAAGAACACGCCGCCACAAGTATTCATCGGTTACGTCTCGGCTTACGGTAACACGCGCAAGCTGGCGGAGGCGATTGGGGAAGGAGCAAAGGCCGCCGGTGCGCAAGTAATCCTGCGCGATGTATCCGAACAGGATATAGCTCAATCCGTGCGCGAGGCTGAAAGCTCGGAAGCGATTGTCATGGGCTCCCCCACCTTTAATAAAGATGCTGTTAAACCGGTATGGGACGTGTTGTACACTCTTTCCATCTTCAAGGTGAAAGGTAAGTTGGGCGGCGCTTTCGGCTCATTTGGCTGGAGCGGAGAAGGACCCGACCTGCTGGAAAAACGGCTGCAACAACTGGGGATAAAGCTGCAGCAACCCGCGCTCAAAACTAAACTGGTCCCCAACGATAAAGCCATTGAAGACGCCAAAGTTTTCGGGCGAGGTATCGCCGATGCCTTACTAGCCGAATAACCGCATTCCGCAAAAAAAGTCGCTCCGACAAATACATGCCTGTCGGAGCGTTTTTTTGCGTAAAACACATGAACGGACTAGATGCGTGCCGCCAAATCTTCGATCTCCCCGCGCAACGACTCAATCCGATCGCCGCAGAAGCGCTTTATCCAGACATCAGGCACCAAGCCGGTAAAGCTCTCTTCGATGCGCTTTGCTTGCTCCTCCATTCTCTTTACCAACCTGTTAAGATCGCTGATGCGCCTTTGCATGGCCTGCGGATCAGCTCGATCGGGATCAAGCTTAAAGCAAGCATCGGCAATCCGAGCAAGGCGTACTTGGTCCCACGCGATCTTCTTTAAGCGACCTAACTCCGCTACAGGCTCATAGCAGGCACGAAAACGCTCCAATTCACCGGCCTCCTGTAACACCGTAGCGATAGCGTCTTGGACATTTTCCGGTTGTTCGCCGTTATACATGACAATACCGGCAAGTACGAGCATATCCAACGATGCATCGATAGGCTCACACTGTGTCACCATCGTATTGTAACGGCTCCAAGCGGTTGCTACTACGCCCTTCATGTTATACTCGGTCGCAGTATCCGTCCAAGCTTTGATGTTGAACGCCCGGATCTCCGGGTTCGGCACTTCTGCGTCTAAACCGTCGGCGCCTTTATAGGCCGTACCGCCCCACAATGAGACGCCGTGCTCAGCAAAGCGTTGGATGTGTGAAATATGAAAGTGCCGCGTTGAGGCTACTGTTTTGGGAGAGCCTTGGTAACCCCATACGCAAAGATCGGCCTTTCCTTTCAGATGGTCGAGGGAAGCGTCATCCCAATGGGTCATCATATCGTGCCACAGAATGGGCCGAATGCCCTGCGCTAATAAATGGTCCAGTATAGGCTCCACGTGATGCATATACAGAGCGCCTTTACCATGTGCCTCTATGTAGGCTTTGGTATCGGGATGCGTGCCGAAAGTCCACGCCTCATCTCCTCCCAGGTGAAGGTACTTGATGTCCGGCATTAAGGCCAGGACGTCGTCGACCATCCGCATCACCAGATCACGTGCGCCTTCAGCCAACGGATTCAGCACGTCAGGACGATCGGGCACTTCACGCAGGTGAGCATATTCCGGAAACTTGAGCGGAGTCTCGAGGTGGCCGAGGCACTGTACCAAGGGAATGATGTCTATGCCCAGTTCCTTGGCCTTGGCCACAAATGCTTTTACCTCTTCAGGTTTATAGGCCGTCTCACAGCGAAAGCGTTCGTCGCAGGTCCAAGGGAACATATCTTCCCATTCAACCAGTACCGCGTTGTAGCGCGCCTTCGCCAGCAATTCCAGCAAGGAGAGCAAACGTTGCGGCGTAGGCGGCTGGCCTTTCAAGTCTAAATGCAGACAGCGTATGCCGATTACCGGCTCCATCCGGGTAAAAACAGACACGATATAACCATCCCTTCATATTCTATATACCTAAAGATAGAACTACCGTACCCTGCCGGTACGACCAAGCAGGGTACGCTCCATATTTAACGCGGCGATTATGGATTAGCGTCTGGACCAATACTCGTTCAGAGATTGATTGATGATCCCCTCAGCCTGCTCAAGCATAGCTTCCGGCGCCATGCGACCCCAGAATACCTCCGACTGCAGTGAACGTATGGTTGCCCGGAGTGAATCGTAAACGGGATGCTGCTCCAGATAAGTACCCACATGATTCATAGCATCGACATAAACCGCTCTGTTAACCGCAGGTGTTTTTGCATTGAGGAATTCAGCCGTAGCACGTGGAATGGTGGGTAGAATGCCGCCGACTCGGCCAAACTCCGCCGTCTTCTGCCGGCTGCTGATAAACGCCAGGAATTTGATCGCTTCTTCCTTATTCGGCGAACCGCTCCAGATCGCCCACGATTCCAAGGACATCGGTTCGTTTCGAAGGATCCTGCCGGAGTAATTCAGGCCGGGTATAGGGGCCACATCCCATTCAAAAGGAGCATAACTGGGGAATTCCTGCAGTTGGAACACACCGTCGATATGCATCGCGATTTTCTGCGCGTACCAGGCCGGGCGCCGGGCGTTGTTTGCCGGAGCCAAACTAGTCATGCCCATGGGCACGCCGGCGCGGGCATTACCCGACAAAATATCGGCCAACACCGCCAGTCCGGCCGCATTCTCGGGGTTGTTGATTGTTGCTTGGCGCATATCGGCTGAGTACGGCGCCCCGCCGTAGCCATACCACCAGCTGTAGTTATTGTAGTCGAACGCGAAGCCGTACACGTCGATGTTACCATCGCCGTCCACATCTCTGGTAAGTCGTTGTCCAACTCGGATGAGGTCTTCCCATGTCCAGTTGTTGTTGATGCTGATGCCTACCGCATCCAACATATCTTTGTTGTAATACACCGCGCTGACATTGATCCCATACGGGATGCCGAGCTGCTGACCTTGCCAGCTCACCGCCTGACGGATCGGCGCAAAGATGGATTGCAAGTCGGGGGTATCGGCAACCAATTTATCCAGAGGTTCGAAAAAGCCTTCCAGGAAGCGAGGAAAGCCGCCGCCCATCCATACTACGTCGGGCCCGGCGCCGCCTACCATGGATACGAACACCTTATCGTTGTAGGTGCCTGACGAGATCATTGGATACATGTCGTTAATCTTCACGCCCGGATTCAGGCTCTCGTACTCTCTTGCCCAGGACCCAAACATCACCGCTCGAGACTCCTGTGCGCAGCAGTACCACCATGTAAGCTCAACTTGCTTTGCAGAGACGCCATACGTACTAATAGACAACAACGCAATAAGAAAGATGAGGCCGAACGCACGTTTCCTCATATGATACCCACCCTTTTTTGGCTAAGAACTCACATTAACAGACCGCTGAAGCTAAGAATGACTAAACGACTAGATCACCCCCTCTAGCGCGCATAAGATATCCTTCTAGATGAGGAGCTCCACAACCTCTGCGATTGTGGTAAAAACGAAATCCGGATTGTGCGCCCACAGCGTGTCGGGACGGGTGTAACCCCAGTTCACTGCCCCGAATGCCATTTTCACCGCTCGAGCTGCTTCCAAATCGCGCACCTCATCTCCGATGTAGAGCGTGTCCTGAGGCTTTATGCCGCTCTTATGGCACAACCGTTTTAACTTCGGCCGTTTACCAAATAGAGCGGCTCCACATTCGAAATAAGAGATGAGCGCCGTGATCTCCGGCCCCAACACGCCGACTACATTGTCGTAGGAGTTGGAGGTAAGAATAGCCAGAGTGATTCCTTCTTGTTTGATGCGCTTCAGCATATCGCCTACGCCGTCAAACAGGCGGATTC
>DUQB01000190.1 GCA_012838035.1 Bacillota bacterium | reverse complement strand
GCCTGCCGGACCTAGCGGCCAGGGCGAAACGCGGAAATCGATTTGCGAAGATTCCAGCCGGATGCGGGCGAGCTCCACCGAGAACGGGAAGATGCCGATCCAGCAGAAACCTGCTTTGCCGTTGATAAAGTTGTTGTAATTGGTGGTACCGAGCGCCGGATCGAGCAGTTCGGCGGCGAAGCGGGCGCCGGCAACAACGCCGGGTTTGAGAAAGTTCGCCGATTTAGGCGAGTAGACTCCGTCGAACGGATTATCTCCGGCGCCGATCATAAAGGTAAGGATGCGCGTGAGGGTTACGCGACCCATATTCCCCCATACCTCGGGAGTGCCGTTGCCGTCTTCATCTTTGACGACTTTGCGCACCATGTTCATCATGGCATCCCAGTTCCAGCCATTGCCCATATCGTTGGGGAAGGCGAAACCTGCCTGTGAAATGAGGTCCCCGTTGTATGCCAGAATGTTGGCGCCGAGCACCGAGGGCATCATGATGAGGGAGCCGTCGGTCCAGGTGCTGCCCTGAACTGCCGGTACGGAGATATTCGCCTCGCGCCAGCGGGGATCTTTTTCCACATATGGCCGCAGGTCCAGGAACTGCCCGGCATCGGCCAAAGACGAGGCCAAGGAAGTATAGAATTCAGTGATATCCGGCGGCTGACCTCCGACGAGCATCACTTTCACTTTATCTTCGTATTCGGGTCCTTCCGGGCCGGTGATGATGTTGATCGTGATATGTGGATACTGCTCATGAAATTCATCTGCCAATTGCTGGAGAATCGCCACCTGTTCCGCTCTGGAGTTGAACTTGTAATGCGTCAAGGTGATGTTCTTCTCTGCGGCGAACGTCGTGAAGCAACCGATGCATACGAGCGTAACCAGGCAAAGCAAAGCGACCATGAACTGATGGGATTTCATTCAGGCACCTCCGGTTAATTCATTCTTTATAAGGACCGATGGATTCACGCATGACCAACTCGCAAGGCAGGCGATACACATCTTTCTCTTGCGGTTCAACAACTACGCTGACACGTGCCGTCTCGTCAGAGCCTTCGCTACTTTGAGCCTGATACGGGTGAGCACCTCCTTCCTTTAGGGGACGCCCGGTTTTTTGTCGCATGAGTTCTACCAACATATGCGTTGCTTGTTCTCCCGCGGCCAGCATGGGCTGTTCCGCGGTTGTAAGCTTGGGGTGGAAATAACGACTGGCGGACGTGTTGTCGTGACCGACGACGGATACATCTGCAGGGACTCGCAAACCTAAAGCCGTACAGGCGCGGATGACGCCAAAGGCCAGATAATCGTTACAGCAAACAAAAGCCGTGGGACGCGCCGGTTGCCTTAGTAGCGAGACAGCGTGCTGAAAACCGATGTTGTCACCCATCTCTTCGCCGGGCGCGCCCGTACGACACCAATCGGGATTTACGGCAAGGCCGTGATCCAGCAGCGCCTGCTTATAACCTGCCAAGCGTTCAATGGCTGCCGTAGTGGCACGGGTGCCTGCCGCAGGTAGGTGAATGCAGGCGATGCGGCGATGTCCTAAAGCGATGAGCTGTTTTGTGAGTTGGTAGGTACCGCTCGCGTTGTCGATGAGGAAACAGGGAATGGTCGGTTCTTTGGGACGCCGGTTGATGACCACGACGGGAATGTTCATCTCCACCAGCTGGTTAATCGGTAGATCTTCGTCTTGCCGTGAAGATAAGGCGAAGACGGCGCCGTCGACCCGTTTGGCGGCTAATACCGCGCTGGCTTGCGCCAACCGGGCGGAGTTGTCGTCGGCGTTGCAGAGAATAACCTGATAGCCGCAGCGTACCGCCACGCGTTCAACGCCTTTAATGGCGGAAGTGTAGGGGGTGCGCACAACATCGCTTACGACCAAACCTATGGTCCAGGTAGTTTGGCTGGCCAAGCTGCGGGCGATGGTATTGGGCGTATAGCGCAGGGCGGCGATGGCGGCCAATACGCGTTCGCGAGTTTTTGCCGAAACGCGATGGGTGTGTCCGTTCACCACATACGACACGGTGGCTTCAGAAACCCCGGCCGCTTTGGCGACATCGCGCATGGTGACCTCTGCCATGAATCCATCCTCGCTTTGGTAAAAGATGCAGCCGCGTGACGCTTTGTACGCCACCGGTTAGGGCTAAGGTGCCGAAAAGCCCTTAACAAAGCCATGTTAAGCGCATAACATCATAATGATTCCACTCCATCGTCTCATATTCCTGCCTAAATTTGCTAGGTGATGAAAATTTTCTAGCGGAACCCGCGCTGCGCATGGTGTAATCGCTTACGCGACCGCTTAAAATTCTGCCCAATACGGCGCGGAAAATCAAAAACGAGGCAGGTAATTGCCGCGTCGCCTGGGAACTAATAGGTAGAAATTTAAGGCTGAGGAAACGGATAAAGCGAGTCGGTTCGTGTCCGACGATCCCTCAAAGGTTCAAACGTTATCCCTAGGCGACGCATGCGTATCATGACGGCTCTAGCTGGATGAAGTCATGAAAGTGGAGGATGATGGTGATGTTTAGGATGCGTGTGCAATACCGTACGACGACGGCGGTTTTACTGTTTCTGCTCACGATGGGCGGCATCCTTGGTTTCAGCACGTTGAACGCCGCGCAACCGGAAAGCGCGTCGTACGACGTCATACCCAAGGTAGGGGTTTACATCACGGCAGAGGATATTCAAAACGCCCGTAACTTGGTGAAAACGAAGGCATGGGCAAAAAAGGAAGCCGACCAGATTCTCAGCGATGCGGCGATGTGGGCAAACATGCCCGACACGTTTTATCAGAATCTCATGCCTCCCAAAGGTTCGGTCTTCGCTTACGGTCAGGCAGGTTGTCCCATCGACAAAAAGCCGTGGGGCGCCAACTTCGGCGGCAAAGGCATAGTCGAGTTGATTCGGCCATATACGCTGCGTTGCAGCAACGGGCAGCTCGTTTACTTCAACGATCCGGATTCGCCCTATTACGATCCCGGTTCCGGCGTCGTAATCGACGGCGTGAAGTATTACCTGCGGGGCATCTATAACGCCTACGTTACCAATCTGTTAGCCGGTTGGGGCGACGATGAAGGCGTGGTGCACAAACTGGCCTACGCCTATGCGCTCACCGGTGATCCCAAATATGCGCATAAGGCGCTGATCATCCTGGATGCACTGGCTACGCTCAGCCCGACCACCATAGGACCGCGGGATTTTGAGCGCAGTCCCACATCGGTGGAAGGTCGTCTGCACTGGCTGACCAGCATCGTCTTTCGCGCTCGCATGCATCTCATCAACGCCTATGATCTCGTCTACAACTACACGGAGCTGGATGGTCCTTCACCTACGAACCCCGGCTTAAATTTGAAAGAGAACATAGAAACCGGCCTGTTCCTGGATTATGTATTCGGCGAGTACGACATGCGCAACGGACAACTCTCCGATTTGCATAACCATGAAGCCGACAGCGTGCGGGGCATGCTGGGCGTCGGCCTGCTGTTAGGCATTCCCGAATACATCACTTGGGGAATTAATGCCGCCGCGGCTTTCTTCGACAACACGATCGATCGGGACGGTTTGTATTATGAGACTTCCCTGAGTTATTCAGGCTTCTCGCAAGGCGTATTCCTGGATATGGCCGATTTAGCCTACAACTACTCTCCGGATAAGTATGAGGGTGAAGGTTTCCCGGCGCGAGAAGAGTTCCCCTACGCGGCGAACTTCTTCGATCACCCCAAGCTGCAGAAGTTCCTGGTCGGCTTCAGGGAGCGCATTGATGCGGCCGGTTTCGTGCCTACCGTGGGCGACGGCGCTCCAAACTGGAACCGCACGTTTTACAGCGTTAAGCCGTTGTCGGGTCAAGAGCGTTTAGCGGCGGAGTATTTTGCCCAGCGCGCCTCAAGCGCGGCTGATCGGGCGAAGTTCACGCAGATGCTCCTGGCCAATACGCCGGATATCGATGCCGTGCGCTCCGGCCGCCGGTTGCTGTTCCTCGCCAAAGATCTACAGGAAGCGCCGCTGGAAGCCGATGCCGTAATCGCGATACCCCAAACGACTCTGCTGGGCAATACGCGCTTGGGCTTCCTGCGTTCTGGTAATAACACGCGTGCGGCCCTGATGCGCGGCGGGGTAACCTTGCCGCACGGGCACGACGACATTCTGGGTCTCGATCTATTCGGCAAAGGTTACGACATCACCACGGAGATCGGTTACGGCATCCACGGCTCGCCGCTCCATCTGGGCTGGGGCTCCAGGGGAATCGCCCACAATTTAGTCGTGGTGAACAAAGGGAAAGTGCGCAACAACTCCTTGTTCCAAATTGGACCGGGCGCCGATACCATTGCCTTTTTTACCGGTTCCGGCTTTGCAGGCATGGAGATGGATGCGTCGCGGATGTTTCAGATGAGCGACGGCGTTACGCAGTATCAGCGGGGTGTGTATCAAATTGACGTATCGCCTGCTGAGCATTACTGGGTGGATGTTTTCCGAGTCACCGGCGGAGTAACCCATGATTACTCCTTCCACACGCGCGGTTCCGCCATCACCTTTAACGGAGTAGACGTCAAAGAGATCGCCGATGTATGGACGCTGCATGGTTTGGATGATCCCAACGCTTCGTTTGACGCGCCGGGCCGGAGTTGGGGAGAACGGGTCAGCGCCGGAGAAGGTATTCGCGATATGGGCGTGCCGAGCGAAGGCGTCGCGTCGCGCTATTGGACGCCGGCTCCGGGGAACGGTTATGGCTTTATCTACAACTTGAAAGGAGGTACGCCTGACGAAACCTGGGAAGCGACCTGGGACTTCAGCGACGGTTTGGGAACGCAATTCCGCTTAACCATGTTGGGCGGCAGTGCGGTACGGCATGTGTACACCGGCTATGCGCCCGATCTCGGCGGGCAGCGCAAATATGCGTACCTGGTCGCTCGCAGGGAGGCCGATGAGAACTTGCAAAGTCGGTTCGCCGCGGTGATGCAGATATACATGGGCGCTCCGGTAGTTACCAAGGTGACCGAATTGCCCCTGCGCCAAGGCAGTGGCGGGAGCGTGGCTATGCGCATCGAACTGGACGCCGGTTTGGTCGACGCCTACGATTATGTGTTGAGCAATCCGGCTGCCGGTGTGACCTTGGCGACCGCGGACGGCATGGTACAGTTGGCAACCGATGCGTTGTTCGCTCTGATCCGCATGCGAGAAGGCCGGGTAGAAGGAGCCTACATGGTGGGCGGCACCCAGTTGCGCTATGGCGACACCGCTTGGCAGGCCGAGCAAGGTGTTTACACCGGGGTACTGGAGCAAATCGACTATCACGGTCGCCGGTTACTCACGAAAACCGCGCTGCCGCTGGGCGACACGTTGGCCGGCAGCGTGGTAACCATAGATAACCCGGGTTATATGACGAACACGGCTTACGAGATTAAAGGAGTGAGCCGTACCGCCGACGGATTATACGCAATTGAGTTAGGCGATACGGCGTTGGAAGCGGCAAGAAACCAAGTGGACCGCGTAGCGTTCAGTAATCGAGTGCTGACGCAGAAAGCGCCGCTGCCGACGGCATTTGAGTACAACCAGCAAACAGGGGCGCTCGACGGCAAACTCGTGATGAACGAAGCCGGGGCTTCGGCCATTATTAAACGAGTTCTGGGTATGAAGACCATCGAGCTTACCGCAAGCAGCACCGGATTTGCGCCTGATGACGCCATTGTCGTCTACGACGTCCAGGCTGGTGATGAATTTGTGATTCACACCTGGTACGGCAGGGAACTGAACGGCGATGTATGGCGTTATGTAGGTACGGTACAAGGAAAATAACAAAACAATCAGCGGAGGTGTAACACATGCGTTTATCAAGAGTGTGGCGGATTAGTTTAGGGTGTATGGCGGTTGTTCTTTTTCTTGCGACAGGCGCCTGGGCGGTTACTATTCAACAGCTGTCGACGACCGATGGCAAGACCTTGAGAATTACCGGCTGGGACAACAATGCAGAGAACACGTTCGAGGGCTACGAGGTGGACCTGCGCATCTACACGCCGGCCTTTACCGGCGACATCGTCGTGCCGGGACTCCACTCGACGATCCTTGTAGTTCAGGACGGCAAGGTAACGCAGAATTTACCGCCTACCGGCGCCGTGTTGCCGGCAGCTCCGGCTATTCCCGCCGACGGTTATATCGTCATCGGATCGGGTTTGGCCAGTACGCACTTCCTTATCCACTTCCCGGTAGGGTCGGAAGTGAAAATCATTGAGAAAGAAAGCAAAGCACAGGTACCGGCTCCAACCGTTGTGGTTACCCTCAGCGGCGGGAGCAAGCCTCTTTCGGCCATCGACCGCGGGCGCATGACGTATGAGTTGATTCTATACACGCCGGACTTCGGTTCGCACACCTACACGAATCAGTACGGCGCGGAAGTTGTCGTGATCGACGGCATTATCGTCGCCAAGCGTCCCTATGGCAATACTGACTTGCAGCCGATTCCCGAGGACGGCTACGTGTTATCCGGCCACAACATCATGGGTACCTGGTTGAATACGTTGCCCATCGGCGATCTGGTCGAGTTGCAGTAATCGGGAGGTTATGGAGTCCGTGTGAAAAGCGGCCTTGCTGATGCAGGCCGTTTTCGCACCTAATGCGGCCGTCTACGTCGCTTACGCCGCAAGTCTTGCGCTACTCGGCGAAACAGACGCAGCACGTCCGAGCGCCAAGATTCCGGCGGATGCGCCGTTGTGTAGCGGACCCGGCAGTAAACCTCGGTGATTTCCTGCGCTGCCGTTTCGGCCTCAGGGACGCTTCCGGCCAGGCGTTGCGCAAATTCCAGCGCAGTCTCTTGCCGCAGGCGCTGCAGGCCGCCTTTTGCCGCTTCCTGCAGCAGACGCGTGTAGATGTAGCGAATGTAGAAGACTAAATTGTTGGGCAATGTGCGTTTTGGGCGTTTCACTCCGGTCCGTCTGTGCGTTCCTACCGCCGCAGCGGCCTTGTTGCGGGAATTAATTCTGTCCGCGGTCAAAGTCCTGACGCGCTTAAACAAAGAGGCGATGAACAGTGGCAAAAGGCGCAGGGGTAACGTGACGATAGCGACGAGAAGGCGCCACATGCGGCGTGCTCGTTCTCGTTCCCCGGTTAGGAGTAGCCAGGCGGATCGCATACAGATGATCAAGAAAGCGATGGCGATGCCGTAAGCGGCCAAGGTGATCAAAGCACTCATGGCGCTTCCTCCGCCGCCGCCGGACATGATCGGTCTCCGTTGCGGCGATGCGTCGAGGAGCGTGTGATTGAACGCGTCTCTGCGCATGGAGTGGTAGAACATCAAACCCAACCAGTTGCCTATTTTGGCACCGTCAATACGGGTCAACGGGCTGATGTCCGCCGGCAGCAGAACACCTAGTGTTATGGCGATGAGCACCGGCAACAGCGCGGCTTGCACCCATACCGCGCCGTAGTTGGAGGGCGCTTTCACCCATGTTCCCAGCTCCAATAGACGGTTGCGAGCGGTTAATTGTACCAAAGCCATGTAGATCAGCAAACCGAATGCGGCGATCAGGCCGGCCCAGGTGAGAGTGGTATCGCCGGCTATGGCAGCGCCCTTGCCAAACACCGCGGCGATGAACATCACTGCGAACAATAGACTCATGCTGCGATAGACCGTGTGCCAGGCTCGCTTGGTCGCCAGTTCGGCATGCTTTTTCCGGTAGACCTGTCGCTGGAACCGTTCTTCGCCCAGGCGTCGGGCTAAATCGGGATTGCTTGCCATCAGCCGTTGCCAGGGAATGACGTGCTTGACCACGTGCGTCAGCAGACTGGTGAGCGCCCAAGCCGCGGTGCAGGTGAGCAGCAGGACCTGATCGGCCTTTACAATATGCACCGTTTCGGTATACTTGATGACGCCCGGGGTTATCGGTCCGCCGGCTTTGAGAAGTAAGAGCGTGATGCCGTAGGAGGCCGCCAGGTCCGCCAAACGCAGCGTGAAAGGCAGATTGAACAAAACGCACAGCACCGTAGCCCAAGCCGCCAGAAGCGCCACCGGCAGTATGCTGACATAATATGCCGTACCTAACCGGAGTCCGCTGAGTAAAGCGACAATCCTGGTCATGGCCAAAGCCAGACCGTATGCGCCGGTCACTGCGGCAAGAGGAATGAGGACCAGTTCAAACAGCAGCTGTTGCTCTGCGTACTTGCTTTTCTGCCCAGTGTCATCCATGACCGACACGCTTTCTTGTCTTGGAGTAAGCACGGCGCTATGGCGCCTTGGGTATGTATTCCGGCATACGGCTTGTCGGCATCATATTTCTGCGTTGCAGGCGTCGATGCCTTTGCCGTATGAACGATAATTAACAGATTGTTGCCGATTTTAACCAGGATAAGATGAAGCTTTGTCGAACACAGGTGAGAGTCGGGTTAATCACTTTGATTACCATCCGGGGCAACCTAAGATATTCGCGAATAGAGAACGGAGGCGCTTTACATGGATAAGTTTCGTGTAGGCATTATCGGTGTAGGCGGCATCGCTAACGGTAAACATATGCCGTCGCTGGCCAAGTTACCGCATGTCGAGATGGTCGCGTTCTGCGACATCATTGAGGAGCGGGCGCAGGAAGGTAAGGCCAAGTACGGTACGCCCGACGCGGACGTATACACGGATTATCGTAAGCTGCTCGAGCGGAAAGATATTGATGTAGTACACATATGTACCCCGAACAAGTGGCACGCGGAAATGACGGTGGCCGCGCTGGAGTCCGGCAAGCACGTGATGTGCGAAAAGCCGATGGCTATCAATTACAAAGAGGCCAAAGACATGGTCGACGCAGCAAAACGCACCGGCAAGAAGTTGACCATCGGTTACCAGAGCCGGCACCGTCCCGATTCGATGTATCTCAAGCAGTATATCGAAGAAGGCGGCTTGGGCGATATCTATTATGCCAAGGCTCTGGCCATTCGGCGGCGCGCCGTTCCCACCTGGGGCGTATTCCTTGATGAGGAAGCGCAGGGCGGCGGTCCGCTCATCGATATCGGCACCCACGCTCTCGACCTTACCTTGTGGTTCATGAACAACTACAAGTGGGAATCGGTCATGGGCAGCACCTATAAGAAGCTGAGTCAGCGTGAGAACGCGGCTAACGCTTGGGGTCCCTGGGATCCGAAGCAGTTTACGGTCGAGGATTCCGCTTTCGGCTTTATTAAGTTCGAGAACGGCGCTACCGTCGTCCTCGAATCGAGCTGGGCGCTGAATACACTGTACGTTAAAGAGGCCGTCTGCACGCTGTGCGGTACCGAGGCCGGCGCCGACTTTGATGACGGTTTGCGCATCAACGGTGAGAAATTCAGCCGTCTGTACACCTTCAAGCCCGACCTCAGCTCCGGCGGCGTGGCCTTCTATGAAGGCAGCAGGGGAGAAAAACCGCAAGAGGCCGAAGCCCGCTTGTTCTATGACGCCATCGCCAACGACAAGTCGCCGTTCGTGTTACCCGAACAGGCAGCCGTTGTTACCCAAATCCTGGAGGCCATCTACACTTCGGCTGCCACGGGCAAGCCGGTGTTTAACCCGGAACTGAGCAAGTAGAATCATACCATGGAATGTAAAAGGACGCCGGATCACCGGCGTCTTTATTATAGTGACGCTGGTGATTCGCCCGAAAGGAGGTACGAACAGTGCGGCATACGTTGCTTCTACGCCGCCCGGATCATGTCGTTCAGGCGCTTGTACTCCTGCTTACCGGTTTGCTGTTCCTTACCGCCGGATGCACGGAGGCTCCAACCGTAAGTAAAACCGCGGCGGACGCGGTCTGGCCGCTCTCCTTCGATCAAGTCGTACCGTTGTCCACTCCAGCTTGGCAATTGGTCGGCAGCCGATTGCAAAGCATCATGTCCACGGTAGGTACCCGTTTTCCGCACATCACGGAGAACCATATATGGCAAACCAGCGGCACGGGGGATTGGACGGGCGGCTTTTTCGTCGGCGAGTTGTGGCTGATGGCGGCAGAGGCTGAGAAGCGTAACGATCCTTTAGCGGCGGTTTGGCGGAGTCAGGCGCTCACTTGGACGAGGCGTTTGGAACAGCGCATTACCGATACCGGTACCCATGACTTGGGCTTCTTGTTTATGCCCAGTTGGGTGGAGGCGTATAGACAAACAGGCGATGAAAGGTGGCGCATCGGGGCGCTGCAAGCGGCGGAATCGTTGAGCAAGCGGTATACCCCGGGCGGTTTCATTCAGTCATGGGGTAAGATCGGTGAGCCGCCTTATGCCGGTACGGTGATCATAGACAACATGATGAATCTGGCGCTTCTATATTGGGCTGCGGAAGAAGGAAACCGGCCCGAGTACGCCCAAATGGCGACCAGCCACGCCCTGCTGACGCAGCAGAGCCATATTCGCGCCGACTACGGTACGTTCCACCTGGTAGACTTTGATCGAGACACAGGTGTTATGTTGCGCGGTCGCACCTCGCAAGGGTTACACGATAACAGCACCTGGGCCAGAGGGCAAGCATGGGGAATTGCCGGTTTTGCGCTGGTCTATCGCTACACGCATAACCCGGAGTTCCTAGCTGTGGCCGAACGCTTGGCCGATTACTTCCTCGCCCACTTGCCCCCGGATCATGTCGCTCCTTGGGATCTCCATGCCGGAGCAGGCGCTAAGAAAGACACGTCCGCCAATGCGATCACCGCGTTCGGTTTACTCGCTATCGCTAATTCGCTGCGGCAACTAGGCGAAACAACGAGAGCCGACGTGCGAGCCGCACAAGCCCGGCGCCTACTAGAGGCTTTACATCCCTACTCCATTTTCGCCAATGAAACTTTGCGGACCAAAGGCGGGTTGCTCACCGGAGGCACTTACAATTACAACGCCGACAGAGCCGTTGAGCAGAGTGTGGTTTGGGGCGACTACTATTATCTGAAGGCGCTGCTGGACTTGGCGGCTTATGAGGCGAAGTAGATTTCGGCGTATGTGCCGGACCGGCCGCCGGAGCAAGTCGTTCGCGCAGTCGGCTTAATGCACGTATAGCTACATGCCATACTGTTGGTCCTCCGCGATTGTGTTAAAATGATATTAATCCGGCATCTCAGATTTTCCGGAGCACAAGTACGCAAGGGTTTTGAAGAGCCTAAGGAGGTCCTCGTATTGCGTCGTTTACGTGTAGGTTCAGCTGTGTTGTGTCTCTTGCTCGCCCTTTCGGGCGTAGGTATGGCTGCTGATGCCAAGGTGCGGATCATGTCGGCGCCGGTTCTTTCCGTATTGCCTTTTTATTGGATGCAGGAGACGGGCGCTCTAACTGGTGTGGATTTGGAGATCAATCTTTCGCCGGATCATCCCCGCAACCTGAACTTGGTGGCGACAGGACAAGGCGAGTTCTTAATAACCGGCTTGAATGTCGGCGCCAAGGCCTATGTAAAAGGTCTGCCCATTCAGCTGGTCAATGTGGCGACATGGCAGTTGGATTATGTACTAGCCCGCGACAGCTCCATTTCCAGCTGGGCCGATTTGGTGGGCAAACGGGTTAACATACCCCTGCAAGGCGGACCGGTTGACTTTCTCTTTATGTACCTGATCGAGAAAGAAGGCCTGAAACCGACGCAGTTTACCTTTGTGTATGCGCCGCCCGTACAGGCGGTTCAGTTGTTG
>DUQB01000189.1 GCA_012838035.1 Bacillota bacterium | reverse complement strand
GGGAAGCAGTCGAGGCTTATCTACGAGGTGCTCTAAAATCCACCGGTTCGGTTTGCCGCCAGCATCAGCATCATGACACGTGTGGCGAATAATAGGGGGAGCAAACAGTTTGCGCAATACAGCGCGACTAAGGTGGGTAGACGCTCACCTTAGTCGCGCTATGGCGGTGTGACGGATTCGGAACGGCGGATGCAAGGCGGGTCGGCTGCCCATCATTTTTACTCATGTTAGGTCTCTGCGCGGCCTTTTCAACACGCTATGGGTTAAGGACGGCCTGCAGACAGAGCTGCAGCACCTCGATCGTCTGCCTGCGTACCAGGTTGATCGCGGCATCAAAAACGCCGAGTTGTTCAGACGAGATTTCGTAGGTAACCGCGTAATCGACTTGCGCCAGCGCTTGCTCAACAGCTTGGTTGACAGTTTCCCTGACGGCAGCGATGTCGGCGGCAGGCACGCCCAACGTTTCGGCACGGTTTAACATCAGTGCAAACAGGCGCAGCACCTTGTAGTCATCATTACCCCTTCGCCACGCCTCACCGCGGCGACTGGCGATGGGACCGGCGGGTGAGGTATACACCATGCTGTAATTGTTGCCTTCCGGGCTAAGTACCCAAGGATCTTCGTTAGTGGAAAGCCAGGTGTAGATACCCCAGCCCTGCAGCGCGTGTTTGTAACCCAGCCACCCTTGGATCCGGTAATAGCCTTGCGGACTAAGCGTTTTACCGCGTCGGCTGCATTGGTACAGCCACACTTCATCTCCGGTGTTATGCAGGAATTCGGCTACGTTAGGTCGAGAGAGCATGTTGTCGAGGATCACCCAGATGTCGGTGTAGGGTTTAATACGCTCCAGTTGGCTTAGGTCGGCGAAGTTGACCGTCACTAAAAGACGTACCTGCGGATCGACGGCACGCACCAACCGGGCGGTATGAACAAGCAAGTCTTGCTCCTCAGGTTCATTAGGTTCGTCTCGTAACTCAAAGGCGAAATCAGAATAATCCAAGCCTAAGGCTAAGAGGTGTTCAATCCATTCTCGTATCCATGTGCTGAATGCCAGGTCAAAAGCGGCGCTGGGATAGGTGACGCCTGCCTTGGCCGCGTGAGTTTGGAATATGGTCGCGATAGAGTAATAGCCTACCCACAGTGGCTTTCCGCCCGCATAAACCTGTTTGATCGCCTCAAAGCGTCGGTCGCTCTCTTGCCAGTCGATGGGTTTGCGAAAAGACCCGTCGGCGTTTAATTCCGGTAGCACGATGCTCGGAGAGAGCATGAATACGTTGATGCCATGCTCAATGGCATCCGTAAGGTAGGCCGTCGGTGCCGTAGCCGCTTTGGGGTTGGCATAAATGAGACCCCACGGTGAGTGTTTGGGCGATTGGTCATCATCAACCGCTGCTAAGCGTAACGGCAGTATCTCCAATTCTACTCCTACATGATAACCGGGCTCGCCGGTGGTAGGCGCGAACGACAAGTTAAATGCGTATGTCCCTGGTTGTAGCCGGCTTGTGTCGAAGTGGAGATGCAACTCACGGCTCTCTCCCGCCGGCACGGAGAAGACCTGCGCCTGGTTGAGGAGCGGTAAAGCGTCGCCTACCAGCGTACCGTCGGTGGTCGCCGGGATGGGCGCGACTTCTCGTACGGTAATGATTTCTTGTAAAGGCACGGGTTCGAACTGCCGCAACGGATCCAACAGGAGATCGGTACCGATTGAAGTGAGAGACTGCATCAGCAAAGAGCGTTGCGCGGATGGCCGGTATGCGGGCAACTGGTCCCACATCACGCGTAAATACGCTGTGGATTCGGCCATGTTAGTGAGCGTCAGGCTGCTGTAGATCTGCTCGCCGGCATAGGCCTGGAAATGTAAGGTATCGATCGTATCGGCGGTGAGCTGCGGATTAAGCGGCCAGGCGTTGTCCCAAGGAGAGTGCTGACTGATCACCAGATTACCCGCCCAAATGGCCCGAGATAAATCCGCCGTTTGTCGGGAAATCTCTTGTGCTTGCAGAGTTTCCCACAACGTATAAGCCGTTGAGGTGTCAGGCGCGGAGATCACCGCTTGTACTGCGGTTAACGCCTTTTGCGCCGCTTGTTCTTGGCTGTTCAGCAGGTTGTGGGCCTGCAAGGCCAGGGCGGCGTCCATCCTGTCCACCACGTTTCTGCGCTCTTGGAGCTGCAGCAGCAGTCGCTCCAGATTGGCGGCCATATCGACTGCCGGTGAGATGGTCTCTTTATAGCCGGTCGGCTGAGTGCCTGCTTCAATTTGCACGGCGTCCAGCCATACCGTGCCGCGGGAGGCGGCGGGTAGAAAGAGCATCACTTGGTAGTATGGCGAACGAGGCGGCGTAATGGACACGCTGATGCGCTGCCATCCCGTGGTGCCGGTGGGCAATGCCACCTTGCCTTCCCATGCCCAACGATCGTTGATCACCTGCAGCCGTGCTCCGGTACCCGTAAGGTTTTCCGTGCGCACCCAGGCGGATAGCGTATAGGTTTCGTCGCTGTGCATCGGACCGGGAATGGTTTGCCGAATGGAGAAGTTCTGGTTGTCGTTCTTTTGCACCCGGAGCATCTGCATGCCGTCGGGCGGCGGGGCATCGCTGCCGTCTTGGGTTACAATCCGTACGCTCAGATTGCTTCTGCTCGGCTTCCACAACACCAGCCCCTGCTCGAAACTGCCGTTGGCCACCAGGTTGCGCCAAAGGGGTATTTGTTCCGTGCCGTCTTGTGCCGATGCTGCTGCGGGAAACAAGAGAAAACCGGCGATAACCGCCATTAGGACTATGCTTAGTAATAACAACACGTTCGTCCTCCCAGCAGACGGAATGGTCGTGAACAGCATGCAGATGCCTCCCTAACGCCGTGCGGTAATATGCCGCTCAACTATACTCCAGCATGCGCTGCCGATAGTGCATATACGACGCAAAATTGACTTCAGCGGGCACCCCGTGGTCACAGGTAGGAATGTAACCGCCCCGTTCATACATCACGGGCATGATCCGGTCCACTTCCCGATCTATGGCCTCTTTGCCCTGCGCTAGAATGCGTTTATCGAAACCACCGCTGATACGTAGATCCGGGTACAGTCGCCCGATTTCCGTTACGTCGCAGCCGGAGGCCACCTCAAACGGACTCATATAATCCATGCCCAGCTCCCGATACAATGGGATCACCGGTACGGCGTAGCCATCGGTATCGACGAAGAAATGCAATTGCCGGTTTTTATCCAACTGTCTCCGCTTGATGTTGGTAAGCAGTTGCTGATAGTACGGGAATAGGAATTCGCGCATCATATCCGGCGAAATGAGGGGACCATGGTTATAACAGATATCCTCGGCCAGCGCGATGATATCAATGCTGACTACCTTCTGGTATTCCGCAATCACTCCGTCCAGCAGGGTTAACCAAGTGCGCATACAGTCGTGAATCAAATCCGGGTTGTCGTAGAACATGTATGGAAGATCAGCCGGCCCGATGAGGCTGCGCAGGTACATGTATCCGCCTACGGCCTGCTGCGTAATGACCTTGCCCTCTTTGACGCTCCGCAAAGCCTCTTTCTTTGCGTTTTCAACGGCTGCTCGCCGTAATGGCGATTGCGGATCTAAACGCCACTTGCAATTTTCCTCCCAAGAGCGCGCATCGGTAACAGGATGAGCTGTGAATTCCGGCATGAAGCCGGAGCGTCTGCCCTTGAAACAAAGCAGATGACGGCCGGCTCTGTCCTGAACCAGTTCATATTCGCCGCGGTCTTCCAACACCTTGGTTTCAAACCAAGGCGCGAACGCCGCTTCGGTCCAACCCAACCCGCGCAACCGATAATCGCCCGGTTCATCGTAGCCGAAGAGCTCGGCCAAATCGGTGTCGTCGTCTATGTGGCCTTCCTTTTTCCACCGATCTAAGACATAGAAGCCGAACTCTTTTTGATAGATAGGCGCGCCGGGTTTCATGTTGAGGAAATCGCGGTACTTTTTTATGCCGCTGTTCATTAAAGGATCCCCCGGTTGTCTGTCTTACTGATATTTGTGAATGTAAAGCGGTGGAGCACAATTAAAGGGCCGGCCGGCCGCCGTACCCGCTGCTCGGATACATTATAGTTTTACGTAGAGAATGGCATTCCTGCTCAGTTAGTCAGGTTTGGGAATAGGCGGCTTAATAGCGCGCGTGCGGGGACGATAAACAATTCGGGGACTAAAAGGGAATCCCTACTAACATGAATAATACAACGATATTCGTATGCAACGCTGGGAGGTGCTCCTTTCCTTAACGACAATAGGTAGTCTATAGGCGAATAAACAAGCAATTCGGTAACCAAACAGGGGGGAAAAAGATGACGTTCGGTCGGAAGAATGCAAGACGGATACTGTTTTTATTGTTGCTTTTCATACTCATTGTCGTTCCGTGTCGGGCCGTCGAAATCGTCCATTTAATGTCAAGCTCGAACGGATTAATCTGGCAGCAGTTTTTGGAAGAGACTGCGCGCAAATACGAAGCGCTGCATCCCGACATTAAGATCGACTTGCAATACGTACCTTCGGCGCAGTATTTGGATGTCATTACGGTACGAGCAGCCAGCGGCGTATCCGTAGATGCGTATCAGTTGTATCCGTCCATTGCTACGCAGATTATTGAAAGCGGTTTGGTTATGGACCTGCAGCCCTTTTTTGCCGCAGATAAGGATGTAAAGCTTGCGGACTTCGTACCGTTCGCCGTAGAAGCATTTACCTATAACGGCATGCTGTGGGGGTTTCCGTCCGCGGCTTATCCATTGATCAATTTTTACAATATCGATATGTATCTGGAAAACGGATTGCGCACGCCAAATGAATTGGGCAAGGAGTTTACCTGGGAACAGTTCGTAGATGCGGCTAAGAAAATGACCAAAGATGACAACGGTGACGGAGTCACGGATCGGTACGGCGTTTTCACTAATAATGACCTGTGGCGGTGGTTTGTGTATGTGAATCAGGCCGGCGGGCAAGTGCTCAATAGCTTGAATAATCCCGACAAGAGCCTATTCCTAACGGCGCCGGCGCGCACCGGTTTGAAGTTCTTCATAGACCTGTTCCAAACGCACCATGTAGCGCCGCAGGAGTTCGCCAAGTGGGCTGTGGCCACCACATTCCCGAAAGGGCTCATCGGTAACGTGCCTATTAACAGCTCGTCCTTCGTGAGCACGATTAACCAGACGCCCGGAGTCAACTACGACGTGTCCGAGCTGCCGCACGGCCCGGATAATAACGCCACGGCCATCTTTATGAGCGCGTACCAAATATCTTCCACGTCCCGGCATCCACAGGAAACTTGGGAATGGATCAAGTTCGTCGCTGTGGAATTAGAGAACGCACGTAACTTCGTGCGCGCTACCGGTCGCGTACCGGTACTGCGGCGTCTGTTGGGCGAATACGAGAATTTGCTGCCGGGCTCGCCTCCTCACATGTACGTGCTGCAAAATATGCTGGTGCATCCCAAAGTCCAGTTGGAGTATCTCAGCCCGGTCGCTAATGAAATCAGGTCGACGACGAACAGTATCGTTCTACAGGCAATTCGCGGTAACATCGCCGTAGAAACCGCCTTGGAGCAAATAGATGCGCAGGTAACCAACCTGCTGGCGGAAGTGAAAAGGAAGTAATTCGTTGTAACCGATGTAAATTCCACTTCCAGTCGTTTACAACCCGCGTAGGTAACGCTATGCGGGTTGTGCGCTTTTGGGCGACTCACCGGCGGTGGAATAGTTGTTTGCCGGTAATAACGACAAGAGGAGAATCGCATAGGGAGGCGAATGTAAATAGGGAAACAGTTTCCTTCTTGGAGAGTGAACATTACGTGAGCATATCTCTACCTCAACATCCTTATCAAGAGGTATTACAAAGAGCGGAACCATACGGGGGTCAAGCCGTCCATCTCAATCCGCCCACGCTGCGTTGGCCGAAAGCCGGCCCTGCTGCCAGTTATATGGTCCGTTACGGCCGACAAGCCGATCTGAGCGATGCGATTGTGATTAATGGTGTGCCGGATACGTTCTACCGGCCGCAACAGGCGCTCGCCCCAGGCGTCTACTACTGGCAGTATCAGGTAGAAGGCAGTCCTTGGTCAGAATCCATGTCGTTTGTGATTGATGCAGCTACGCCTATCTGGTCGGTAGAGGATTGGTCCACCGTATTGTCCCATGTTCCTCTGCGTCATCCCAGGGTGTTTGTCCATCCTGATGAAGGTGATGCTCTGCGCGCTCAGATGCGTGTGGGAGGTAAGGCTGAGGTTTTGTCGGCATGGTGCCATGCTCTTGCAGAACAGATCGGCCAACCCCTGCAATTAGAGCACGATAAACCTAGAATTGTAACCACCGATTATAACACTCGCGTGCTGCAAATTTGGGATGCCGTGGCTGCCGTGAAACAGACGATGCTTCCAGCAGGAGAATTGGCATTTGCTTATTTGACATCGGGCAATGAGCAGTTCGCTCAAGAAGCCGTCAGGCGGGCGATGGTCGCCACCCGGCTGGATCCGGATGGTTACACTTCCATTAAAGTCAGCGATTTTGCCAACGGCGAGATCGTGAAGAACGCCGCCCTGGCGTATGACTATACTTGGCACCTGCTTGACGCATCACAAAAAGCGGCGATGCGCGAGACGCTGAGGCAGCGGATCGGCGCGATCTACCAGCGTTATCGGCCGAATTTGGAGCAACGCCTTTTTCAAGCCCATGCTTGGCAACACATCATGACCGACTTCATGATAGGCGCCTTGGCTTTGTATGGTGAGGTGCCCGAAGCTAAGGAGTGGTTCGCCTGGGGCTTGCGGATGTTTGTCGCCTTTTATCCGTGGTGGGGCAATGCGGAAGGCGGTTCCGCCGAGAATCCCGAGTACTTGACCGACATGTCGTTGGTTTACAGCCAGCTGAACGCCGTCTTGATCAGGAAGGCCACCAGTATCGACATCATGGAGCATCCGTGGTTTAAGGCGAATCCATATTTCGTCATCTATTCGCATCCGCCCAAGCATTGGCGTTCCCAGTTGGGCGACTTCCGCTCAGAGGCTAAGCCGGACGGGAGAATAGCAGTTCCTATGCTGCACTACGCGTTAAGATTCCAGAATCCATACGCCCAGGCCTATGCGCAGGCGGTAGGTGTTAAACCGACCACCGGCGACACGCGTTTGTTGTATCTGCTGAGCGACATAGACGCAGCGCCCGCACCTAGGCCGCTAGGTGAACTGCCCAAAGCGCGCGCATTTCGCGATTGCGGCATGGTCTTCATGCATTCCGACATTGATGATCCGAGCAACAACATCATGTTCGAGTTTAAAAGCAGTCCCTACGGTTCGTTTAATCACAATCACGCGGACCAAAATTGCTTTAACATCATCGCCTTCGACGAAATCCTTTTGGCCGATACGGGGTACTACATCGGTTATGGAGACAGCCATCATTTTGGTTGGACGATTACGACGGCGGCGCATAACTGCGTCCTCATCGATCATCAAGGCCAAGCGTGTCAAAAGCTGGATGCATATGGCGGTATCACGGCATTCTTTACGGGATCCGGGTGTCACTACACAGTTGGTTCCGCAGCCGCGGCTTATCACGATGTGGCTGTAGACCGCTTCCACCGGCACGTCTTATGGATCGAGCCCGACATGTACATTATCTACGACCAGATTGATACCCCAACTCCTACCAGTACGCAATGGCTGTTGCATGCGTTGGAAGCAATGGACATCGATGCGGCGAATCGTTGGGTGCGGGTGAAGAAGGGACAAGCCGCTGTGAGCGCCTACTTCGCCTATCCTAGCGTAGGCAGTTTTAGGCAAACTGCGGAATTTGCCGCACCCGTGCCCGAGAAGCCGGTAAAAGGAAAGCCGGAGGATTATCCAAATCAGTGGCATTTCACTGCCGATTCGCCGGAGAAAATTAAAGAGCACCGTTGGTTGACCGTGCTTTTTGCGCATCGGTCAGATGAAATCGCCCCGCCGGTGGAGCGCTGCCAAGGGCCAGGCTGGCTGGGAGCGCAATGGTGTCGGCAAGGCGTAGACTATACGGTGAGGTTTGCCGCCGATACCGGCAGGGTTCAAATGGCTTTTGCGAGAATTAAGGCACAAGCGTGTGGTTTGGCGGCAGTGATCAATGGTGATGCCGCCCGTTATATGGCCATCTCGGCTACCGAAATCGTGGTTGACGATCTGTGGACGCTGCTGTCGGACGTGCCGTTGATTGTTGAAGCGACACAAGAAGAAGCGCACATCGATCTGCGCGTTCAAGTACCGAGTACAGCTAAGATACGCTTATCTTGCACACAGCCGGATGGACCGTTACGCCATGCGAACGCGGAATGGGATTGGCATAACGGTTACCTGGAGCTGACCCTCAACGCAGGCGACGTGCGGCTTTCGTGGAATGTGGCGCCGTAATCGAAACGGGGCGATTCCAGCCGGGCGTTGCGTTAGAATAGATGCGGGTGAAAAGACGTGAATATCAGGAAGATCGCGGAACTGGCGGGCGTATCGCCTAGCACGGTGTCGCGTGTACTGAACAATACCAAAGCGGTTTCTCCTGAAGTTAAGGAGCGCGTGTACAAAGCGATCCATGAGACCAACTATGTTCCCAATACCATAAAACGGCAGGCGAAAACCGTAGCTGCCGTTATCCCATCTCACTTCACCGCCCATGGTTGGTCGGGTGAGATTCTCGACGGTATATTGGATGGCGCCGGTAATCATCCGGTAACCCTCATTCGGCAAGAAGCGTTGGGCGCTACCGTACCTTATTGGCAGCAGCAGGTGCGGGCGGGGTTAAAAGGCGTGCTCTTTGTGGCTACGGAGCGGATTCATAGGATCACACCTCTATTGCGCCAAGTAGGTATTCCTTATGTCGTAGCCGGCAGAGGCGCCGCCGACGATCATTGGGTATGGTGCGATACCATCACCATTGTGGCGCAAGCTTTAGAGATGCTGTATCAGAAGGGACACAGAAGGATTGCCTTTGTCGGTTATCCCGGACCGCAACCGGACCACATAGACCGTTTGCGTACATATCGATGTTACATGGAAAAAAGAGGGCTGGCGCCGCAAGAGACGCTGCTTACCATCGGCAAACCCCTGTCGGCCGACATCATTCGCTTTATGGATCAACCTTCTCCACCGACGGCGGTGTTTGTGGCTGGTTCCAATACGGCCGTGTTCACGCTTTCGTTAATGGCGGAAAAAGGCATCGCTGTGCCGGACGACCTGGAACTTGCGGCCATAGGCCCGCATTCGGTGTTGGAGGCGCGGCAGCCTCCTTTGCCTCTTATACAGAGACAGCTACGCGCTGGGGTCATGTTGGCTATGGAAAGTCTGCTCTCTCTGGCTACGTCTACGCCTGAGCGGCTTATCCAAAAGACCCTTCCCAGTCGACTGGTGTGCGGGGATGCGGTCATTGAGCCCTACTCCCTGCCTAAATCCATAGAAGACGGGATTGCAGCCATGTTGCAACCCCATTATCAATCTAATTAAGGCGGTGATTCGTAATGAACGTGTCTGAACGTTCCTTGCAGCTAGACGCATTTCGAGTAGAAGACTGGGTTCCGGAAGGCCCCGCAGTCTTAAGCATTGGTAACGATGGCCGCCTTGTCATCGACTCTTTGGAAGGCGGTTCCACCATCTGGTATAAACCACAAACCTTTACCGGCGACATCAATATTACTTGGGAAACCATGGCTGTGGAGCCTATGGGCAAGAACAACCTGAACTTTATTTTCCATGCCGTGAATGCGGACGACAGCGACGTGTTGACCAATACTACCGAACGTACCGGTCATTATCCGGAGTATCATCGCTTCCCCAATTACATCGTCACCTTTGTAGGCCCGGCACCCGACGAAGGGTATACGCGTTTGCGGCGGAACCCGGGCTTTGAGCTGGTATCCGACAATACCGGCATCAGAGCCGAATTGGGAAAGCGCTATGAAATCAATATAGGTTGCCGATCCGGCCGGATTACCGTAAACATCAACGGTAAAACCGTTCACGACTACGTGGACCCGAAGCCGCTGACCGCAGGTAGGCTCGGTATTCGCACCTGGCAGACCAAGCTGGAGGTCTACAAGCTGAAGGTATCGATGTAACGGGCTCGCCTCTGACAATAATATGAAAGGCTGCTTCTATCCTGTGCGAAGCAGCCTTTTGCTTACCATGGCTAGGAGGAGCGGAATTCCCCGGGATGACGTCTGCGCAATTCCTCTATAGCCCAACCGCGACCGGTTTGCTCCAGATATTCGCAATAGGCGGCCAAACGTCCTCGGGCATGGTGTGGACCACCTTCACGCAGTACCGTCCGTAGCGGGTCTTCGTGTTCCATGCCGGCCATCATGGCGTCGTGCCACTCTGTGAGGTAATATACGGCCTGTTGACAGATGTCACGCCGCTCTTCCGCGAGGTTGCGCTGTTCGTGGGGATCCTCTTTGACATTAAACAGCATCTCTTGCGGGAACAGATGATAACCGTCATGATACGTACGCATGTATAGCCAATCGCCAAAACGTACGGAACGCTGGCAGACATGAGCGCACTGGCTCAATACCAGGTAATCGCGTCCACAATCGGTACCGTCACGCAAAGCTGCGGCGTAACTCCGCCCATCCCAGCTCGGCGCGGCGGGCCGGTTCAGCAATTCCGCCAACGTGGGGGCTAAGTCCAGGTTGTAGTGCAGACAATGATCTTCGTGTCCGCTCATCATACCCGGTAGGCGAATGATCATCGGAATGCGCGCCGTCGCGTAATCCGCAGTGGCATGCTCTGCATAGATGCCTAACTCCCCTTGATTCTCGCCGTGATCCGCACTGATGATGATTACGAGATCATCCAGCACGCCTTTATCGGCGAACGCCTGCAGCAATTTACCGATGTGATCGTCCATATAGCGAATACCGCAGTCATAGCCGTCAATCAGCTGCTTGAGCGCCTTCATATCCGGCAGTTCGCCGGGATGGCGCGGATAACGCGGATTCGTTTTGTTGTCGTACATGCTGATTTCCCAGGCCTTATGCGGTCCTACCTGTTTTTGATGCTCCGCCAGCACCTCGGGGGTGAGCCATTCCGGTAAAGGATCATCGGCAAAGGGATTGCCGAAATCAGCCGGAGCCCGGTAAGGCGTGTGCGGATCCCAGTAATTGATATGCAGGAACCAGTTGTCTTCAGCGGCATGGCGCTCAATCCAGTCTAAAGCTATCGGAGTGACGTGGTGCGCGGATTCGTTGCCTTTACGACCGGTGTTATACATTTCTCGAAAACCTGCATAGAACCACCAGGCGGAGTGGCGCTCGGCAAACGGACTTATCGACACGGTGTGTAGCCCAGCCTGGCTTAGGAAGGCCGGCAGATTCTGCTTACCCGCCAAATCCATGAAACCGCGCGGTGCGCCTTCCAAACGTAAATCGGCGGCAGTGCCTCCGTGGCCTACTACGCCGCTATGTATGCCGAATCTGCCGGTCATAAGCGCAGCTCGAGAGGGCAGACAAGGCGCATCGGAACAATAGTAGTTCGTAAACTTGACTCCTTCAGCGGCGATGCGATCGATATTAGGCGAAGTGTTGCGGTGGTAGCCGTAGCATCCCAGGTGATCAGGGCGCAGGGTATCCAAATCCAAGTACAGTATGCGCAATGCGGCGCCTCCTATCTTTAGTGCTCAATGGCGTTCAACCGGATACATGCTCAGTGAGCCGGAGCGGCGTAATCTACGGTGAAGGATGGCATGTCATCCTCAGAGGGAAACAATTTCCTCCCCTTAATAAACGTAGTTATTCGGAAACGCTAGTCTCCGATGTAAAGCCACTTCCTAGATGCAGGTGGATTTTTTCCTCCACCTTTCTAGGTTCTCTTTCCTGACAACTC
>DUQB01000188.1 GCA_012838035.1 Bacillota bacterium | reverse complement strand
TCGTCTCTTTAGAGTGGTCCATCCCCACGGTTTTTCAAGATACGGGAGTGACTTACCGCATTTATCGCAGTGCGTTGAAAGACTTCTCCACAGCGATCTTTCCCGCTGTCGCCATTATAGATGATACGCGCTATCTCGATCGTGACGTGCGAGCCGGCCAGACATTTTACTATCGCATCATACCGGTGCACAAAGACGGTACTTACGGCAGGGAATCCGAGGAGGTACATGCCACAGTGGCAAGCGTACGGCCGATCAGCGCGCCAAAGACGTTTTATGCGGATTGGCAAACAGGTCAAGCGCACCTGGAATGGGACTTAGGCGACTCGCGTGCCAGACAGATAAGGATAGAACGTTGCGTAAACAACAACGACAAGACGACGTGTACTCTATTGACGCTGTTGCCCGGATGGGTCAAGTCGTTTCAGGACAACCGTATTACGACACCGGAAGGTGTTTCATACAAACTAACGGTAGTTGGTCCCGAGGGAGGGCAAAGCGTGCCGCAGGTCGCCGTTCTAAGCGGCTATATACCCCGGGTGGAGCCGATCGTGCAGTTTGGGCAACATCCGGCTTTGTTCATCAGTCAACCTGAAATCGATGCATTCTTGGCGCAGGCTAAGAACGATGTTCTGATCAACCAAATCATTCAATTACAGATTGTCAGCCCGGCAAGACTTGCCGCAGTGATGCTTAACAGTAAAGATGAGCTCACTCTACCGGCAAAAAACGACAACAGCGCTCATGACGCTTTGGCTAAGCAAGCGCGCGAAGCCGCTTTGGGCTATGCCTTTACCGGCGATGCAGCGATGGCGCAAGCCGCGCGCAAGGTGTTGCTCACCTATGCTCGGGAGTTGAAGAACTACCCCCTACTAATCGCCTATGATGGTCGTTTCCATAAGCAGACGCTGGAGGAGTCCATATGGCTGCTCCAGATGGCTTGGGCCTATGACCTTATTTATAACAGCGAAGTACTTTCCGCTGTCGATAGACAAATCATCGAGAACGATCTGCTGAAAGAGATGATCAAAACAATCGACCGATATGATAAAGGCCTATCCAACTGGCAGGCTTTGCACAATGCCGGTATCGGCGCCGCGGCCTTCGTTCTAGGTGATCAAAAGTGGGTCGAGGAAGTATTGACCGGATCGCAAGGATTCACCCTACACATTGGTGAAGGGCTGCGCGATGACGGTATTTGGTGGGAGCAAGCCATCGGGTACCATAACTATACGGTCACCGCACTTGCCTATTTGGCCGAGATGGCTTACCGGTACGGTTATGACCTTTACCATTTAGAGGTGCGCGACAAAACACTGCAGGCGGCTTTTGACGGCGCCATTCATCACGCCTTCCGCAGCGGGTTGCATCCTGTCGTCGGTAATACGAGCGTTACGTCGGCGCTCAGCTTCAATTGGACCTACGGCTTGGCGGCTAAACATTATCAGGAGGATGCCTATGCGGTTTTGGCTCGCAGGCGAAGCGGCGGCGGCGGTATACTGCCGACTTTGCTGTATGTTCCGCAGATGTCGCAGCTGAACAACCTGGGCAACATCAATATAGGGACAGGCCCGTTCGCACCGGGAGGCTTAGCTATAGGCGGCAGCAGCTTGTTATTAGATACGGGTATGACAGTGCTGCGCAGTCCGCAAGGGGCCGGCGGTCCTGATATCGCCATGTTATTTAAGCCTCACGGCATAAAAACCGGACACCAAGCAGCAGATAACCTGACCATAATGCTTGCCGCCGATGCAGGGCACTGGTTATCCGGGCCCGGCTCGTACTCTTATGATGCTGCTGAACAGGGCACTTGGTATAAGCAAACCGTGGCACGCAACGGTGTTGTGGTCGATCAGCGCTCCCAATATCCGCAAGATGTGGGGGTGGGCATCTTCGTATCCGACAGCAACAGACCGTCATCCGGTGAATTGTTGCATGCGGTGGCACTGCCCGGATTAGGCTATGCCCTTGCCGCCACGGACACGGCGTATTCAGGCGTACGCATGGAACGGCTTACGCTGCTGCACACGCCGTATGTCATCGACCGGTATGCGGTCACCTCAGCCAAGCAACACACCTACGACTACGTATTGAACATCTCCGGTCAGGCAGGTGAGGTATCCGTGCCTCAAGAGCCGCGTACAGGCGCTTTAGGTAGCATGGCCGGATACCAGCACATTAAGAATCTGATGGTAGGACAAACGGCCGCTGCCTGGCATGCCGGTTGGACCAAAGGGAAAGCAAATCTGCAACTGCGCATGCTCGGGGAGGAAAACACTCAGGTGATCAGCGCCACAGGTTTGGGGCCTAACTTAAGTGCCCAACCCATGCTGTTGGTACGCCGCCAAGTTGCCGATACCGTCTTTTTGGCCGTACTGGAAACCTATATGGAAGAGCCGGTCGTACGTCACATCGAACCGCTTTCGGCGCCGGGCGTCAGCGGTATGGCAATTCATCGCGATACAGGCGCCGCCGGCGTAGTAATCGATCGATTCGCATGGGTCGATGGCGGTGCGGCATCGTTGACAGAACCCGTCGTGTTCGAGAGTGGCGAACAGTTTCAGGCGGACTGGGCTTTTTTCCGACCAGCGATTTCGGATCAAGCTGCCGGTTTGTTGCTGCAAAACGGCACCTATGCCGGTATGACAGGTTTAACCGTCAGCTTGGATGCACCGGCGGATATCGCTCTGGAGTATGACGGTCGGGCGAACGTGACGCTGGTTTACAGCGGCGGTGGTACACGGGAGATACGGCTACAACCGGCTGATTCTCTGGTCGCAGAAGAGTGGCGGCTGTATAAAGCGTTACCTACTACCGACTTGACGGAGGAAATGCCGGAAATCGTTCCTATGCCTTTCAGCGACGCAGGTGTGGGGGTGTGGTACGCAGAACCCAATACTATCTACCTGTTGAGCACGGAGACTCCTGATGAAGCGTGGTTGAGGCAACTAGTAACAGCGCTCTTCTGAAAGCGACTTTAACCCCATCGGCAGAACACCTGCCGGCACCTTGGGAGTGTGCTCAAACTGTAGTTTAATCCAAAGCCATGATGATGGAGGGTGGTAGCGTATGTATCGTCGGTTGCTATTGATTGGCCTGTTTCTTGTGGGAGCCTTGGTACTCGGCATTGGTTGCGGCATGGCCAAAACACCTATTACAATGTGGCTATCGTCTCAACCCGCCACCATCAATGAATGGGCGGCGGTGTTCGAAGAGGATTTTAACAAACAGAATCCGGATCTTCAACTCAGCATAGAAATCTATCCCAGCGTCAGCCTGCAGCGGGAAAAACTCTACGTGGCAATGGCGGCAGGTATCGCTCCGGATATTGTGTATGACAGCGCGAACGTGATGTCGCAATGGGTGAGCAACAATGTGGCTCTGCCGTTGGACAAATATTTCAACTCCTGGTCCGGGCGTAACGATATGATCCCTGATGTGCTCAACTGGGTACGCTTTGACGACCAACTCTACGGCCTGCCTTACAGCATTTGGTCGATAGGCGATGTTTATAACATGGACCTATTTGCCGCAGTGGCTATTGATCGGCCGCAAACATGGGCCGACATGATTGCGGCAGCCAAGAGGCTGACCAAGGTGGGAGCCGACGGGCGGGTAGAAGTAATTGGTTACAACAGTCGCGTCGTCGATCTCGGTTCCTTTATCGAGGTTCAGGCGGCGATGGAGCAGTTGGGCAGCACCGTGATAGAGGTAGGCGCGGCTACGGCTAATTTGAATAGTGACGCAGCCCATCAGGCGCTCAGCTATATCCGTGAAGTGACGCAAGCTGGTTACCCCGGTACCACGGGAGGTACTACGGATATCACGATGATGCTGCGGGGCGCTATGGGAATTTACCACTCATTCTATGGATATAACCTGACCACGATTGCCGACGCCATCACCTCCGGCGGTCACAACCTGGAGTACCATCGTTTTGTAGGACCTACGCGGAACACCGATGCCATTCACGGCAACGGCGGAATGCTGTTTATTCCGCGCACCAGTAACAACCCCGACGCGGCCTGGCGTGTAATAGAAGCCTTTTTAGCGCCGCAAAACCTGAAGGGCTATCTACTGGCCCACGGCGCAGCTTTGCCGGCTCGTCGCTCGCTGCATACCGATAGAGATTTGCGCGCTCTGCCCTGGAATACCGAGTTGATGACCGTATTGCAACCGCCTATTCTCGCATATGGCAACCGTCACTTCTATGCTACCGACTTCCGTACGCAGGCAGGAGCCCATTTCAAGGAAGCGATTTTGGGCTTGAAGTCTGTGGAAGCAGCGTTGGAACAGGCGCAATCGCTCATTGACTCCATAGTTGCTGAGAAAATGGCGCAGCAGTAATCGCCGAGGCATAAATCCGGCCTTGTAAACTGGAAAAACGACACACCATGGCTACGGTACGGTACCCATGGTGTGTTCTTTTTTCATCGTCAAAACTCGGCCGTGACAAGTGTCCATTGCCGTCTATTAGCGGTTATGTTATAACACTAAGAGCGCGTCGACAGACGGTCGGGGCCGCAGTATGCATGTTGCGGGCGGCAAGGCGCAGTCTTTAGTAATCCGGTCGATCGCGGCGGCGATAGGTTCTGCTGACTGTCACTGTGGTGTAGGTCGGACGGCGGTAGCGCGACGGACGCGGTCTCCGCGATCTGCAACAAATCGCCGCGCATTCACCAGGATTTAGTCGGATTACACGGCGGATACGCATAGGAAATCCTCCCAACCGTACTAGTACTATCAGGTTATGCGCAATCCTGGGAGACGGTACAGGAGTGGTGTCCTAATCAAGTCCGGACATTGTACCCGGTATACGTGCCAGTATTTTCATACAGTAGTGCGGTGTCGCGAAAATGTCACAGCGCATATGGTTGCGCTTCTGAGCGAAGTATGTTACTTTAATGGTGAAGGAAATCACGAAGTCTACCGTTGAGTCTCGAACCTAAAAGTGCGGCTACAACCCGCTTTCGGTCAGATGGCGGTTTATTTTAAGTGTTTGATTGTCAAGTAATTAACATTTCCGGATCCCAAACCCTGACAAAAAGAGCTCTTTTTGCTTGAATCCATAATGACGACGGCTGAACTCCATAGTCCTAGCTGGTTGTTAATCGCGATTGTTTTCTGAGCAAAACCGTATTCGACATCCCTATGAGGTACCGCATAGGAGGCGACCCGGTTGATTGAGGTGTCAGTGTGCGTAGGTAGTTCCTGTCACTTAAAAGGTTCCTATGAGATAATCCAACGTTTGCAAGAACTCATCAGCAGCAACCATCTGGAAGAGCAAGTGTTGTTGTCAGGTAGCTTCTGCCTGGCGTCGTGTGGCCAAGGGGTCACGATCAAGATTAATCAACAGCTGTTTCATGCAGTTCCCGAGGGTATTGACGTGCTGTTTAACCAGCAGATCAAGCCTGTTGCGGAGGTGTAGCCGTGGCCGTATTAAAAACGAACGAAGCTAACTGCCGCGATTGCTACGCCTGCGTGCGCGCCTGTCCGGTGAAGGCTATCCGCGTCAATACCGGACACGCCGAGATTGTACCGGATTTATGTATTTTAGATGGAGCCTGCGTAGAAGCGTGTCCACAAGGGGCTAAACAGATTGAGGAGCATCTGTCGCGTACGGAAGCGTTGTTAGCCTCAGGGGCGACGGTCTTTACCGTAGCGCCCAGCATCGCAGCAGGTTTTGCGGTGCATCCGGGCGTAATAGCCGCCGCTTTGCGTCGCCTGGGCGCTGTTGCGGTGGGAGAGACGGCGGAAACTTCAGGATGGATCAGCCGGCACCACCGGGAACAAGCCGAAGAAAAGGGAGCCGTTGTTTCCAGTAGTTGTCCGGCCGTAGTTAACCTAGCTACCCGTTACTACGTAGGAGCGCTGCCTTACTTGGCCGCCACGGTTTCTCCAATGATTGCCCACGGCAGGGTGATCAAGCAGGTGCTGGGCGAGAAAACACATGTAGTATTTTGCGGCCCCTGCATTGCAAAAAAAGGTGAAATAGCTCATCCGGCGGTCGCAGGAGACATTGATGCGGTACTTACCTTTGATGAATTGCACGCCTTGTTGGACAAGCACGTGCCGGATTGGACCACCTTGGAACCGGAACCTTTTGATCGCTTTATTGTTACGGAAGATGCAATTGCGGATATACGCCACTTCCCCTTGCCGGGCGGCATGATGAAACTGCTGGGTGTTCCGGAAGAGAGCTTGCAGCTGACGACGCTGGTTATCACCGGCATTGAGCACTGCAAGGAGTTTTTTGCGGATATACCGGTCAACGGCATGCCGGCGCAAATTGTGGAGATGATGGCTTGCGACGGCGGTTGCATTGCCGGTCCGGTGATGAGTAGGCATGAACCTGTCTATAGACGACAACATCGCTTAGAGCGCTTTGCTCAGGAGCTTGTAGACCAGCCTGAACCGCGATGGCATCCCAAGGCCTTGCGTTATGGCGACATACCGCTGGATTGCAGTTACCGAGATATGCGTTTGAGACTACCGGAGCCCGGTGAAGAAGAGATCAAGGCTATTCTGGACAGCATCGGCAAGCACAAACCGGCAGACGAACTCAACTGCGGCGCCTGTGGTTACAAATCGTGCCGCGATAAGGCGGTAGCCGTGTACCAAGGGATGGCTGAACGCGAAATGTGCATACCGCACATGCGCAACAAGGCGGAGTCGTTGGCTGAAGTGACGATCGCGGCCACGCCTACCGGCGTGGTGGTAGTCAATCGCAACTTGTATGTTTTGTCGGTAAACCCGGCCGCCGAACGGATGTTTAAATGCCAAGCGGCCGATTTGGTGGGACGTCCCTTGTGGCGCTTGTTTGATCCGGTGCGTGTTGAAAAGGTCTTTCAGACCAAGCAGCCCATTAGCGGCGTGGTGCGCTACGAGAAACAGGGCTTAGTTATTCAAGAGTATCTGGCCTATGACGCCCATAGCGATCTGGTGATCGTCTTATCGACCGACATAACCAGTGATGTGAAGAAACAGGAGGAATACGCCGCTTTGCGCGAAGCCTCCCTGGAGCGAGCTCAAGAGGTCATTAACAAACAGATGCGGGTAGCCCAGGAAATTGCGGGTTTACTAGGTGAAACCACAGCGGAGACAAAGGCGATCTTGACTGAACTGATGCATCTCTTTAGTGAGAGCGAGGGGCAGAAACATGGGCGCAGTTGAAGCCGTGCGCATGACGACGGATAGCCCGCTGGTCTTGGATCATGCAGTAGTCTCCTTACCTAAAGCGGGCGAGGAGTTGTGTGGAGACAGCGTACGCATCGTAAAGCATGACCAAGCGACGATCGTCGTGCTGGCGGACGGGCTCGGCAGCGGTGTAAAGGCGAACATACTTTCTACTATGACGGTCCGCATCGCAGCTACCTTGGCCGAACGCGGCCTACCGGTGGAAGATATCGTCGATACGATAAGCCGGACGCTTCCTGTCTGCAAAACACGCAATCTGGCATACTCCACCTTCACCATAGTCCACATCGATGCGGCTGGATATGCTCGTTTAGTTGAGTTTGACAACCCACCGGCGCTCTTAATTCGCAACGGAGAGCTTGTGAATTTGGTACGTCGGAAGCGACGTGTCGGCACTCATACCGTAATCGAAGCTTCGTTTCAACTAGAAGAAGGCGACTACCTGGTGTTGGTGAGCGACGGCGTCATTCATGCGGGAATTGGGGGCTTGGTCCCTTTAGGCTGGCAATGGCGGAATCTCGCGGATTACTTGTGCAGGAACGCAGAGGCTGGAGAGACGGCTTACACTATGGCCCATCGAGTGGAAAAGACTGTACGACATCTTTATGAAGGCAAATTAGGAGACGACTCAACCGTGCTGGTGTTGCGGATGCGCGTGCCCAACCAGTTGACCGTGCTGGTGGGACCGCCTGAGAATCCTAGAGATGACGCCAAGGTGGCTCATCTTTTCAAACAAGCAGCGGGGAATAAAGTGGTGTGCGGGGGTACCACGGCAAGCATCATCGCGCGTGAATGGCAAGCGCCTTTAAGCGTGGATTTGAGCTCACTCAGCCCGGATACGCCGCCCAGCGCTCATTTGCCCGGCGTGAATCTGACCACGGAAGGCATAATCACGGTAAGTCAGGCGCTTGATCACATCAAGAGCAACAAACCCATTCGCGGCGATCAGGGCACTTCGGCCAAACTGGCTAAAATTCTGTTGGCCGCCGATGCTGTGCACTTTATTGTAGGGCGGGCAATAAACCCTGCGCATCAAAACCCCAGCTTGGGAGGTCGTCTCGCTCTGAAGTTCCAGGTCATTGAGGACCTGCAGCGAGAGCTGAAAAAGCAAGGAAAAAACGTTACCGTAACCTGTTATTAAACATTTGTAGTTTTCAAAAGGCGTGTGTGCGAATCGCAGCATCCTTAGGCTTTATTCACACACAAGCTACTTGAGCTCTGAAAGGGGTATATACAAGTGTCCCAGAAAGTCGGAACAATCGGTTTGCCTCCCATAGGAGAAACCAGTGAACTCGAGCGGATCAATCAGGTGATCGCGGAGTACGGCAACAATCAGTCTGCATTAATACCGGTGTTGCAGCAGGTGCAAGAGGTTTACCACTACCTGCCGGAAGAGATTCTCACCTATGTGGCGACTGCCTTGAACCTATCACCGGCCACGGTGTACGGGGTAGCCACCTTTTACGCTCAGTTCTCACTAGAGGCTAAAGGCAAGCACGTCGTGCGTGTGTGTGACGGTACAGCTTGTCACGTGCGCGGTTCTACGCCGGTCCTCAATGCCATTCGCAAGAAGGTAGGTTTGACCGCGGGTATGAAGACGACCGGTGACCGTCAATTCACCGTAGAAACGGTGTCGTGTTTGGGCGCTTGCGGATTAGCCCCGGCTGTCGTCATTGATGATCGCATCTATGGCCAGATGACGCCGGAGGCCGTCAGCATCGTATTAGACGAACTAATGAAGGAGGTCGACTAAGCGTGATTACAACAGTACAGGAGCTAAATAACCGCGCCGACCTCGCGCGCAAAGTGTTGAATCAGGTACGGTTGCGCATTCTTGTTTGCGCCGGTACGGGCTGTTTGGCCAATGGGTCGCTGGAAGTATATGAACTACTGCGTGATACGGTTGCGGCATTGAATGAAAACGTAGAAGTCGTATTCGACCATGAGGATTCATGCCAAAAAACCGCGATAGCCGTAAAGCACAGCGGCTGCCATGGTTTCTGCGAAATGGGACCACTGGTACGTATTGAGGATCCCAACAGCGAACGGCATGCCGGAGACGGTATTCTTTACTGTAAGGTACGGCCGGAAGATGTGGCTGAGATCGTCGAGCGCACCTTGCAGAAAGGTGAAGTAGTGGACCGGTTGCTCTACAAACACCCGGTTACCGGGGAGACCTACACCTATCAGGGCGAGATTCCGTTCTATGCCAAGCAAACGCGTTTGTCCCTGGCTAACCTCGGTCACATCGATCCTGATGATTTAGGCGAGTACCTGGCTCAGGACGGATATCAGGCGATCGCCAAAGCGTTGACTGACATGACACCGGCCGATGTAATCAATGAGATGGATGCATCGGGGCTGCGCGGTCGGGGCGGCGCTGGGTTCCCCACCAGTCGCAAGTGGGCTGCCGCTGCGCAAGAGTCCGATCCCGTCAAGTATGTGGTATGTAACGGCGATGAGGGCGACCCCGGCGCATTTATGGATCGGTCGGTAATGGAAGGCGACCCGCATCGCGTCATCGAAGGCATGATGCTCGCCGGTTATGCCATTGGGGCAAGTGAAGGTTACATCTATGTACGTGCCGAGTATCCTCTCGCGGTAAAACGTCTGCGTCAGGCGATAAAGCTGGCTAAAGACGAGGGGTTGCTGGGTAATAACATCTTCGGCAGTTCGTTCTCGTTTGAGATTCATATTAAAGAAGGCGCCGGCGCCTTTGTGTGCGGTGAAGAAAGCGCACTAATCGCATCCATTGAGGGTGAGCGCGGCATGCCGCGACCCAAGCCGCCCTTCCCGGCCCAAAAAGGTCTGTGGGGTAAGCCGACGGTTATCAACAACGTGGAGACTTTAGCGGCGGTACCTTATATCATCTTGCGCGGAGCGGATGAATTCCGCAAATACGGCGTGCCCAACAGCCCCGGTACCAAAACCTTTGCACTTACGGGCGAAGTGGCAAACACCGGCTTGATTGAAGTGCCCATGGGGTTGACGCTGAGAGAGGTCGTATATGAAATCGGCGGCGGCGTTCGCGGCGGTCGTGAGTTCAAAGCAGTACAAATCGGTGGACCTTCCGGTGGATGTCTCACTAAAGACCATTTGGATATTCCGCTGGACTTCGATTCATTGCGCAGCGTAGGCGCCATGATCGGTTCTGGTGGACTGGTTGTAATGCATGAAGGTACGTGTATGGTGGAAGTAGCTCGCTACTTCATGAACTTCACCCAGAACGAGTCGTGCGGTAAGTGCGTGACCTGTCGCGAGGGGACGCGCCGCATGTTGGAACTGGAGCAGAAGATAGTGGATGGCGAAGGCTCGCTTAGCGATCTGGAACTGTTGGAAGAGTTGGCTGTCGTAGTGCAGGACGGATCATTGTGCGGCTTAGGTAAAACCGCTCCCAATCCGATTCTCACAACTATGAAGTACTTCAGAGATGAGTACCTGGCCCACGTGGAGGATCATCGTTGTCCGGCGCATGTGTGTCAGGCCATGAAATCGTACTTCATCATCGCGGAAAAATGTAAAGGTTGCTCACGCTGCGCCCGCGTCTGTCCGGCTAACGCCATCTCGGGTAAAGTGAAGGAACCTTATGTGATTGACCAAGAGACCTGCCTGCGTTGCGGAGCATGCGTAGCTGCCTGCAAGTTCCAGGCTATTGAGGAGGTCGCATAATGAGCGCTAATAACAACACTGCTGTTCAAGCGGCCACACTGACCATTAACGGACGGCCTGTGGAAATCAACGGTGAGAAGAATCTACTGGAAGTGGTACGTAAAGCAGGCATTGATCTGCCCACCTTCTGTTACCATTCCGAGTTGTCTGCATTCGGTGCCTGCCGCCAGTGCTTGGTGGAAACGGAGGACGGTCGCATTTTAGCCAGTTGCTCCGTGCCTGCCGACCCCGGTATGAAGATTAAGACGCACTCACCTCGGGTGCAGAGAATTCGTAAGGTAGCTCTGGAGCTGCTGTTGGCCAATCACGATCGCGAGTGCACCACGTGTGAGAAAAGCGGCGTATGTAAATTGCAGGATCTGGCACAGCGGTACGGCATCGATGAAGTACGTTTCGGCAAGCGCGACCAGAAGATGCCGCTCGATTTGTCGAGCCCGGCCATCGTGCGCAACCCAAACAGATGCATTCTTTGCGGCGATTGCGTCCGGATGTGTAAGGAAGTGCAAGGTTTAGGCATTCTGGACTTCGCCAACCGCGGTGCCTCAATGGTGGTCACCCCGGCATTCGGTCGAGACATTGCTGATGTGGAATGCGTAAACTGTGGCCAATGCGCTGCGGTATGTCCCACCGGGGCTCTTACGGTGAAGTCCGAGATCGATCAGGCCTGGGCGGCCATCTACGATGATTCGAAGACGGTTGTCGTACAGATAGCGCCGGCTGTACGCGTAGCCGTAGGTGACGCGTTCGGTCTTAAACCTGGTGAAATCTCTCTCGGCAAATTGGTCGCGGCTTTGCGTATGATCGGTATCGATAAGGTGTTCGATACCAGCTTCGCAGCGGATCTTACCGTCATGGAAGAGACCACCGAGTTTATCAATCGGTTGAGGTCGGGCGCGCAGCTGCCGCAGTTCACGTCCTGCTGCCCGGCATGGGTGAAGTATGCGGAGCAGTATTATCCGGACATGCTCTCTAATCTGTCGAGTTGCAGATCGCCGCAGCAGATGTTCGGCTCTGTAGCCAAGCGCTACTACACCAAGGAGCTGAATATTGATCCCAAGGATATGTACGTGATCTCCGTGATGCCTTGTACCGCCAAGAAGTTCGAGGCGGCGAGGCCGGAGTTCAGCAACGACGGCGTGCGTGATGTGGACTTGGTACTGACCACCCAAGAGATCGCGCATATGATCAAAGAGGCCGGCATTAACTTCGCAGAGCTTGAGGAAGACTCGTTGGATATGCCGTTCGGCTTTACTACCGGTGCCGGCGTGATCTTCGGGGTAACCGGCGGCGTGGCCGAGGCTGTGCTGCGAGCAGCCAACTTCCTGCTCACCGGAGAAGAGTTGCAGAAGGTAGCCTTTACAGAGGTGCGCGGTTTGGCGGGCACCCGGGCCGCCACAGTGGACGTAGCGGGCCATGAGGTGCGAGTCGCGATTACGCACACACTCGGTGAAATCAAGGCTCTGATGGAGAAGATCAGAAAAGGCGAAGAGTATTTCGACATTATCGAAGTGATGGCTTGTCCGGGCGGTTGTATCGGCGGCGCTGGTCAACCGGGGCAAAACACGATCGAACTGCGCACAAAGCGCTCGGAAGGCATTTACCGTGCCGATACGAGAATGCAGCTGCGTAAGGCGCAGGAGAACCCGTTGGTACAGCATGTGTATGACAAGTGGCTAGGTCAATACGGCAGTCATGAAGCTCACGAAGCGCTGCACACCCAGTATAGCGGACGCTCACGCATGCCTGGAGAGGGTATCTCCATTATGCAAGGGCAATCTCAGGGAGAGAAAGTGGACGTTGCCGTCTGTGTAGGTACGTGTTGCTTCTTGAAGGGCTCAACGCAGATGCTGGCCGATCTGACGGAGCTGATTGACCAATCAGGCTATGCCGATCAAGTGAACCTACGCGCTGCGTTCTGCCTGGAGAACTGTGCCGGTTCGGCATCGGTAAAAGTAGACGGTAAGATTATCGGTGGTCTTACCGCCAAGAAGTCGGCTGTAGTAATGCAGGAAATAATGGCGGCGTTGCGTAACAAGAAGGCTAAGGTTGAGGCCTAACGATCTAGAAGTGAAGTAAGTAGAGAGGTGAGGTCTTGGTATCTCACCTCTATTCTATAAGTGTGTAAATATCAGGCGATATTGGACGCAGCTCCTCTAAGATAAACAGCGAGGTGATCCTCATGCCGAATGAAGGCGTCAAGCTTGTGCGCCGTTGTGACCCCAAAGCCCCTGTTGAGCTGCCTCGCCCCACACTAGAGCGGTTGCCGGTGTATCATCGAGTCATAGCCGCAGCGGTAGAAGCAGGTGAGGATTATATCTCGTCCGCCGAACTCGGACGACGGTTGCAGATTGATGAGGCGCAGGTGCGACGCGATCTGAGTATTGTTTGGGGCAAGGGCAAGCCCGGGCTAGGTTATGAGGCTGCGGAGCTGTTACAGTGTTTAGAAGATGTGTTAGGGTTTAACAATCTGTCTGATGCCGTATTGGTGGGAGCGGGCAGACTGGGACTGGCCTTGTATCACTACCCTGGTTTTCAGACCTATGGTATCGATATAGTGGCGGTTTTCGACTCTGATCCGGCAAAAATCGGTACTCTATTAAATCCAGGTGATAAGTATTCCTCTGATCATCAGGTCGTTTTACCTCTAGACAAGCTGGGCGATTTGATCCGGCGCATGCGCATCCAATTGGGCGTCGTGACGGTTCCGGCTGATCAGGCGCAGGGTGTGGTCAACATCATGGTGGAAGCCGGCATCAAAGCCATCTGGAACTTTGCGCCGGTTACCCTAGTGGTTCCGGCCGGTGTAATGGTGCGCAACGAAGACTTAGTGGTGGGCTTGGCTACGCTGCAGTATCATCTGGCTCAAAAAATGGACATTAAGAGCAGAGGCCCTGAGCACTAATAAGAGTAACCGTCGCATGGGCTTGATTGCGATACCTTTGGCGGGTTGAGTTATGCGCCGTCTTTCGCTTCATCAGCAGGTGGTTGAGCGCTCTGTTCGACGGAGGCTTCCTGCACAAAATCGAGCATCGCCAGCTTGCGCCGTAGATCGGCAGGATCTTGGAACCACCCTTTTACCTCGACTTTTCCATCCAGATACTCCACAGCGTCAATTCGATACATACGGTTTTTCTCTTCTGCCATGATCCAATGCCGTAAGGTGATGGCATGCAACTCGTCGGGCTTGTTCCGCATCAACCTAGCCAGGCTGTAGTTGTGAAAACCTTCCCAGAGATAATCGAAGAGCAGGCCGGTCCAGAAAAAGATGAGCAGCATAATGAGGCTGCCGGAAAAAGTGTCCGTACTATGAGCGACGCGCTCGTCCAGTTCCGGTAGAAAGAGCATATTGAGAACCGGAACGAAAGGAATGAAGATGTAGTTGAACAAGGTGTGTGGCCGCAGGTGGTGTTTGAACAGGTAATAACGCTTGCCGCTGATGAGGTCGCGTTTGCGCCAAATTCCCAGGATGGCGCCATAGATCACCGAAAAGATGATAAACCAGAGTAGGTTATGATTGCGGACCGGGCTTAGCGGCATAAACCGTAGTATCACAGTGAGAATAACAGCGGATAAGGCACCGGCTTGGGCTGTCACCATGTCGCTGCAATCGGTTGCCAAGCCTTCATAGCGTGCGGAGCGTACGTCCGCCAGTTCTCCATCCCATTGATCGATCCGAGTGGGTTTATACTCGTCCCAAAAGCGCATAGCGGCATTTCTCCTTGAAGCAGAGATAAGGGTTCAGGGTCGCGGCGTTCCTTGCTCATTCTACGTGAGGTAAGGCTGCTTTACGCATCGTTTATCTGCGACCGCGGCGGAGGACTCCTGTTTATAGGCTTATAAGACTTTCGACATGGGTACTTTTCCACCTGCGAAAGGGCACACGTCTCTTGCTCTTTTTTCGCATGTATTGTAGTCTCTATAAGGCGGTGTGAAAGCGCATGGACTATGGTTGGTTCAAAATGCGCATACTCACGTGTATTCAGGCGGCGCTTCGTACAGGTGCTTTAAGGTATATGTGCGATATCCGTGAAAATCGAGAAGGTAAGAGAACACGGATATAGAAAAGTCGTATAGGCGCACATGGCGCCTAAAGAGCGTATACCGGCGCTACTGGTATGACGCAACCGACAGAGGAGGACGTTTATATGGCGTATATTATTTGTGAACCGTGCATCGGCAATAAAGAAGCTGCTTGTTATGAGGTCTGTCCGGTAGATGCCATCCATCCCGGTAAGTCCGAGGACGGCTATGAGGAGACAGATCAGCTCTACATCAATCCTGACGATTGCATCGAGTGCGGCGCTTGCGCGGCTGAGTGCCCCGTAGAGGCCATCTACCAGGAAGATGAAGTGCCCGAAGCCTGGAAATCCTACATCGAAAAGAACGCAAACTACTACAAGTAGTGTTGAACATTTACGCGGCGAGGGAGATAGCTCCTTCGCCTTTTTTGTTTTCTATTCGAGATTTTACGGTAGGTAGCTACCAAACGATATTAGATGGACCATCTCGCCCGGCAGGGAGCAAACATAGGCCGAGAGATCCGAGCCATATTCGGGAGAACGAGGCGTTTACGGCGGTTAGTATTCCTTAGTCGGTGGCAGGTAGGGTCGGCCGGGTGTGCGGGTGTTGACAGCGCTGTCGGAAAGATGTAATCCTCGATAGGCCAGGCCTGGTTCGGGAACCGAGCGGTAGGCCTACCTGTAGCTGGGGTTTACAAGGCAGGTTAGGTAAGGCGGTTGCGAAAAAGTCGCTGCCTAGCGGGTTTGGCCACGTCCTTACTCGCAGCGACTTATTTAGCCGATTCAGACCCGCTAAGCTACGCTACTGCATATAACCCTCAGCTAGCCGGGACCAACTGGATGTAATTATCGGTGGGTCGGCCTGGTTCGAGAATTGCTCAAATAGGGAATCAGGCGGGAAGCCCACCTGTAGCTGGAGGTTTGCGAGGCAGGTTAGGCAAGGCGGTTGCGAAAAAGCGCCTGCCTAGCGGGTTGGGCGACTCCCCTATCCGCGGTGGCCTTTTTGAGAGATTCCTACCGCTAAGCTACGCTACCGCATATAACCATCAGCTGGCCGGGACAAACTGGAAATAATTATCGGTCAGCTGGTCTGGTTCGTGAATTGCTCAAATAGGGAACCAGGCGGGAGACCCACCGCTAGCTGGAGGTTTACGAGGCAGGTTAGGCGAGGCGATTGCGGAAAAACGCCTGCCTAGCGGGTTTAACTGCCCCCCCATCCGCGGTGGCCTTTTTGAGAGATTCCTACCGCTAAGCTACGCTACCGCATGTAACCATCAGCTGGCCGGGACAAACTGGATGTAAATATCGGGGGTCCGGTCTGGTTCGTGAATTGCTCAAATAGGGAACCGGGCGGGAAGCCCACCGGTAGCTGGAGGGTTATAAGGCAGCCTAGGTGAGGCGGTTGCGGAAAAGCGCCTGCCTAGCGGGTTTAACTACGTCCTCATCCGCGGTGGCCTTTTTGAGAGATTCCTACCGCTAAGCTACGCTACCGCATGTAACCATCAGCTGGCCGAGACAAACTGGTTGTAATTATCGGTGGGCTGGTCCGGTTCGAGAATCGCTAAAAAGGGGACCAGGCGGGAGACCCACCGCTAGCTGGAGGTTTACGAGGCAGGTTAGGCGAGGCGATTGCGGAAAAACGCCTGCCTAGCGGGTTTGGCTACGTCCCCATCCGCTGTGTTCTTTCTTGAGCGATCATAGCGCTGCCGAGGCCGGCTGGATGTAATTATCGGTCAGCCAGCCTGGTTCGAGAATTGCTCAGAAAGAGAACCAAGCGGAATACCCACCTGTAGCTGGAGGTTTGTGAGGCAGGCTAGGTGAGGCGGTTGCGGAAAAGCTGATGCCTAGCGGGTTTGGCTACGTCCTCATCCGCGGTGGACTTTTTGAGAGATTCCTACCGCTAAGCTACGCTACCGCATGTAACCATCAGCCGGCCGAGGCCGGCTGGATGTAATTATCGGCGATCCGGTCCGGTTCGAGAATTGCTCAGAAAGAGAACCGAGCGGGAGACCCACCGGTAGCTGGAGGTTTGCACGGCAGGCTAGGTGAGGCGGTTGCGAAGAAGCGCCTGCCTGGCAGGTTTAGCTCCTACCCCATCCACTGCGTACTCTTATGAGCTATTCCCACAGCTAAGCCACCGCATGTAACCATCGGCAGGCAGCCCCGGCCTACCGC
>DUQB01000187.1 GCA_012838035.1 Bacillota bacterium | reverse complement strand
GACATTGTGCTCTACCACCGGAGCCATCCTGGCTGATCGATTCTTGCGCAAGCATCGACCTCCTGCGCATAACGCACAGCCATGTAAGACGTCTCACGCTGTGCATACGCGCCGACAGGGAGGTTATCGCCGTGTCGGTTAGTACGTTGTTGCAGTATGTTCAAACCGTGTCCCAATGGACCATCCCTTTTCTGATCGTATTCATACCTTGCTACGCTCACTGCAAAGGTGTTAAGGTTTACGAGCGATTTGTAATCGGCGCGCAAGAAGGCATTATGGCTGCGGTTAGAATCCTGCCTTATCTCATCACCATGTGGATCGGGATCACTTTGTTGCGCTCTGCCGGAGCGCTGACCTTACTTGCCCGTCTCCTGCAGCCTCTTTTTAGTATTTTTGCCGTTCCTGCAGAGGTTTTCCCTTTGATATTAGTGCGGCTTTTCAGTGGGACCGGAGCACTTAGCGTGACCTCTGAGCTCTTTACCGTCTATGGTCCGGACACCCCCGTAGGACTACTCGCCTCCATCTTGCTGGGCAGTTCAGAGACTACGTTCTATGTAGTCACCGTTTATCTGGGCGCCGTGGGCTTACGCAAGGTACGCCACGGCCTGACCGCTGCGCTGATAGGTGACTTGGCCGGGTTAATCGGCGCGCTTTTCCTTTGGCGGCTGTTCTTTATGCGTTAGCGCAAACGAACGCTTACCTCACGTTTGCTTTGCACCTGCGCACCTCTTACTTTCCCATCCTTTACCAAAAGGGCTGATGTGCATTTTGGAGAAGTAAGGGCACTGTTTTACATTTTCGGGAGCGCCACAGGAGGGATCTTCCAGCTAGGAGATGTTACATTGGCGCCTAATGGTGCAATTGGACGATCCCTGTGGGATCAGTTCCCCCGGAACAGATATATTCAAAGGCTTTTACAGTTGTGTAAGCGGATGCAGGTGTGCTTGGATCGCAGTGAGGTATACCGACAGTGGCTGTATCATCCGACACAACGCACCATCTATGTGTGGGAGCCCGATTTAAAGAGTGAATCACTCTCGTTCCTCGTCGTCATTATAGCGCACGAATTGGGACATGCGCTGGACTTCGACACCCATCCGGAGCTGATTGACCAGACCAGGGAGCGTCGATGGTGGGAAATGCCGTTAGAGATAGAAGCTGCCGCCTTTGTGAACGGCTTCCGTTTGTTAAAGGATTTACACATTCCTTTCAGCCTGGATCATTACATTGAGATGATTGATGAGAGCATCGCCGTAACCGTGCGAGATACAATAGAAAGAGAGCATCTTTGCTGCTTGCTTTCTAAACGTCGGTTAAGCGACGCTCTCACATGCGTCTCTTAAAAGTATGCACCTTGCTCCAAACAAAAGGAGTACCGTCCATGGTACTCCTTTCCAATGCTCAGGTGGATTTCAGACGTTTTAAAGCCCGCACCGCCGCCGTCCACACACTCTTAAAGGTATGCGCGATTCCCGTGTCGGCTTGGTTACTGCTGTAACGCACCTCTTGATACAGCAGCGTAAGTTCGGTTATGGACTCGGCATCCTGTTCCGCACCGCCCGCCAGAAGGCGTTGCCGGAACTCCCAGGCGGTTTCGTACTGTTTGCGATGGCGGCGATAGCTTGCGGCTTTTTCCAGGAACCGAGCGTATAAATAGAGCACCAGCGCATAAGGTTCGGTAGGTACTCGCTTTTTTGGTGCATACTTACGCACGCCTCTTTTTGTGCCGGCGCTTTTCTCTTGTACTTGGCTCTCCAATAATTTTTCCGTAGCGCGCCGGAACCAGCCGAGGATGGTCTGCCACAACCATCGCCAGAATCCTTTGTCCTTGCCGAAGGCAAGCGATTGCTGTTGTTCCTTCCGGACACGAGTCAGCTGCCAAAAGCGACGTAATACCCATATGACGCCGACCGTCAAAGCCACATAGAGCAGCAGATTAAAGATACCGGTGAAGGAGAACGTCTCCGCTCGGACCGCTTGCTCTGCGATTTTTGCGGCTGTGGAGCCGCCGGTAGTTGCGCGGCCTGTTTTACTGCGGACAAAGAAAGGCGAAACGTACCGATTGACCGCCTCAAACAGACTGTTGAACGAGATATTACCCAAAGGCGATAGGTTGGCTGGTAACGCCAAGCCGATACCCCCGGCAAGGGCCGCCAAGCGGAATGTCCACACATTCCATACTGGTACGACGCTTTCTTGCACAAACCGCTCCTGAGTCTCCCACGTTTTAAGCAGCACTGCACGATGTGTCCAACTCAGCAACCGCAAAGCGGCAATCATGCTCAACGCCATCCCTAAACCTGTAACGGTTGAGACCCACCAAGGCGCCGCCTCCCTCTGAAAGCGCGCCGCGAAACCTGCCGCCCCCGCCAGAGCGACCAATAAGCTGAATTGGCTGCGCATGAAGCGTTGCAGACCGGGATGCTCCAGTTCGCCCTGCGCGCCGTTATGCCCCGGCATCAGGCGATCCGGGCGGAAGGGCACCAAATCGGAACCAAGACGCACGGCCGTGGTCCAAGCAGCGGTAACAGCGATCAATCCGGCGCTTACAGCCATGAGTCCATCGCTCGCCGGAGTAAGCAACAGCATACCCAAAGCTATCTGCACCAGTAGTTCCAGGCCGCGCCAACCTAACCCTATTTCCAACAAATCGAAAAGATAGGTGAGGTAAAACCCGCTTACGACAGGCGCGACCAACGCGACAAGGCCCCATGGATTGAACCGAAAATTGGGTGAGACATACCAAAGCGCCCCGGCCGTTGCTATGCCGATGCCGATGGACAGCGCGATAGCCAATAGAGGCACATGCTGATACGCGGAACTGCCGTCACGCCAAGGAATGCCGTAGCGTAGCTGCCGTAAGAAACGCTTCAGTTCCAGGAGCGCCTCATACACCAGCGTTTTCCTCCAGTATAACGGGCACCTTCTGTAGGATATCGTTGATGATGGATACTCCCGTACGGCCGCGCAATTGGCTCTCCGGCCGGACGATTAGGCGGTGCGCCAAAACCGATACGGCCATTGCCTTTACGTCGTCAGGCAATACATAATCGCGTCCTTGTAGTGCCGCGTAGGTTTGCGCCGTATGGAAAAGCGCGATCGAACCCCGCGGGCTGGCGCCCAACGCTGTGTCCGCATGGCTGCGCGTCTCTCGTGTCATAGCGACAATGTACTCTCGCACGGAAGCCTCTACATATACTTCACGCACTATGCTTTGCGCTTTGAGCAACTCGTCAACGCTCACAACCTGCTCAACCTCTGAAATGGGATGGCGATGTTGCAACCGTAGCAAAATCTCGCTTTCATCAGCGGCATCCGGGTATCCCAAGGACAACCGAATGAGGAAACGGTCAATTTGCGCTTCAGGCAGCGGGAATGTACCTTCATATTCAATGGGGTTTTGTGTGGCTATGACCAGGAAGGGACGCGGAAGCGGACGCGTTACGCCGTCCACGGTAAGTTGCCGCTCTTCCATGCACTCCAGCAAAGCCGACTGCGTACGCGGCGTAGCCCGGTTGATTTCATCCGCCAGCAGTACTTGCGACATTACCGGACCAGGGCGAAACTCGAACTCCTGTGTTTTTTGATTATAAATGCTCACACCGGTTACATCGGACGGTAGTAAGTCGGGTGTAAATTGAATGCGATTAAAACTACAACCCAGCGAACCTGCCAGGGCTCTGGCCAACATCGTTTTGCCCACGCCCGGAACATCCTCCGCCAGAATGTGCCCTTCGCAAAGCAAGGCGATAATGGCTAAGCGGATGGCCTCGTCTTTACCGACAATCACCTTGGCTACATTCTGCGCCAAGCGTTGCGCGACATCTTGAACCAGCGTCAAATCTACCTGAGGAGCTCCCGTTGAACCTTGACTCACAACCTCCACCCCAACCTTCTTCTCAAATAAATTGCGTGTTGCACTTGACTATGACAAAACCAGGCTACCCACAACTTACCGCGGGTTTTGCCTGTGCTTCCATCTGCTTCAGCTATCCTTCTTCCTGATTCACCCGACCTCCTCCTGCAGCAATTGCCTCTCGTATTTGATCTTTATGGCGATTTTCGGCAGGTGGTATTCGCTTAGGAACGAACTGTGCAAGGACAACGTGGAGAAGAGGTGAACGAATTTGGATACATGGCACGCTTTGCAGCAATTGGCAACCACCGGCGGACCATCCGGATACGAGAGTCCCGTTGCGAGGCTTGTAACCCAAATGTGGCAACCCTACGTGGATGTCATCCGCACTGACGCCCTAGGCAACGTAATCGCCCATAAGCAGCCCACGCGTTCCGGCGGAATTCCGGCCCCCGCGGTCATGTTGGCTACACACATGGATGAAATAGGCTTAATGGTAGCTCAAGTAGAAGAGAACGGATTCTTACGTGTGGTGGCCATGGGCGGCATCGACCTACGCCAAATCTGTGGTAAGGAAGTCACGGTCCATGGCAAAACTGCTGTAGCCGGTATCGTACAGGCCGTTCCCGCACCGTTCCGTGATGATAAAGAGCCTGATCACATACCGACGTGGCCGGATCTGTTTATTGACACCGGTTTATCTACTGAGGAATTGCGGCAAAAGGTTCAGGTAGGCGATGTGGTCACCTTCTCGCCGCCTTGTAAGAGACTGCATGGGGATAGAGTGGCGGGAAAATCGTTCGATAACCGCGCCTGCATCGTCTCTTCTCTGGTCTGCTTGCAACGTTTGGCTCGTGTCTCCCATGCCGTGCATGTACACGCCGTAGCCACAGTACAGGAAGAAGTAGGTCTGCGTGGCGCTATCACCAGTACGTTCAGCATAGCTCCGCAGCTGGCGATCGCCATCGATGTCGGTCATGGGGACACGCCCGGACAACCTGAGCACGATACCATCACCTTGGGAAAAGGTCCGGCTATTTCATTAGGGCCAAACATTCACCGGGGCGTGCGCGATCGCCTTATCGCCGTGGCGAAACAAGAGCAGATCGCTTGGCAGAACGAGATTCTACCCGGGCATTCGGGCACCGACGCATGGGCCATGCAGGTTTCTCAAGCCGGCGTACCTACCGCGGTGATCTCTCTACCGTTGCGTTACATGCATAGCACGGTAGAGTGCGTCGACTTGGCCGACATCGCTGCCATCGGCAGGTTGTTGGCGCATTTTCTGGCTGATTTGGAGCCTGAGGAAGTCTGGAGGTGGGCAAATGTCTCTGTCTGAGTTATTGCGATTAACCGGCGCATCGGGCGATGAAGAACAAGTGCGCGCCTATATATGTCGGGCTTTGCAGGCAACTGATGTGGATGTGGCCGTTGACAACATTGGTAATCTCATCGCAACGAAGAATGCGCCGCCGGGCACGCCGATGCCGACACCACGTATCATGCTTACGGCGCATATGGATGAACCGGGCATGATCATTACCAGCATTCACAGTTCCGGCATGCTCACGTTCAAGCCCATCGGCGCGCTGGATGCGGCTACGCTGCTGGGTAGTCACGTGTTGGTCGGCGACAAGGGCATTCCGGGAGTGATCGGCGGTAAGCCGATTCACCGCTTACAAGAAAGTGAACGCAGAAACATCCCGCGTATGGACAGTATGATGATTGATATCGGCGCCGCAGATGAGAAAGACGCGGCAACCTTGATCAATATTGGTGATTATGCCGTATTCGCGCCTGCATCCGGCTCTTGGAACCTTGCCGGAACGTTGCATGGCAAAGCGCTGCCCAGTCGTGTAGGTTGCGCCATGCTGCTGAAGGTGCTGGCGCTGGAACTGCCGGTGGCATTCACCGCTGTGTTTACGGTACAAAAAGAAGTCGGCCTACGCGGAGCGCAAGTTGCGGCCTACCGTATCAACCCGGATATCGCCTTAGTGTTGGATGCTCACCCGGCACAGGATTTCCCCGGTGTCGACGCCCACCACCAAGAGGCTATGCTCGGCGCCGGACCGGTGCTCAATGCAGGTGATAATCTGGGTATGGATGTGCCGCTCACCAGCTGGTTGGCACGTGTCGCCGCCACAGCAGGCATTCCGGTGCAGTGGCAGGCTAAGCCGCAGCTAAAGAGGGAAACAAGCGTAATGCATACGACGCGGACAGGCACTCGGACGGCAACGCTCGGCCTACCTTGTCGCTATTTGGGTAGCCCATACCAGATGATGTCACAAAGCGATATCGACTACGCCCAGCAGCTAATTACAGACGCATTGATGCGCCTGGCCAAAGGAGAGAGTCTCCCATGTTAAACCTACTCACCGCATTGTGTAACGCTTGGGGACCTGCAGGTGCGGAGCAGCAAATCCGCGCACTGATAGCAGGCTATGCTCAGGCTCACTCCACCGAAGTGCAGACCGACACGCTCGGCAATCTGATCGTACGGCAAGGCACACCCGGCGGCAAGAGAATCATGTTGTCCGCTCATATGGATGAGATCGGGCTGATGGTCACTTTTATAGATGACGACGGATTCCTTCGTTTTACCACAGTCGGCGGCGTGTCTCCCGCTGTTTTGTATGGTCAGCCAGTCCGTTTTGCCGACGGTTTGACCGGGGTGGTGCATTGCGAGAAACTCAACGATATAAAGGATCTGAAAATTGAACGCATGTACATCGATATCGGGGCCGAAAGCAAAGCTGCGGCTGAGGAGCGTGTAGCCATCGGCGATATGTGCTGTTACCACCAGAGCCTGCGTCAGGTTGGTAAACGCGTCGTCGGTAAAGCGCTCGACGATCGCGTAGGCTGCGCCGTGCTGCTTAGCGTTATGCAGCAGATATCACAGACTCCCTATGACATCTACTACGTGTTTTCGGTGCAGGAGGAAGTCGGCGCTCACGGCGCCAAGACGGCGGCATTCGCCATTGAGCCTCACCTGGGACTTGCTGTTGATGTAACGGGCGTAGGCGATACGCCCAATACGGTGCCGCTGGCCATGAAACTAGGTGCCGGAGCGGCGATCAAAGTCATGGACCGCAGTGTGATCTGTCATCCCAAAGTACGCGGACTACTCGATTCTACTGCCAAGGATAAGAACATACCGCACCAAGTGGAGGTCCTCCCCTACGGCGGTACCGATGCCGGTCCCATACATACGTCACGTGCCGGAGTACCCAGCGGGGCGGTTTCCATTCCCACGCGTTATGTTCACACACCGGGCGAGATGGTTGATCTGTCTGATGTGCAGGCTTGTATCGACCTCTTGACGGCATTCCTCACCACTAAATGCAGTTGGTGACCATGAGGTGAACAAGGCAGGTTGAACACCTGCCTTGTTCACTGTGTTTATAGAGAGGAACACGCCGCATCCTGACCCGCCATAACGACGCTGCCGCGAGTAGCCGGTTTAGGCGGCGCGTCAACTTTAGCCAGCGCCCGTTCCATAGCCACATGGAGGTCTTTGCAGATCCGGCGTCGCCCTTTCCTGTTCAACATGCCCAACCGGGCGAACGTACTCAACGGATCTCCGCTCACCCCACCAATAAACAGGTGAATTCCGCGCGCTGCCAGCTTTTCCATCTGTTCTTTGAGAACCAAAGCTGCAGAATCATCAATCATCGCTACCGCGGAGAAGTCCAACAGGTGTGTCCGGTGAGTGGTAGTAACCATAATCTGCTCAAGTACTCCTTGTACCCCTATGAAGTACAGGGGCCCCCGTAACCGCAGCACATTCACTCCTGCTTCTCCGGGTGCCGAATGTCGTCGATCACCACCGTCACTATGCAGGGAGATCGCAGGATAGTGCGCCAAGTCGGCGATCACAAAGCAGACTGCAGTTAAGCAACCGGCTGCTACCCCCACCACCAGGTCATGGGTCACAGTTAAGACCATAGTGACTAATAAGGTAGCCGTGTAAGACCAACTAGCTCGATACATCCTGGTCAGGCTTTCCCAGTCGACCATTTCTATTGCAGTGGCCATCAGGATAGCCGCCAGAGCTGCCAAGGGGATGGCTTGAGCTTGTTCGCGGAACAGCAGAATAATAAGTAATAAGGTCACTGAGTGGATCATGCCCGAGAGGCGTGTACGGCCGCCTGCTTTCGCGTTGACGGCTGTTCGCGCGATCGCCCCGGTTATAGGCACGCCGCCTACCAAAGCGGAGACAATGTTGCCAAGGCCTTGCCCAATGAGCTCACGATCAGCATCGTGGTTTTGCCCCGTCAGGGCATCGCCGACTTCAGCTGACAGCAGTGCTTCTATGCTCCCCAACAAGCAGATGGTGAATGCCGGCAACATGAGTGAATTGACGACTTCCAGCGGGAGTAGCGGAAGAGAAGGCACAGGCATTGTAAAAGGTAAATCGCCTACCACATGTGCAGTATGCACGAAGAGGGCGTTGACGCTGATGCCGACGGTTAAACCGACCAGCGCAGCAGGCACTTTCTTGGCAAATAGCCGTGCCACGAAGATCGCAGCTATGGTTGCTGACGCCACGATAGGGTTGTTAAGGGCTGTTTCTACCTGAGAGAGGAAAATGATCACCGCGATACCGTTGGTAAATCCGGAGATCACCTGTTGCGGTAAATACTTGATCAAACGACCTAATCCCATGAAACCAATCATCAATTGCAACAGGCCTGCTATGGCACCCGCCGCTAACATGCCCGCGATGCCGTGCTCATTAATAATGCCGACCAAAATGACGGTCATGGCCCCCGTCGGACCGCTGACCTGAACTTCACTACCGCCGCACAGCGAGGCTACGAAACCGGCGAATATGGCTGCGTATAGCCCTGCCGCCGCCCCTGCACCGCTGGCGATACCGAATGCTAATGCTAGTGGTAAAGCTACCACAGCCGTCGTCATGCCACTGATGAGATCCCCTTGATAACGACTGATGAGTGCGCGCAAAAATATCCACCCCATATGTAGTATGTTAAACAAAAAAGCGCATGCCCCGATCAACAGATCGGTACATCCGCTTGGTGGACTCCTGCGAGGTTAGCTGACGGGTTCGGACACCCAAGTTGCCCTACCTGGAAAAGCCAGGATTCACCCCTGTAAGTGGTTCCCCCGTACCCGGAAATCCGGGTTTCGGAGCTGCTGCTTTTTTATATGCATTATACTTCTTGCTTATGCGAGCCTTATCCTGCTGAAGAATTCTCCTGTAACGCACATATTCGCACTGCGCGTTCCAAAAAAACGCCGCCACAGATATCGTTATAATTTTATCATACCAACCAGTCATTGAACAGACAGTGCGTTCACTCACTTAACATATTGCCGAAAGGGCATCGCATTGCCACACGTAGCGATTGATCTCAAGCCGTGCGCATGGTGCCGCGAGCAGTTGTGATCACCCATCTTGGGTAGGGCTGCCAAGCCGCTACCCAAGATGGTATGAATCGCAGTGATGACATCCGGCGTTTAGCCGAAGGCGTAATTTGCTGTGGATGTAATAACCCCAGAGTGTTAGACCCCAGGATTTCCGGGTCTCAGGTTTATTGCACCGGATCCCAAGCTACATCCTTTAACAAGGTTGAGCCCGGTTTGAGTAACTCCATGAACCAGGCGGCGCTCATAGTAGCATACCGCGCTGCTCCTGCCGATGGTCCCATAGTTGTGTGTATGAATTTATGACGGCTGTATTCCAAAGAGTAGGTGGAACTCTCGGAGCAGAGCCCCCACAGCGCCTTAACCAGGGATACCCGCAAGAGCGGGGAGTCTTTGACGAAGTGGCGATAGTAGGTGGGCGCCAACCAACGTAATATGCCGCGAGAGTTGTTGTCGAACCAATCGTATTTGCGCGTAGCGCTGATGGCGAACAACGCGTCGCGTTCAAAGACTTTCATCAGATCAGCCCGCACCTGAGGATCCGTTAAAGTGTAAATCAACCAGAAGGTCGTCTCCGACTGGAAGTGTCCTGAAGCGCTCTCACCAAGGCGCAGAAAGCCGTTGGCATCCATCATGGCAATCTCTTTATATTTCGGATTGGGATCCAGCTTGCTCATGGCTGCCGCGGTACCCATAGAAATGGTGAGCACCCACGTCGGCCCCGCCTCGTGCGGTTTGGTTTCGTTCCAGGAGACTTTGGTGTAGTAATCGCTGTTCATTAAGCCTAAGCCATAGCTGCCTACGCGAGTAGCTTGGTGTCCTTTGCCGTAAATGGCTTGCAATAATTCTGAGCGCTCCTCATCGATATAGTAAAGTTGGCGCCAATCGAGATACTTATCGATCACGTTACGGTATTCGGCTGCTTTTTCTTCGTCCAGCCAGGAAGACATCTGAGCCATACCCAATGTGATGGTGCCGACATCAGCAACATAGGAGTTGTTTTTCAGCTCGTTGTACCCCATGGGAATGCTGCCGTCCGGCCTCTGCCTGTGGGAAATCATATCGGTGAAACGTAACGCCGCGGCTCTGATGTCCTCCGGCCTGACGTCTCCCAGCACATGTTGATTGCGTGCCGCCGTCGCGGGATCCTGCAGATAGTCACTTAGGGCAAGCATAGCCCTTGCGCCATAGATGTCGCTAAAGAAGTAATGACTGATACGACCGTCGCCGTGTCCGTTCTGCAGGTCAATGATGTACTTGGCGGATTTGATCAGCTGCTCCTCTACATTCATTCTGTCTCCGAACAGGTCGTTGCCGGATGCGGATGTGAGCTCTACCTGCCATGTGAAATCGGTCAGCGGGAAGTCTTCTTTGATCTCCCCCAGTACCACCGGATACTCCATCATGGATTTTGCCGGCATATTGAACGTCCTGCTGCCGCTGATGTCGGCCGCCGATACGGTCAGTACGGCCTCTACCGTTTCATCCAGCGGGTTGGTTACCAATATGGCGGCCTCCAACTGGGAAAAGTTCCGGCTATAAATAGTAGTCGTCACTCTAGAGATTCTTGGCTGTTTGAGTATATAATCTACAGCATCCAGCAGCAGTTCGCCCAGATCACTGCCTTTGACGTATCGAGCGCCTTCAATGCCGAACAACACCCAGGCCCCGCGCCGATATTTCCCGTCGTTGTGCAGCCGCACTTCCGCTAAGGTTCCCAGCGTGTTTCCTTTGCCATCTTTAGCGATCAACAATGGAATGCGGCGCATGTCCTCCGGTGTCAGAAGATCGATATGATCTTTGTCCTCACGGCCGCGTGCATACGGCAGACCTGGTACGGTCCAGAGCTTATAGGCGCCCAGATCAGGCAGCCTTCCACTCACGGCTTGATTGAGTCCGACATCTATGCTTACGACATTATCCAGCGGTTGCGTGTCTAGAAACGGATCGATCACCCAGTTCGGCATCTGTGTTTTGTTGCCGATGTAGGCTACCTGCCACTTGGTTACCTCGGCGGTTGGCGTGTAAATATCGTCCTCTGCAGGACTGCCCAGATAAATGGGCCCGACGCCGAAGCTTCCCTGCAGCTCCGTCCATAGAATGGTAGGATCGAATCCGATATGCAGTCTTAAGATAGACGCCGGATCCAGCAGTTCGCCCGCTGCGAGTTTCTTGGCGTCGACCGGGACGAAGTCCGCAAAAGACACCTGATACTGTTGCCATTCCGGTGTGGCATCAATGAACGCCACCCAATCGGTACCTCTGCTGTCTCTAATGCGGAGGAACAAAATCTCTACCTCGTAGTCGCCTCTCGCCATGAAAGACAATACGGAGCGATCCGCGGCTCTATGAGCGGTCATGGGGATGTCCAGATAAACATCGCCTGCGCCGACTCGCGATGCGAGGTGTATTCCTCGGACGCCGGGCATGCCGGGTATCTCCGGATAGGTTACCTGCGGTACTTCCGTGCCACGCATGATATAATAGCCTCTCTGTTCCGACCCAAACTCCACAATTTGGGTGGGATTCAGGCAACTGGGGGTATAGTTCAGCCCATGTACGGACAGATCAACCAGGTTACCGGCACCGGATAAGTAAGTATTCAACGTTTGACGAGCCGCCGCAGGATACATCGTATCCGGGGGGATGACAAGGGCGGAAATGCCCGCGCCGGTTAGATTCTCCAAGCCTTCTTCATCCAATATCCGTACAGGATAATCTCTGCTCTTGAACAGATCTACAAGAGGCTGTACTGATCGGCCATCCGGCTGGTATATACCGATCACCGAATCAACAGCCGCTGCCATACCTTGACCCAGGCATAACAGACATAACAGCGCTACGGTTCGGACAAAGAGCGATCTTATGCCGTGTCTATACATGATGATCAGCCCACTTTCCAGTATGTTTTCGGCCTACTGATGAAGATTACCTAGCACTACGATTTGCTAACACGCTTCGATTGCCTTTCTAGTTCTGCATCCAGCCACCATCACCTGCTTATGAAAGAAAATGCGCGCGACCACCCTACCTCATCCGTCCTAAACCGGTTTTCCACAACCGCAAGAGGGTTGATTGTATTTTTCTCGAAAGGTGTTATCTATTCGTCGCCAAATGAACGCTGTATACTCAATGGAATGTGTCGTAGTACATGCCTCCGGGAGGGGATAGGATGAAGTTCAACTGTTCACTTGAGGAAGCGCCCGCCAAGCTGGTCGCTGCAGCCAGAGCAAAAGACGGTTTGGCCCCCGTTGACCTGCCGCGGTTTTGGGAGGATCAGGCTATCGCTCGTCGCGATCCATTCGGCAAGGATATCCCGCAAGTCCCCTTGGGGATCATGATGAGCTGGGAATGCGTATTTGACGAGTTGGGCATTCCCGAAGATCGTTGGCGATACGAAAACGACCCGGACTGGGCTTTTGAACTCCGCAAAGCTTATAACGACAAGGCGGAGAAGATCGTAGGCAGGCGGCTACTGAGTGAAAAGACGCACGACCCGACCAAAGCGTATCCTAAAAGAAAAGCGCTGCATGACGTTTTTGAGGCGAAAAACGTTTGGCACTCGGGCTCATGGTGGTTGGAACAATCCGCACACAATGAAGATGAGCTCCAAGCGCTCCTAGATCGGGTGGATGAGCGAGACATCCGCAGTTACATACTGCCTGACGATTGGCGGCGAGAGCGCGATAGACTCATGACGCTCGGCATTAAACCCAAACTGTATCGCAGTCAGCGCGGTCCGGTCACCTTCGCCACTTCCATCTACGGCGTAGAAAACTTCATCTTCCTGATCCTCGACAATCCGGAGCTAGCGGCACGTCTACGCGATACCATTCTGCGCGTCATGCTGGAGATTGCGCGCATCATCGATGAAGAAGCGGGTTATACGCCCGAGACCGCTCCGCATGGCTTCACGTTCTACGATGACAATTGCGCTCTGCTTACGCCGGAGATGTATGAGTTCTTCGCCTATCCTATTCTAAAAGCGGTGTTTGAGCGCTATAGCCCAAATCCCGGTGATCACCGCGGTCAGCACTCAGACTCCGATATGGGTCACCTATTACCGATCCTAGGCAGCTTAGGCATGACCTGGGTCAATTTCGGACCCAACTTGACCGTCGGCGAGATTAGGAAACACTGCCCGAAAGCCAGGATCTTCGGGCAGTTGGCCCCATTCACATTCAGTCGTAATGAGGAAGAAAAAATCGTTGCGGAATTCATCCGAGATTTCCAGATGGCCCGGGCAGACAGAGGCTTGGTATTCGCCACGGCCGGCTCGATCAATAACGGCTCGCGTCTCACCGGTATGCGCTTGATTATGTCCGCTATTCAGCACTTTGGGCGCTATGACGATCAGTAGGCGAAAACCACTGTGACCTGTAGGTGGAATATGGTGTAAACGCCGACAAGTCTATAGCATACGGTAGCGTTTAAACTGAACGGGAGGTCCTTGTGCGGCCTCCCGTATCCTGTCCGTATTATTTGGCGCCTAAGCTCTGAAGCGCATCCCAAGCCATCTGAGCCAGCTGCCTATAACCCTCTTTTGACGGATGAATGTAGTCGGCCGCCAGTTGGGAATTTACTTTACCCGGATTAGCCGGATCTTCAAACCACG
>DUQB01000186.1 GCA_012838035.1 Bacillota bacterium | reverse complement strand
TACCAGCCCGTCACCACTTTTTCAAGGGCTATTTGCTGGTAGTATCTGCAAAAAGCTGATGCAGTACTATTATACCCAACTTGCCTTGGTCATACAACCAAAGTAACTGCACTTTAAGGCGAAATATGCTGCCCGTGGACACTGAGCATTACCTCACTTGCCGCAAGTAGAGATAAGCCCGATGCAACCGGGATTTCGGCTCATATATCGCACCTGCGTGCCTCAACCAAATTCCGAATGAAAACGAAATAAAATCACTAAAAGTCCGTTCAGGCTCTGTAACCTGGGTTTTCCTATAGTAGTCCCGCACGTCCTTCAGGCAACACGCAACCAAGTATGCGGACTCAGTCAAGCGCTATGACGCCATAGCTAAGTCGCAGATGAGGTCTACGTAGACGAGACCTACAATGACTGATGGAGATGCGGCGCTTCCTTTAATACTTGCTTCTCTAAATCGCCGAAGTTCATCACCAAGCCTTGGGAGCGAGCTTGCTTAAGAAGATACATATACTTCTTCTCTGCGGCCTCAATACAATAGATCGCATGATCAATCAAATCCGGTTCGGTAACGTTATCAAAGTAGGTCTTCGCCATAATCCAATCACGCCGTGCTTGTTCAACTACTGTCTTTAAATCCGGAACCTGTTCGTTGACGGCGGATTCATCCTCAACAATCAACTGGTTCGTAACCACGTCGATCAAACTCGACCACCATCTGGACACGGCAATGACCTCCCGCAGCCTATACAGCATTATTATCAGTATAAGCGCGGCTTAACCTATATATTCCAGGAGCCAGGGACTAATTAAGCTCTCGTCGGCCTTCCAAGGCTCGAGCAAGCGTCACCTCATCCACATATTCCAAATCTCCACCTACAGGCATCCCGTGCGCCATGCGCGTAACTCGTACCCCGGATGGTTTCAACAATCTTGCCAAGTAAAGAGCGGTGGCCTCGCCTTCCGGATCCGGGTCGGTAGCCAAAATGACTTCCTTAACCGTCTCATCCGTACAGCGCTGTATCAGCTCGCGAATACGCAACTGAGCAGGACCGATTCCTTCCATGGGCGATATGGCCCCGTGCAACACATGATACCGGCCTTTGTACTCCCGGGTGCGTTCCACCGCGACGACATCGCGCGGGTACTCCACCACGCAAATAAGCGACGGATCCCTGCTTTCTGCGGCACAAATGCGACATGGATCATCATCCGTATAGTTGAAGCAAACTGAGCAGTAGACGATCTTCTCTTTCGCCTCCAGCAGCGCATGCGCAAGTCCGTGTACACGCTCAGAGCTGCCGCTGATCAGGTAAAACGCCAACCGCTGCGCGGTCTTGGGTCCGATGCCCGGTAATTTGCTCAGCTCTTCGATCAAACGCGCAATCGGTCTGGGGTACATATACATAGTTAGAACATACCCTTAGGAAGACCCGGAATATTCATGCCTCCGGTGACCTTACCCATCTCCTCTGCGGACATTTCTTGGGCCAGGCGGATACCTTCGTTGACTGCCGCCAGCACTAAGTCCTCCAGCATCTCCACATCGTCGGGGTCAACCGCCGAAGGATCGATATGTATCTCATTTACTTGCAGATGACCATTTACGACAACGCGTACGACTCCCCCGCCGGCCGTTGCCTCAACCGTCTTGTTTCCTAGTTCTTCCTGTATTCTGGCCATATCAGCCTGCATTTTCTGCACTTGCTTCATCATCTTCTGCATATTCATGTTCATCATCTAAACATGCCTCCCACTACTTTCTCAGTCGTGCCGGACCTCTACTATCCTGCCGCCAAAGAAATGTAACGCTTTCTGTACGCTCGGCGATTGACGAATATCCTGCTTATCCGCCGTCGGCGGACTTAATGTCATATCCAGATCATGCGTTTTTGTGTCTACCTTGGCTTCGGACGCATCAAATACGTCTTTCGGCATTACATGATCATGCGGCTCTTCGCCAACATGCTCTCCCGGACCGGTGCTCGGCATAGCTCTCTCTGCCGGCTTACCGGCCGACTCGTTGCCCAACACAGGAGTCATGGCATCCGCCTTCTTGCTCGATGGCAAGCCGCTAGACGGTGCGTTGCCCGCTTCTGCAACACCAAATGGCGCATCGGAGATCCCGCCGAGTGATCCTTCGGTTGAGGCACCGAATGGTACTTTTCCAGATGGAGCGCTGCTCTGCGCAGCAGATGATGCGCTGGTCAACCCCCTAGCCGGCGCATTCACCGGACCCGCATTCATCTTTGTTGCATCCATTTTTGCAGCTTCCGTCGTTGCCGCATCAGGCCTGTCTGCGTCTGCAGCTTTGGCGTCCGGCGCAAGTATCTGCGCGGGCGGTGCGCCGGTTGCGGTGGCAATCGATATATCTCTACCGATCAACCGCTTTATCATTTGTTCAATGATAGTTCTATGCTTCGGATCTTCCACATTTGCCTGATGAAACCTGTGTGTAGGCGTAAAATAGACCACCAGGGTCTTACCCTGGACTTGCCCCGGGGTTCCTACCCGCAAGAAGGCCTCCAGCGTAATGTAACGCTCCTTTTTTAACGTCGCCAGCAAGTCCGGCCACATAGACTTGATGGTGTGCAACAGCTCCATATCAGCCGCTGAGCCGACAACCGTCCTCGATTGGCTGCTTTGAGCCGATTGGGCACTATGAGCAGGTCGAGCGCTATGGACCGGTTGAGCGCTTTGAGCCGGTTTTACCCTAGTCGCCTGTCTTTGCGTCGCCTCTTCGTAAGGCGGCGCAGACCCAGACATGGGCATGGTATGCGCCGGAGCAGAGCGCTCGACATGCGCCGGCCCGGTGCTGGGGACAGGTTTGGACGGAGCCGCAGCCCTTGTTTCAGATTGCGATACTGCTCCCCGCCTTAATATCTCTTCCAGGCGGGCGACCCGTTGCTCCAAAGCCTTAATGGCGCCATCCACTTCAGGCGAGCTGGTTTTGCTCTCTGCCATCTGCGCCGTCGTCTTGACCAGCGTGAGCTCAATAGCCAAAGCGGGATTTGTCGACCAACGCATTTCAGTTTCAGCACGGGTGAGCGTATCAACGACAGGAAGCAGCTGCTCCAACGGTACCTGCCGTACTTGCTCCTGCATTTTTTCCAGATAAACGCCTTCTGCCGCCACTAAATTCGACTCGCCGGGCGCTGCCTTCAGCAACACGAGATCGCGCATGTAGGCTGATAGATCCTTCAATAACTGACGTGTCTCCACACCTTCGTCTATGAGAGCATGAATGAGCTTTAAGCCGCCTGCCAGGTTGCGATCCAAAATATGCTGCGCCAAGTCGGCCAAGGCTTCTCGACGTACGACGCCGAGCACCTTTGTTACTCCGCTCACGCTCAGGCTTTGCCCATTTGCGGCTACGCATTGATCCAAAATCGCCAGAGCATCGCGCATGCCGCCTTCAGCATGTCGGGCAATTAGGGCCAGGGCCTGCGGTTCCGCCTCAACGCCTTCGCTTTTACTCACCTTTTCCAGTTGATACATCAACTGCGCCGTACTAAAGCGGCGGAAATCGAACTTCTGACAGCGAGATAAGATTGTAGCCGGCACCTTGTGGGCTTCAGTTGTGGCAAACACGAAGTTCACATGCTCAGGCGGTTCCTCCAGCACCTTCAGTAGGGCATTAAACGCTTCATTGGTAAGCATGTGCACTTCATCGATGATATAGACCTTATGGCGACCTTCGATTGGAGCGTACTTCACCCGTTCGCGCAACTCGCGAATTTCATCAATACCGCGGTTGGACGCGCCGTCAATCTCGATTACGTCTACCGATATTCCACGCGTTATGCGAATGCAATTATCGCATTCATTACAGGGTGTTCCCGTCGGACCATGAACGCAATTAAGCCCCTTTGCCAACAAGCGGGCAAACGAAGTCTTACCGGTGCCCCTAGGCCCGGAAAAAAGATAAGCATGCGCCACCCGCCCTGTCTCCAGCGCGTTGGTAAGCGTCTGCACAATGTGTTCTTGTCCAATGGCCTCGGCAAACGTCTGCGGACGCCATTTTCGGTAGAGCGAAATATAAGCCATTTATTACACTCCGTGATGCGACTGTCTTTTGCTCATTTCTGCAGCCGCACTATAATCTCCTGGCTTGATTGCAAATTGCGTTGAACCTGTAGATAAGCAAAAACCGCTGGATGACACAGGCACGGACAGAAGACCGGATGATGCGATCGACAACACAATATGACACGTTGCGGTTAAGGTGGGATGTGGATACCTGATCGGCCGGATAACGGGGATAAATAGGGATACTCCGGTGGGTAACTAAGCCAGGCGCCCTCGCGGCACCCGAGATAAGCTACTTACCGCTGCTTCCTTCCGGACCTGACGGGGTTCGTAACCTCTCGCTGCGCGAGACCTGGCTGTCAACGCTACCTACCGGAGCAGTGCAATTCTACCTGACAAATTACCAGAAGTCAACAGGTTAATAATTACTTGATTTGGCCATCCTATGAGCTAGCACGGGCTACCCGACGCGCGGGGACGCGGTGAAAAGCATCCATGCGGTCTTTACGATGTAATCAAGCGGATAGAAACGGGAGGTACAAGTCATCGTGATGCGGGTGACTCACCTCGTACTGCTTTTGGGGCTTCTGACTATTATAGCGGCACTTACCTGTTGGAACGTACTATCAGCTCTATTACAAACAGACAAGGTCATCCACGCCTTTGACGACACCTTTTTGGCGACGGAGCCGTTTCAGATCAGCGATCTGCGTGCTGCGCTCGCCCAGGCTCAGGTACTGATATCTCGCAACGACTGGGCGGTATCGTTACGCTTGCTCCGTGATTGTCGCAATCAATGGGAGATGTTCGTCCCGGTCATGCGTACCGCCTATGCTACCTATGCCTGGTCCGAAAAAGACATTCAACAAACCTCGTCTTTATGGAACGGCGCCGTCAATGCCGCCCAACGCAAAAATGCCGAACAGGCTAAGCGGGCACTACAGCATTTAGAGAACCTTATGAATAAATACCGGGTCAGGTCCATTAGCCGTGTCGCCTAAGCATGCCTTAGGAGAATAGGCTACCGAACGCACGTTCTTAGGTCAAGACCAAAGAACGAATATCATGTGCTAGGAGGATATGTATGCCGAAAGAATTCCGCTCCCTACCAGGCTTAAAACAAAAGAAAGCCAAGCAAGGTGATGTCAGTTCCCTCGTGCGGATCGACAATCCGGACGATGCGGAGATTGCCGCTCCTTTAGGTGAAGGTGATGACAACACTCTTGTTAAGATCGATAACCCGGATGATGCCGACATCTACGGATCAAACGACCAGCGGTACGCCAAGCCCAAAACCGGTAGTAATCTAAACCAAAAGCAACCGCAGCAACCAAAGAAATAACCCTTCACCACTGCCCTGGGCGTGCTGATGTGCTATAATACGCCTGCAAAGCGGCAAAGGCGGTAGGTGGTGACACAGGCATGGAGCATTCCCAGGCGCAGCTGGAAGAACACGAACGATTCATGCGCGCCGCGCTGGAAGAGGCGATGGTTGCCCAAGAATTGGGAGAAGTACCCATTGGAGCTGTTGTGACGTATGATGGGAAAGTCATCGGCGCCGGCCACAACATGCGCGAAACCTGGCGCGACCCTACCGCACACGCTGAAGTGATTGCCATCCGACAAGCTGCACGGCGCCTGAATTCGTGGCGATTGACAGGCAGCAGACTATATGTTACAATCGAGCCCTGTGCAATGTGTGCAGGTGCGCTGGTACTAAGTCGCATCGACCACCTCATTTTTGGTGCCGCCGATTCTAAAGCAGGAGCCGTCTGCTCGTTGTATAATATTACAGCTGATGCACGACTCAACCATCAGCTTGTGGTCACCGGCGGCATACTGAAGCAAGAATGCGGCGAATTAATGCAGCAATTCTTCCGCAGGCTACGCCGGCGTCCGGGCTACAATAAAAAGGCCGGCATACCGGAAGGTGAATCGTAATCGGAGCGGAATTAATATGGTGATTTAGGGAGAGGTGTCAGAGCGGCCGAATGAGGCGGTCTCGAAAACCGTTAGGCGTCATGTGCGCCTCGAGGGTTCAAATCCCTCCCTCTCCGCCACTCTATTATTGCACAAAAATCCTATACAGCCCTTTACGGGTACCTTGCGCGGAGGAGTCGCGTAGCTGGCCCAGCGCACACGACTGGAAATCGTGCCACCTCAACGGGTGACGAGGGTTCGAATCCCTCCTCCTCCGCCATCTAGCAGGGCTTTAGGCAAGTAGCGGTGTAACGCCAAGGGAACCTTGACAGGTGCAGGAACCCAATATGAACCCAATAAGCCCCTAAAAGAAAAGGCGCTCGGAGCGCCACCTCCGAACGCCTTGGCTTGTGGGTTCTTGAGTCTGCTCTGTCGCCGCTACTTGCCTACTGCCTCCTGCGTCGTCTTGGTGATCCCCTCCATCGCTCGGGCCGCTTCAAGTTTCATCTCCCTCGTTACACTTTGGTAAAGCCGCCGCGTCGTACGCTCGTCCGTGTGTCCTAAGAGTTGGCTTGCCGCCTTCATGTCCACCTTGCGCTCGGCCAACCACGTAACCCAGGAACCCCGCAGATCGTGGAATACCATCTTTTTGGGCAGCCCAAGTTTCTCCCGTATCTCGCTCCATTTCTTGTCCAGGTCCCACATGCGAAGATGTCCGCCGCGGCTATTCGTCACCACGAAGCCGTTCAGATCGACCACCTTTTGATGCCGCCGGTGCTCTCGGAGCGCCGCCACAACGTCGCTAGGAATCGGCACGTCGCGCACCGCCGCCTCCGTCTTCATGATCGTTTCCAGCTTCGGCTTCTTGTCCTCGCCGCGCTGAATCTGCTCTCGCACGTGGATAATGCCGTTCTCAAGGTCCACGTTCTTCCAGCGCAAACCGATGATCTCGCCCCGGCGAAGCCCGGCAGACATAGCCAGCAGGAACGGAATGTAATAGCGGGTCCCTTCCACCTCCGCCAGCACTCTGGGAACGTCCGACCAAGCAAGACGCGGTCTATCTTCGGCGCTGTAACTCGTACTTGGCGGTTGGGGAACGCGTTCGCATGGGTTAACTTTGATAAGTCCCTTCTTCACCGCCGCGCTAAGGGCTATGTTTAGTACCTGGTGCGCGAGGTGCGCCTGT
>DUQB01000185.1 GCA_012838035.1 Bacillota bacterium | reverse complement strand
TACTGCCCATACGTCCAATACGGGCGGCACCCAAGCTGCTGGTGCAGGACGACTTCATCCGCTCTGGTCAGGACGATGGGGCATGCAGGAAGATGCGCTGCGATAGCCGGTTCGATGCTGCTGATGATGCTGCCGTCTTCAGCATCAACAACATAAGTGGCGGGTAGCAACAGACGGCGGTGGTTCCGGACATCGAGGAGAATTAGGTAACGCACTGCGCACTGACGCGGCTCAATGACCTCAGCTACGGCCACACCGAGTTCGCTACCGTCCGCTGCCAAAACTCTGCGCTGCCAAACATCCGGAGAGATGGTCTCAAACAGCGTGCCTTCGTCATTGATGCATTGGTGTCTTATCATCAGTATTCGCCGCCCTTAGTCAAATGGCTTCCTCATCATTCTGCCCCGGGATGGTCGGAAGCATGAATTGCAGAGCCGCGACGCAAGCGCCTAGCACTGTTCTCCTTCTAAACTCCAGGTGTTGGCTTTATTTATGCGTACTTGCACCAACTGCCCCACCACATCGGGCGCTGCGGCGAAGGTTACCAGCTTTCCCGTGCGAGTACGGCCCGCAACCAGGCCGGGTTCCTTACCTAAACCGTCGACCAATACCTCGTATTCGTTGCCCACGTAGGTTGCATTGCGTTGCAAGCTCACTTTATTCTGCACTTCAATAAGGCGATGGATGCGGTCACGTTTACTCTCTTCATCGATTTGGTCGGGCAACTTGGCGGCCGGAGTGCCCGGGCGCGGTGAGTAGATGAACATAAAGGAGCTGTCGAAACCGACTTCCGTCACTATACTCAAGGTATCCTGGAATTCAGCCTCGGTTTCGCCCGGAAAGCCGACGATGAGATCGGTGGTAACGGCCAAGTTAGGTACGGCTTGACGCATTTGCGCGACCAAATCGATATACTGCGCCCGTGTGTAACGCCGACCCATACGACGCAAGACACGATCGTTTCCTGCTTGAATGGGTAGATGCACATGCTCACAGACGCTGCTACATTCCGCCAGCGCCTGGATCACATCGCGGCTAAAGTACTTCGGATGCGGTGAAGTAAAGCGAATGCGACCGATTCCAGGGATAGCATCCAGCGCGTACAGCAATCGGGCAAAGGTAATATCCTCTGCCAAGTCCTTGCCGTAGTTGTTGACATTCTGCCCCAACAGCATGATCTCTTTATACCCGGTAGCGGTAAGCGCCTCGACCTCACGGACGATGTCCTGCAACTGCCGGGAGCGTTCTTTTCCTCTTACATAAGGTACGATACAGTAGGTGCAGAACTGGTTGCACCCGTACATAATGGTGACGTAAGCCTTAACGGCGGACGCTCGCTCGACAGGTAAATCCTCAACTACAGGCCCTTCTTCCGACCACACCTCTACAATACGCTCCCCGGCTTCTACGCGGTGCACCAGCTCGGGAAGACGATGGATGTTGTGCGTACCGAAAATCAGATCTACATGGCTCAGTTCCTCCTGCATCCGTTGCAGTGCGGTCGACTGTTGGGTCATGCAGCCGCATATGCCGATGATCAGCTCCGGTCGCTGCTCTTTGAGTTGCTTGAGCGTATTTATCTGCCCATACAGTTTACGTTCGGGATTCTCCCGTACGGCACAGGTGTTATATAAGATTAAGTCAGCGGCTAAGATGCTTTGCACCGGCTCATAGTCCAGTGTTTTAAGAAGGCCCAGCATCTTCTCAGTATCGTGCTCATTCATTTGACAACCAAGCGTTTGAATGAAGACACCTTTCTTGCCCTCTTGCTTCAGCTGCTTATATGTTTCACGGATTTCTTCGGTTGTGACGGCGCCTACCAAAGGCAACTCGATTGACTTGGCCATACGGCTTCACCTCAAAGGTTGGCAATAAACAGGGTGCAACTGATCTTGCTCCAGCTCTGCTTGATATCATACCCTGATTATAGCATTATGGGGATAGGGTCACAACGCGAGCTACGAGTGTCGGTTTCTACCGCTTCTTAGGCCTTGATCGCCCTGGTCCGAACGATGCGATTGCCCCTATCGGCCCTAGCATCTGGGACTAGTCACACGCCGTATTGGCCGCTACAACGCTTCATGGTCACGCACGTACATCACGAAAATAATGAGGTGTTTACATATGTATAACCCCGCGGATAGAGCAATCTTAGCCCACCACGTCACATCGATTGAGGGCAATGTGTATTGTATCAAGAACCTACCGGAGGAAGTAATTGCCGTTATTTTCGCTTATGTTTCTCGTAGCCCGAAATCATTCCGCGACAACTTACTGCGTTTGGTGAAGGAAGGCTCAGTCATTACCTCTACTCGGACGGAAGGCGATGATCTTTATGCCGGCGCCGTGCAAAAGGCCGCCGCCTTTCATGAGCGTTGGGTTGTTGGTTACGGCCACTCAAGTGTAGCCGAACACGCAGTGGCGCACGTGGGAGTGGAGAATATCTCTCGTCTGGCCTCCGCCGAACTGGAGTTGGCTAATCCTTTCATCTCGTTTACCGAATACAGTCAGCGGTATCAAAAACCGGAACGCGGTCATTTCTACACCCCTGACGAGCTGCCCTCACACTTGGCGACTGAATATGAAAATACGATGCATGCCTTATATGACGCCTATGAGCGTTTGTATAACGGACTGACGGCCTATCTGGAAAGAAGCATGCCGCAGATACCTGATGAAACGAGTGCGGCACGAGCGAATCGGTTAGCCAAACTGGCTTTTGAGGATGCCCGTTATGCCTTGCCGTTGGCAACATACACCAATCTAGGTTTATCTGGAAATGGCCGTGCCTTGCGAGACGGGCTCGCAGTTTTGGGAGCTTCTGAGTATCCTGAATGCCGGCATCTGGCCGACCAGATCATTGCTGAGGTAAGTCAGGTCCTCCCTACCCTACTGCGACATACTACGCCATCAACCTATCTGTCGCGGTTATCCGACCAGCTAAGGCGATTTTGTCCCATACGACAAGAGACCCCTCAACCTTTTGCAGCAGGCGCACAGGTTCGGTTGGTCAACTATATCGGCAAAGGAAGCACAAACGCGGAGCATGAGGCGCTGCAGCTTCTTGGGCAAGTGATCGGCGTTAGCGAACAAGCCGACGTCGACGACGCGTTGGTCGGCTACCTGTCGGCCGATATGTCCGAACACGATATGCTGCCCCAAGCTTGTCGCTGGATACGCTACGATGCCGCTATGTTGCTTTCTGAAGCCGCTTGGCATCAGCTGTTGCGCCATATGCGCGGTATGGCCTTTCAATGGGGACCGCCGGAACCGACAAACGGTTACACCGTTCCGCCCAACATAGCCGCCGCAGGCTTAACCGAGGTTTTGGCAGCGGCCGTAATGCAGTCAAACCAGCTCTACAGTCGTTTGACGGCGGAGGTGCCGCATTTAGGCGCATACGCCATCATCAACGCTCACAGGCGGCGGATAAGAACAGAATTCGATTTGCGCCAGCTTTATCACTTAGTCAACTTGCGTGTATCGGAGCATGCGCAATGGGATATAAAAGATGCGGTTACTCAGCTATGGCAGCAAATAGCTGCGGTTCATCCACGACTCAGCGCTAAAGCGCGTCGTCGAAGCTAATTGCTACTCTGTCCGGCAGCGTTTACACGATTAATTAGCTTTGATATACTTGTTATTAGATAAAATCATCCGAAGGGATGGAACCGCAGATGCAGAGCGAACTGCCAACGCGTCAACAGGTGTTGGACCTACTAAAGACAAACGGGCGGATGACCGTCAAACAGCTGAGCGAAGCTTTAGGCATCACGCCGATGGGCGTGCGCCAGCATCTCGACGGTCTCTTCAAAGAGCATCTGGTCACCTTCGAATGGTTACGCGCCGGACGCGGACGTCCTAGTCAGATATTCAGCCTAACGCCGAAGGGCGATGAACTCTATCCCCGAAACTACGGGGCTCTGGCGTTATCCGTACTCAATGAGCTGAAAGATATGGGCGGTAACGAGGTTGTGGATCAGATTTTTGCTCGCCGCACGGCTAAAATGAAGGAGCAATATGGTAAACATTTGGCGGAACTGAGCTTAGAAGAGAGAGTAGAGGAGCTCGCTCGCATTCGTGATAGTGAAGGCTACTTAGCTACCTTTGAGAAGGTCGACGATAACACCTACCGCATTCTTGAGCGGAACTGTCCGGTAAACCTGGTGGCATCACAATTTCCCCACGCCTGTCGGCATGAGCAGGCTCTGTTTCAACAACTACTAGGGGATGACGTCATCGTGCAGAGGGAAGATCATATCGTTGCCGGTGATCACCAGTGCCGTTATCTCATAAAACGCATAACCTGAGTCACGCATTGATCATTCCGCTGTAAAGACTGAGAGGGCGCCCTTTTGGGATGCCCTCGTTTCGTACCTGTGGACATGGCACATCCTATGCTCATGTCGTCGGCGTTAGTATTATGCCCCGCTGACGGGCAGGTTATGTGATACGTTATGTGAAGAAAACAGGTCCGCCACGATACAAAGAGGCTGTCGGATTAGGAGTTGCGGTTACCACTTCGGTGTGCTCCAAACAGTATTGCACCATTCCTTCAATATCCAGGTTCGCCTCCGCCTCTTCAACCATGACCTGAGTCGGGTGTGTTACGGGGTGTTTGGGTACGAAAAGCGTGCAGCAATCCTCATACGGCTCAATGGAGATCTCATAGGTGCCGATTCTTTTGGCCAGAGCGATGATCTCGCTCTTATCGAACGTTACCAGAGGTCGGATGATGGGCAATGTGGTGACGGAGTTAATGGCTGCCATGCTTTGTAATGTCTGGCTAGCCACTTGACCGACATTCTCACCGGTGATAATGGCCGGAATGCTATTAGCGCGAGCGATGTGGTCCGCCACCCGAAACATAATCCGGCGCATCAGAGTGATCAGTAAAGGCTTCGGCGCTTTATCCCGCAGAGTCAGCTGGGCCTGCGTCAACTCCACCATGTGCACCTTGATGTCTCCGCTGTAAGCGGCAAGTATTTCCATCAAATCGAGCACCTTTTGCCGGCTCCGGTCACTGGTGTACGGTGCGGCATGAAAGTGCACCGCCTCTAAAGCGATACCGCGCCGCATTGCCAGCCAGCCGGCTACCGGACTGTCAATACCGCCGGATATCAAGAGGAGCCCATTGCTGGTTACACCTAAAGGCAAGCCGCCTGGACCTTTCACCGTAGCACTGTACACATACGCGACCTCATCCCTAACCTCAACAAATACGGTGACATCAGGTTGATGTACATCAACCTTCGCTGCAACGTGCTCGAGCAGATATCCCCCAATCTGACTATTGAGCTGCGGTGAGGTCAGGGGGAACTGCTTGTTAGCCCGGCGAGCATCCACTTTAAATGTCTTACCCTGAGTCTCTGCCAGTCCCGTATGTAATACCTCTGCGGCAGCTTGGCAGATCCGTTCCAGTTCCAAAGGCGCCGAGGTCACTACACTGACGCCGACGACGCCGAACACTCGCGCAATTAAGGGTACTGCTCTTGCGGCATCCGGCACAGTTATCGCGAATCTTCCTCGCTCTCTTTTTATTTGCGCTCCGGGTATGCTGCGCAGAGCCCATTCCAGATTACGCTGTAAAGCGGCCTCAAAAGCAGGTCTATTACCTCCTTTCAGGCCAATCTCACCGTATTTGACAATAATAAGTCCACTCATCGATATATCCTCCTGATCCGTTGCCGGCTGATCCTCTTATTTTACTCTACAACTGTTGCGCTACCCTCACTAGAATGTCCACGGCTTGCTCAATATCAGACATAGTGTTCAGATACGACAGACCGAAGCGCAACGTACCCTCTATTATTTCCGGCGGCAACCCCATCGCCTGCAGCACGTGGCTCGTGCGATGCTGATGATATGACGAGCAAGCTGCGCCACTAGAGACATATACGCCGGCGCGCGCCAGAGCGTGCACAAGTACCTCGCCACGCAGACCAGGCAGCGCAATGCTGCAGATATGCGGCGCTACCGCCGTGTTCGCGCTGTTGATAACCGCCCCGGGTAGATTCTTTTTAATCAAGCTGATGAACGCCTCACGCAATTGTACCATATGAGCGATCAACTGCGTTTGTTGCGCGGACAAATGCTCCAAGGCGGCGCCAAAACCTACAATTCCCGGTACATTTTCCGTGCCTGAACGCAGACCTTGCTCTTGTCCACCTCCGTAAAGTACTGGTTCCATCTGAATGCCGGTTCGCACCCATAACGCGCCGACACCTTTGGGTCCGTGAATTTTGTGAGCTGAAACCGACAGCAAATCAATACCCCAACCCGCGGGGTCCAGCTCTATTTTTCCCAACGCCTGAATGGCGTCCGTATGTACCAGACACTCTCTGTTCCGGGCTTTCACCAACGCGGTAATTTCTCGCAAAGGCTGGACGGTACCGATTTCATTATTGACGGCCATGACGGAAACAAGCACGGTGTCGTCTCGAACTGCTTCCGCCACCTGCCGAGCGGATACATACCCTTGCTGATCTACAGGTAGTATGGTCACTTGCCAACCTGTTTGCTCCAAATGTCTGAATGGAGACAGGACCGCCGCATGTTCTATTGCCGTGGTGACGAGATGATGCCCGCGCCTCCGCCGTGCCGATCCTAAAATGGCCAGATTATTGGCTTCAGTACCACCGGATGTGAAGTAGATCTCCTTTTCTGTAACGCCCAGCATGGCTGCCAGCAAACGGCGTGTTTTTCTTACTTCCCGTTCGGCTGCCAATCCCTTGTTGTGCAAGGACGCGGGATTGCCGTAATTATCCAGAAGCATTTTGCTTACAGCAGCCGCAACAGATGGTAAAGAAGGTGTGGTAGCGGCGTTATCCAGGTAAATAGTTCTATGCATGTCCAAGGCCTCCAGATAATGATGGTTGCGATTGCAAGACTCTTCGGGTTCCTATGCTACACTACCTTAGCAACTAAGCGCAAGGTTACTCAACTGCTCATAGTATAACTGAAAAGGAGACCCCCCAACGGGGGTCTCCTTTAGCACTACGTTAAACAGCAACTGGACCGGCATGGCCTTCTTGCATTACCAAGGAGTGACGAATACGCCGATGAGCGTAGCCATAACGGCCTTCACCCACGACATAGTATTCACCTTGCCGATCTCCTTCTTAGCGTGTTCCTCGCTGAGCTGAAGTTTCAATTCCAACTCCTGGATCTGCTGCCCAAGTTGCGCTTCGTTCATGTAACGAGCGGTGAGGTACTGATCCACTTTTTCGTTGATGCGCCGATCAAGTGCCTCCAACTGAGTATCAGATAAGCCGATACGGCTTTCAACCACCAGGAGCTTAGTCTGCATTGTGGCGAGTTCTTGCTTCGTCTGCTCCAACTCGGCTTGCAGTGCGGCCAGCTGTTGCTGATAAGCTTCCTCCTGTGCTTTTAACGCAGCCATGAAACGCTCTTCCAGCTCCATCAACGCGAGCTGTTGCGCAGCTAAGCTTTCGGAGTGCCGGTTAAGCTCTTTTTCAGTGTCGCTAAACCGTTCTTCCAGCGTAGTCTCAATTTCTTTATCAGCGGCTTTCATCTCGTCTGCCAAGGCCTGCAGACCACTCTCTCTCGCGACTTGTTCCGCAGTGATCCGCTCCTGCTGTTTCCCGAGTTCCGTTTGCAGCTGATGCAAGATAGACGCATTGCTTTCAGCGCTTTCTTGCGACAAGGCGTCGAACTGCGTAGCCAATTTCAGCGCCAGATCATTGGTTTGTTGCGTGAATTTGGCGTCCAAGCTGCTAATCGCATTTTGTCTGGTCGCGGCTTCTGCGTTAATGAGGTTAACCAGCTGTTCCGTATCTGCTTTCTGCTTATTTTCCAGCTCTTGGTCACGTTTCATACTCTCTGCGGCCAAGGTATCGATTCTGGTTGTGAGTTGTTGCAGACCTTCAGCAAGCTTCGCATCCAACGCTTTATCCGCAGCTGCTCTGACGTCACGCTCAGCAGCAATTTGAGCGCTTTGGCTATCCAGCTCGGTTTGCATCTTATTGAGCAGGGCTTGCTCGCTGAGCTGACCCTCGCTTTCCATTTGCTCGAACTTGGCTACGACCTCTGCAGCAAGCTGTGCGGTCTGCGCTGCTAGCTTCTTGTCCAGCTCTTCCACTGCAGCTTCACGTGCCGCTCTTTCAACATCAATGCGATTGCTTTGTTCGGCAAGACTCTTTTCCAGATCCTTGATAGTCGCAGCGCGAGTAGCAATCTCAGCATCCAGGCGACTGCTCTGGGCGGCGAGTCCGTCGGCTAGTTGTTTCTGCAGCGTTTCATAACGCACCGCGCCTTCTTGGGCAAGCTTATCGATATTGCTTTGCAGCTGAGTGTTCTCTGCCGCCTGCTTGGCGTCCAATGCTTGAACGGCGGCTTTTCGCTCTTCACGTTCCGTGTCGATTTGAGCCTGTTGATTAGCGAGTTCTGTCTGCAACTTGTCCAGCAGCGCGCCTTCGAGGTCCAGTTGGTCTGTGAGAACCTTATGGGCTAAGTCGGCAGTCTGCTGCTCTAATTGCTTTTCAAGGTTCTGTACAGCTGTTTCCCGCGCGGCTTTCTCAGCATCAATACGGCTGCTTTGTTCGGCCAGCCCATCGGCGAATTGCTTTTGTAGTTGACTGGCAAGAGATGTGTTCGCTGCCATATGCTTCTCATCGAGTTCTTTTATGGCGGCGTCTCTCTCTTTGCGCTCTGCATCAAGCTGGGCTTGTTGCTCAGCCAGTTTACTCGATAGCAACGCCGTCTGGCCGGCGATGTTCTTCTCTAAATCCTTGATGGCCGCGGTACGGTTGGCAATCTCGGCATCCAGTCGCCTGCTTTGGTCGGCAAGTCCGTCGGTTAGCTGTTGCATTAGTGCTTCATCGCCCGCCGTACTTGCTTTAGCTACGTTGTCGATCGCAGTTTGCAGCTGGTCGGCTAATTCCGTATTAGCAGTCGTCTGTTTGGCATCCAAGGATTGCAGGGCTGCCGTCCTATCTTCACGTTCAGAGGAAATCTGTTTACTGAGCTCATCGAGTTCGCTTTGCATCCTGCCGAGTAATTCCCCTTCGAGATCCAGTTGATCGGCGAAGACCTTTTGGGCAAGGTCGGCAGTCTGCTGCTCTAGTTTCTTTTCCAGATCCTTTATGGCAGCCTCACGTACAGCCGCCTCATCAGCCTGTTTTTGACCTAGAGATTGAATATCGGCGGCGGTGATTTTGCGTACGGCATCCAACTCCGCCTGCAGATCTACAATTGCTGAAGTGCGAGTAGCGATTTCCTCATCCAGGCGGTTGCTCTGTTGAGTGAGTTTTTCGGTCAGTTCTTTATGCAGCGCTGCGCTGCGTTCCGCACTCTCTTTGGCTACGTCATCGATGTCGGCTTGTAATTGCTTAGCCAACGCCGCGTTTTCAGCCACCAGTTTGGCGTCTAAGGCTTGAATGGCAGATGCCCTGGCATCACTTTCGGCGACAATTTGGCTGTTCAGGTCATCGAGTTCAGTCTGTAATCTGCTTAGCAGCTCCCCTTCCAGATCCAACTGGTCGGCGAAGACCTTCTGAGCCAGATCGGCGGTCTGCTGCTCCAGTTTCTTTTCCAGAGCCTGGATGGCAGCTTCCCGCGTAGCCGACTCGGCAGCTTGTTTTTGACCCAAAGACTGAATATCGGCGGCTGTTTTATTACGCTCATCAACCAACCCTGCCTGCAGTTCCTTAATTGCTGAAGCGTGAGTAGCGAGTTCCGCATCAAGGCGACTGGTCTGTTGAGTGAGTTTATCGGTCAGTTCTTTATGCAGCGCTACGTTGCGCTCCGCACTCTCTTTGGCTACGTCATCGATGTCGGCTTGTAATTGCTTGGCCAGCGCCGCGTTTTCCGCCACCAGTTTGGCGTCTAAGGCTTGAACGGCTGATGCCCTGGCGTCACTTTCGGCGACAATTTGGCTGTTCAGGTCATCGAGTTCGGTCTGCAACCTGCTTAGCAGCTCCCCTTCCAGATCCAGCTGGTCGGCGAAGACCTTCTGAGCAAGGTCGGCGGTCTGCTGCTCCAGTTTCTTTTCGAGAGCCGTAACAGCTGCGTCGCGAGTAGCTATTTCAACATCTAAACGGCTGTTCAGTTCCTTTTGCAACGCGTTATCACGGGCGATGCTGTCTTCAGCCAACTTTTGCATATCGGCACGCAATTGAGCGGCGAGAGCAGCATTCTCACCAGCCTGTTTGGCATCGAGCGCCGCGATGGCTTTCTCTCTCTCGTTACGCTCAGCAGCGAGCTTGTTGTCGAACGCGCCGTCTTGCAGTTTATTGTACTCTTCAATACCGGTAATTCGCGTATTCTGAGCCTCTTGGTAATCCGTGAAGCGCCGGCTTAATGCCTGAATCTCTTCATCTTGGTTTTCCTGGGTATTCTGCAAGCTCTCAATGGCCGTGCCATGACTATTAACCGTGCCTTGTAGTGCGGATTGTCCCTGTTCAAGTGCGTCTATGCGTCCGGCTGCCTTTGCGTCGGCAACGGCATTGGCATTGATCATGCCGATGAGTTCGCTGCGATGTTGTGCAATAAGTAAGTTCAAATCGTCTTGTGCCTGCTTCAGCATGTCTGACTGCAGTTGCAGCTTTGCTTCCAGACTGCTGACGGCGGCATTGCGCTCTTGCGCGGCTTGCCTCCGCAGCGCCTCAATCTCGTTGCGTAAATCAGCCGCCGTGTTGGAAATCTGCATGCTCAGTATGTCTTGTTGATTATTCAACTGATTGGCTAAGGCCGCTGATTTGCCCTCTTCGGTGGACATCCGGCGCTCTAGATCAGTAGTGCGGATTTCCACAGATGTCGTCCTGGAATCCAAAGCTGCGCGTTTTTGATCCTGACTGACGCTGACTCCCGACACTAGCGCTTGCGTTTCGCTACGCAGGCTTTCTTCCGTGCTGCGTATACTCGCCTTAATAGCCTCTGCTTCTGCTTGCAGTCGGCTGATGCTGTCGGCTAGTTGCAGTTGTAGATTTGTGATGTCATTTTGCAGTGCCGTCGTTTGAGCAACTTGCGTTTCATTGGACTCCGTGACGTTTTGTTGCAGTAGTTCCGCACGGACGGTGATATCTTCGAGGACCACAATAGCTGTATTAATCTTCTCATCAAGTATACTGATGCGCTTCATGGCTTCCGTCAGCGTCGCGGCAGTCCTTTGCTGTTCGGCATAGTACATGACGAGCTCCTCGCGATACTCGTTGGTGAGCTTGCGGAGCAACTCGACATCTTCGCTGCCTACACGTACCTTTCCAGATTCAATGTCGTCCAACAAGCGACCTAAAGCCTGCGCCAAGTTATAGCGGTCGACCGGTTGATTCCCCTGGAACTCGCCTAAGTTGTTAATGGAGAGATAACCCTTGGAAACCAGTTTGCTAACTGCGTCATACGCCCAATGACTTTGAGGTACGTCTTTAATAATAGGTTCGGCGGCATAAACGGTCGTGGCTAAAAACATGACGGCCAATGCCCCTAGAATAAACGCGCGTAACTTGATAGGATTGCTCATTATTGCGGACCTCCCCGTTACTTTCTCGGTTTACTTTATTGAGCAAAACATAACGGACTGGTTGTCTACTACGGCGTAATCATTATAGTGATCAGCGCTTCCTTTTCCGCCTGCAGCTCTTGTTCATACCTATCTTTAAGTGAAATCTTATCGATTAGTATGTTGGCGGTTCCGGGTTTGAGCGCCTGCAGGCGTAGAACGGCAAGGGTGCCGGAGGCTGATGCCGCCAAGGGCGCCGACGCTCTATCACCGGCAATGGTCAGGCGAGCTAAAGGCTGAGAGACATCTATTGAGTGTTCAGGCGTCAACCAAGTCAGCTTTTGCTCGTGGACATCGGTTACTTGCATAAACAAGGTACCGCGATCGACGCCAAGGCTATCATCCAGCCCGCTACCTAGCAATCGCACTCGGGTAGGATCGTATATCAGCTCAATCTGAGCCGAGTGGAATTCCTTAAGATTATAGGCGTCAATAGACACGTTGAACTCATCACCTACCGCTACCGTGTCTGATAGAGCGCTCATCCGTACGACCGCATCCAGCGGCGGCACTCTTAACAGGCCATTGGCGACGGCAGATTCTTTGCCTTCAATAGCGGCAGTGATCTTGTATGGGAGGTTACCCACTTCCGCCATGGGCGTCACAAACCATTTGAGCGTGTAGCTTTCGCCGGGCCTTAGGTCTCCGACGAAGCCCAGGTCGGTGTCTCCGGCGGCGAGCTGCAGACCTCTGGAGGAGGACCATTGCGCGGTTACGCCGGTGGCTACAGCCTGCCCGGTATTGCGGACTAAGGCCTCAACAGTATACGGGAGAGGCTGCCACTCTCCGTCAACCACTGCCAAATAACCTTGCGGTTGCTGCAATGTGAGCTCTATTTGCGCCGGGGACATTACCTCAATTTCTCGTGTTGCGGAGTTGCCGTCGGCATTCATGGCCGATACGTCGACGCTGAATGCTTGTCGACCTACGGCGCCGTCGGCGACCACATTCCACCGTACCTGTCCTGTTTGGTTTACAGGAAGAGTACCTATGGCGCGAGCAGCGGCTTGTCCGCTCACCAGGCGTAGTCCCGGCGGCAGGTTGATGGCGATCTCTACGCTGCGTGCCTCGCCGGTACCACTGTTTTGTACATAGGCGATAACCGGGAAGCTCTGCCCCGCTACGACGCTGCTGGGAGAGGTAATGGCCAATTGCAGTTGGCCCGGCGCGATGGTCAACCCGCCTAAGCCGACATAGCTGATAAATGTCCGAGACTGTCCCGGCGCGAGTTCTATCGGCTCCCATCGTAAGGCCATCGCGCTATCGAGATCAAAACCGCCTTCGCGTGTAAAATCGCGTCCGGCTATGATGACAACGTCCCACGGCTCTTGAGACAAGGAACCCCAGTTGGTGAAATAAACCGCATCCGGTGTTGTTACCTCTTCACCGCGCAACGTGCCCTGCGCGGTTACTTTGGGGTCGGATAGCGAGTCGAATGCCTGCCAAAACTCCGGTATGGCTTCACCCGACAGCTTGGTGTCCGTGAGGATCGCTTTATCGTCGACACGGTAGGGCGCGCCGTCATTGTCGCCGAGCATCGTGTCCAAAGTGAGACGGAAGCCTACCATATGAGGTTCGGTATCCGTATTGACCAACTCCGTGGCAATGCGTGCCGTATCGATGAGTCCCGTCGTGCTGGAACGTACGAAACTCAGCGTTTGAGCGGCTTTGATGGGTCCCAACTGCCAAGCGCTTTCGATGAAACGATCGTCGCGAACGACAGGTGCCATAAGCATGACGCCGTAGTTGGCGTTTGCTCCGGCCGAGTCACGCGTCGGACCGCCGTATACCCAGCTCTCACCATCAATATGGACTGTGGTAAATGAAGTCCATGGTCCCTTTTGGTCTTCCCGCCGATAGATGAGATGGGCATTATCATCAGACAGACGATCGGGATCGCCACCAGTCGTTTTGATGGAGAACCGGCCGGTATTCTCTTCTCTGGCATTAACCGTGATGGCTATATACTCATTTACCAGGTTGATGTCGTCCACCGGCGCGGCGGATATAACACCGGCTGATATGGCAAGCGCTACCGCTGCCGCGCTGATGGCCATAAAAATAATGCCTCGTTGCCAGATGAGCCTCACCATGAACACACTCCTCCGTCTGAAAGTAAGCTCAAAGAACTAGGTGTTGATCTGCCCGGCAGTGAAGAGACCATGCGTAGACACCTTAACTAAGGCTGGACGATGCGTACTCGACTGTCAGGTTCCAGCAAGTCGAAGGTCACCGAGCGAGTATGCGGGTCGATTGTGGCCAAAAACTCCACTTCATAGGGCTCCGACCAAGGCGTATAACTAAATCTGCGTTCGGACCACAGAAGTACCCAACGATCAAGTTCGTCGCTGCCCGTGGTGCCGATGAGCCGGCCTTGCGGCATATCTTGCGGTATTACGGATACCACGATATGCACATGCGCGCTGGAGCGCAGGAAAGCGGCTTCTTTCGATGGATACATAATGAGAATACCTAGGCCGCTGACTACCTCGCGCCGAATCGGCGGCGGCGGAGGTTGTGGCTCAATAACCTCCAGTACAGGCTCCGGCTCAGGTTCCGGTTCCGGTGCGGGTTCCGGCTCCGATGTCGCTGTGTTTACCGGCGCCACCGGATTGATGGTCGTCAGGACCTGAGGAGCTTCCTCCTTGGGCTCGGGCGCTACGGCAACCGGTGGTTCGACCGGCTTGAGCGGCTCCTCAACCGGAGTCTCTATTGGTTTGACCACGGGTTGTTCAACCGGCGGTTTTGGGGTTACTACCGGTGTCGTTACTTCTTCCTCCGCCGGCAAAGGGATAATGGTGACATCGATAGGCAGGCCGTCGCCCAACCGGTTATAACCGATAGGCGCATTGAATCCCGGTAACAGTAACAGGAGGAGTGCGTGCACGATAATAGACAACGCTATGGCAATACCAGTGCGTTTGTTTTCCGATTCAAGGCTAAGCACGTGTCTCCCTCCAGACTATCTTCCTTCCGAGGAAGGTAAATTCACAGCCAGTCGAATCTGGTAGGCGCCCACCGATCGGACCGTATCGATAACGGTGACAACATTTTCATACCGCGTGGCTTCATCTGCTTTTATGGTGACCGTCAAGTGGGGATCTTGCAGTAACATGTCCGCAGCAAGCTGGGCTAAGTTGCTGGGCTGCGTTAGTTGCCCCTGAGCGTAGATGTTGCCTGCTTCGTCGACCGTTACCGTGAGGTCGCGGCGAGGTACGGTTGTTGCCGTTGCAGCTTGGGGTAGAACCACGTCGACTCCTGCGGGCGTAGTACGAAAAACCGTGAAGATCATGAAGTAGAACAACAAAATGACGAATACGTCAAGTAACGATGTGATCTGGATTATAGGGCGGCGGCGATGCGCCCGCGCAATCATTCTTGACCACCCCGCGTTTCTGCGACGATGTCCATGAGTTCGGCACCAATGCGGTGCATGTCTTGCATGCGTTTATCGACGATACGAGAGAACCACTCGTATAGCGCGGCGGAAGGTATGGCGATAGACAAACCTGCAGCCGTCGTAATGAGGGCTTCCGCGATGCCTGCCGCCAGAGAAGATGGTCCTTCGATCCCCTGCAGAGCCGAAAGCACATTAAACGAGCTGATAATACCGGTAACCGTACCCAACAAGCCCAGCAAAGGCGCGACTGTGGTGACAACGCTCAAAATTGGTAAACCGCGTTCCATCTTCAGCAGCGAATCGCGCCCGGCGACTTGAAAATGCAGTTGCATGTCGTCACAGCCTTTATCGGCAACCGCAATACCGGCTCCGACATAGGAGGCTATCTGTGGCGGCAACTGCCGCGCCAACTGCAAGGCTTCCATATACTTCCGTTGCTTCAGAGGCTCACGCAAGGGCTCCACCACCTCGCTCGCCTCATAACGGGTTTTCCAAAAATACCACAGCCGTTCGATGACAATGGCCAAGGCCAGTACGGAACATAGCCCGATGGGAATCATTACCGGACCGCCTTTTGCAAGTGTTTCAAGCACTATAAACCGACCTCCCTACGTAACTTACCTTACCAATTTCTGCTTTTTCCTCAGTCAGTTTCGACGCACACCCGCCCATGTCCTGTAAGTTCTTCAACCAGCTTATGTGCATTTCTGCAAAAGAAAAAGGCAAGCCTGCAGAACAGGCTTGCCTTTTGGGCCGCAGCCGATTAAAGAATTTTTTCTAAAAAGAGTTGCGTGCGGGGCTCCTTAGGTTGAGTGAAGAGTTGGCTAGGCGTACCGCGCTCAATGATGCGCCCTTCATCCATAAAGATAACGCGGTCGGCGACCTCTTGAGCAAAACGCATCTCATGCGTGACGACGATCATGGTCATTCCTTCGCGTGCCAATGTCTTCATTACATCGAGCACTTCTTTGATCATTTCAGGATCGAGCGCTGATGTGGGTTCGTCAAACAGCATTATCTTAGGTTGCATGGCGAGCGCTCGCGCTATGGCCACTCTCTGCTGTTGCCCGCCGGAAAGCGCTGCCGGGTAAGAACGGGCTTTTTCCGGTATACCCACTTTCCTAAGCAAGTCGAGAGCAATGTTTTCCGCATCCGCTGATGATATTTTTCGCACTTTGATCGGCGCCAGCATGATATTATCCAGTACCGTCATATGCGGATAAAGGTTAAACTGCTGAAACACCATGCCGATTTCCGAACGGACCATGGTTATAGGCGTTTTGGGATCGGAGATATCAAAACCATCGACAATGATTTTGCCGGACTGAATCTCTTCTAAACGATTGATACAGCGCAAGAAGGTACTTTTGCCCGATCCGCTGGGTCCGACGACGACAACGACTTCCCCGGTAGCTATGGTTTCGTTGACATCGTGCAGTACCTGAAAACTACCGTAGAACTTATTAACAGAGCGAAATTCAATAATTGGATTACTCAACGAGAGAATCGTCCCCTCGTGTCAAGGTACCTGTACTTGTCAGTAGTAATGGCAGTAAAGGTTCAACCTCTTATTTTCTACATAAACACTAGATACTCCTGCTATTAAAGCACATCGGCGTGTATGATGCAATAACTAGGTGGGGCGTTGCTTGCTCTGATACTCAGTAAAGGCTAAGGGCATGCGTCTTTTATGCATACTACCAAGGTAGCGTGCCTCAATGGCTGCCGCCGCCTTCTCATCTACCGGCTCGCCGCATAAATACGCATCGATCGTTTGGTAGGAAATTCCGAGCTCATCTTCATCAGGACGACCCGGTTTGCCGTCCAAGAGATCAGCGGTTGGAGTCTTTTCGCTAAAGATGGTCGGAGCCTGCAGCGCAGCCAAAAGCTCCTTGCCCTGTTGTTTCGTCAGTCCGAATAAAGGCTGTATGTCGCAACCGCCGTCGCCATATTTCGTGAAGAAGCCGGTGACCGCTTCCGCAGCATGGTCGGTGCCGATCACAAGGAGTCCGTAATGTCCGGCTAGGTTGTAGCACTCGATCATCCGTTGACGCGCTTTCAGGTTACCTTTAACGTAATCCGGCAGCGGTTCGCCTACCACAGACTCGTAGGTACTTGCGGATGCGTTTACGGCGGCTTGAATATTAATGGTCAGGCTGCGCGTCGGTTTAATAAACTCAATAGCCAGATGCGCGTCGGCAAGGTCTTTTTGCTCCCCATACGGAAGCAGAACCGCCATAAAGCTATAACGTCCCGGCGTCTTTTCGTTTAACTCATCGACGGCCATCTGCGCCAGTTTTCCGGCCAACGTAGAGTCTTGCCCGCCGGATATCCCTAAGCAGTAGCCGTTCGCTTTAGATGCCAATAGATACTCTTTCAGAAACTGCACGCGCGCCGCGATTTCTTGCCGCGGATTTATGTAAGGCTTAACTTGTAACGTCTTTATTATCTCTATTTGCAGGGGGCGCATGGCTCTCATCCTCCGAAATACCGGACTGTCGGCATCCGCCATAGGCGCCGGCCGAACGTTTCTGCCGGCGATACCTATGGCGGATGAACGATCTGTCTCATTATAACGTAAGTTTATGCCGTTTGCCTCTGTGGGCTATGGAGATATTCATCGCGCAGAATTCGCATCAGATATACTTCTTCCATATCACCTGCCTGAGACCGTCGCCTCAGTCGACCTTCCTTGCGAAAACCCGCCTTTTCATAGCAGCGTACGGCACGCCGATTGGCTGCATATACCCGCAAGTAAATACGTTTGAGAGACATTCTAGTAAAGGCATAATCGATCAGGGTCAACACGGCATCGGTTCCGTAACCTTTGTCCCAAAGGCTTTTTTCTCCTATGCGAATGCGCAGTTCGGCATCGCCGCTGCGCCAGCTGATATGATCAAGTTCAATGTCGCCGATCAGTTGGTTGTCGACAGTGGTTATGGCAAAATGCTGCGCCAAACGGTTGCTCTGTACCTCCTGCAACCACGCGACGCAGTCACTTAGGTTCTTGGGATAATCACTCTCCAGAAACCGGTTGACCTCTTCATCTAAGGTCCAGGTGACTATTTTACTTAAATCTGTAGCCTCCAGTGATCGAATGATAACCTTCTCCCCGGAGATCATCATGGTTTGGCCATCTCCTTTGTTGTTGCGTATTTAAGCTTCGATGCATTACTGTGATGTGTGCCGTGTTTATCCGAGATGGGATTATGCTGATAGATTCCAGATGGAGAGCGAGCTGCCTTTAGTTAGTTTATGGGAGTTAGTTGTAACATCGGTATTTTTGGCAGGCGGCCACAAGTCGCTCGGCTTCCTCAAGCGGAAACGGAACGGTCCCCAACAGCAACTGCTCACGCATACCGGGGCCATGACAATCAGAACCCCCACTTACCAACAAATGCATACGCATCGCCAAATCCAGATAGTGGCTTACCTGGTGAGGTTGATGGGCGCTATGATATGCCTCCAAACCATCCAGACCGTGAGACGCCAGGTACGGCAGCAGCTCATCTTGTTCGCTTAAGCCTGGATGAGCCCAGATAGCGACGCCGCCGGCGGCATGGATGATGCGAACGGCCTCGGCCGGCGCTATTTTATAGCGCGGGACATACGCCGGACAGCCTTTACCGACATACTTGACGAACGCATCTCCTATGGTGTCGGCATAACCATTTTCTACCAGCGCACGGGCTACATGCGGCCTGCCGATCAGGCTGTTCCCGGCTAGTTCTTCTACACGGGCAAACGAAACTGCGATGCCCTGCTCCTGCAGCTTTTCTACCATGCGTCGCCCGCGATCATATCTGCTTGCATGGAGTTGCTGCAATACATCCATCAGTTCAGGATGTCGCGGCTCGATCCCTAAACCTAGTAAATGAATTTCAGCGTCATTGTAGTCGACAGAGAGCTCCACGCCGCTGAGTACTGCAAGACCATGTTCTTCACCCATTTCCCGTACGGCCGACACGCCTTGCGTCGTATCGTGATCCGTCACGGCGATCATAGCCAATCCCTTATCCAAAGCTGTTTTGACCAGTGGTTCGGGCTGCCACGTACCATCCGATGCCGTCGTATGAACATGTAAGTCGGCGATTTGCACAGAGAACCTCCTATAACCTTATGCTGTCGGTTTAACCTAATAACCCGCGCATCTTCATCATAACCCGTTTTTCCATCCGAGAGACCTGGCCTTGCGAAACGCCCAAGGCTTTGGCTACCTCTGTTTGACGCATGTTCCGGAAAAAACGCATCGTCACTAGAGCCCTCTCCGTGGCGTCCAGCGATGCGTAAACCTGCCGGAGAGCGAGGTTATTGATGAGTGTCGGTTCGTCCCCTTCCACGCTGATTTGGTCAGCCAAACGGATGGCATCGTCGTCGGATTGATGGACGACTTCATCCAACGACCGTACAGGTGCGGCAGCTTCCAGCGCAGTAACGACGTCCTCTCGTTGCATACCCAGTTGCGCGGCAATCTCGGCGGGCGTAGGTGACCGCTCCAGCTTAGCGGTGAGTTCCGTTCTCGCTTTCAACACTGCGGCTACTCTTTCTTGTAGTGAGCGGCCGATTTTCAAGGTACGGTTTTGTTGTAGCCAACGGCGTATTTCACCAATAATGGTCGGCACCGCATAGGTGGAAAAGCGTACGTCGAACCGCAGGTCGAAGTTGTCGATCGCCTTAATCAGACCAACACAGGCCACTTGAAAGAGATCCTCCGGATCAACGCCCCGGTCTACGAAGCGTTGCGCAATACCTGCCGCCAAACGTAAATTGGCCTGAACAAGAGCGTCACGGGCATCTTGCCCGCCTTTTTGCGCCGCCGCCAGCAGCAACCTAGTCTCTTCATGAGATAAGTCGGCCGGCGGGAGAGGTACGGAGTATAGGTAGTTCACCGTGATGCCTCCATTAATGCCGTACCTGGGGATCGGTACTCTTGCGCATAAACAAAGTCGTACCTTTCCCTACCTCGGATTGTACAACCAGGTCGTCCATATACTCCTTGATAAACACAAAGCCCAAGCCCATCCGATTGGCATCTGTGGTGTGTGCGGCTTCCATAGCCCACTCCACATCGGCAATTCCCGCCCCGGAGTCGCTAACGATAATTTCCAGCGTACGCCCTATGATATTCAGCTCCAGACGTACCATCCCGGGGCTGTTCTTATATCCGTGAATAATAGCGTTTGATACCGCTTCTGAGACGGCCAGCTTGATTTCGTCCAGTTGATCGATGGTAAAGTCCAATTGAGACGCAAAAACGGCGGTTGCAGTCCGCGCGAATGCTACGTTTTCCGAGCGACTGCAAAACTGCATCCTTACGCTGTTGGTCACTTGGTCTTGCATGATGACTCCTCCTAAAGCCGTGCCAGAGCACGCCGTTCGGTATCCGCAACTTCCACTATCTCCAACACGCCGGCCATCTCCAGCACGCGACGTACCGCAGTATTCATGCCTACAAGTACCAGCTTACCTCGTTTTTCTCGGACGATCCGATATCGACCGAGCAAAGCACCGATTCCGGAACTGTCCATGAAAGGCACTTCGGACAGCACGACGACGAGGTGTTTCACAGCTGGGGGTTTTAACCCGGCATCCGCGATTTGGCGGAATGACGGCGCAGTATGCATGTCCAACTCACCGTTAAGCCGAATGACCAAGCTTGAACCTACTTGCTCCGCGTTGATTTCCAACCAGGGTTACCTCCCTATCGCATGGTCCGCATTGCTTTTGTACATCCTTCCTCTTTTCCTTCGCCGATCATACGGACTCCCCTTTATACTGCCCGAGACAAATATGTGCACTTTTGCGACCGGTACATGCGGCATTATTAGGCGTAGATAAAGCCCTACGGCGGTTGGCTCGTAGGGCTTTACGCTCTGCGTATAAGCGCTGCTTATCGTCTTCCGGTCACTTGCTTGACCGTCTGCACCATAATCTGCCACACGGATCCTCTAGGGACGTCCGTCATGGCCACTAAGTCGGTACGGGCCACTTCTACCCCATCGAGCGTAACGACGATTTCACCAACAGCTTGGCCTTTAACCACCGGAGCTGCCACATTATGCGAGATAATCCGCGTCTCAGGGACGGCCTGACTCGTACGCGGCAACGTCACAACTACATCTTTGGCCGGAGTAACAGCTACTTTAGGTGCGCTGCCGCGTCGCAACGCCAATTCGCCTACTTGCTCACCGGCGCCGGCAACCTTAATGGCCTTCAGGGTACCGAAACCTAAGTCCAGTAACTTGGCGATGTCGCTGTTACGATCGGCGCTTGATGGAGCTCCCAAAGCAACCGCGATAAGGCGCAGATCATCTCTGATCGCCGTGGCGACCAAGCAAAATCCCGCCTCATTTGTCATGCCGGTTTTAATGCCGTCAAGTCCGTTATATTGCTTCAGCATTTTGTTAAAGTTCCACAACTC
>DUQB01000184.1 GCA_012838035.1 Bacillota bacterium | reverse complement strand
GCATAGTCCTGTTTAACCGGCTCCCGCCCCAGCAAATCGTCTATGATGATAGGACGAATACGACTGATCTCCACTTTCCCGTCGATCAACTCGTTCATGGTCGGGATAATGCGCATCACCACATTAGTACCCGCCAACGACTGGACAACCTCGCGTTGGCGCGCCACCTGATCGGGCGGTAGAGCGAACAGCACTTCTCTGACGTTGTAACGTGTGATCAGCTCCGCGCAATCGTCCAAAGTGCCCAGCACGCGGACGCCGTGTATGCGCATCCCCAGCTTACCTGGATCGTCATCGACAAAACCGACGACGCGCCGACCGCCGCTCTGCAGCGGCGTAACCAACGAAGCGCCCGGACTACCTGCGCCGATAATGAGAACGCTGTTGCCGTGCTGTTTGTCGTTATCCGCCAAGAGCACCCGATCGGTCTTTTCCAGGAATGAGCGTCTTAGAGCGCGTAAAGTCAGGCGCCATGCCGCTATGACCACCACGAGGGTAAAGAACTGCATGACGGCGGCGGAACGCGGCAAGCCGAACCAGGTGCTCAACAACCACAAAAGGATCGTGCTGGCTATCGAAGCCAACAGGATGTTGGCTAGTTCCTGCAGGCCGGCATAGCGCCACAAACTGCGATACATGCCGCGCCAAGCGAAGATGAGCAAGGCTCCCACAGTGTAGATGATGCCGACGTATTTATATGTGGCTATGTATTCAGATAGATCTCCCCCGGCGAAACGGGTAAAGTAGGCGAGAAAAACGGCTACCTGGAGGAAGATGATATCGCCTGCGATGAGTATAATAATCCGTAATACCCTTGAGAGCCGTTGGTGCAGTAAAGAATCGTTGGTACGCGCATCGTGATCCTGAGCCATCTTGGCACCGCCTCATATGTAACCTGTAGACAGGAGTTAGTTAATATGGCTAACCGGCATCAGCGTCTTCCTCAGCTTGTCCGACTGCAGGTACTCTCCCTGAGTCGCACAAGTCCCACATCAATCGCATCTGTGATAAACTCTAGCTAAGATCCGACTGCGCAGGTAATTGCACGTTCGCGCGGAAACAGCAAGTTTGCCGTGCCGCAACTCATTCAACATGGCGGTTCCAATTAGTCCATTCTGCATAGGTAATAGAAAAGGAGCGGAGAGCCATGTCATCAATTACCACTGATCCGTTTTGGCGCTGGGTAGATCGAGCGCTGCTGCTCCTGTTTGCGGTAATAGCTATAGCCGTCCTCACCAATCCTGAATTCGGCGCTAAGTTGCGCAACACCTTGTCGCACATACTCGCAGCGTTCTCTTAGCTCAATGTGGTTATCGCACGGTTGCCATGGTCATCACCATGCTTGCTGACAGCTTTCCTTTACAATAGCACACATTTCATCGTAATGGGCAAGCATATCCTGCGCCAATTTGATTTGGCAACGGGCTCTGTCCAAGTTATGCCCTTCCCGATGGATGCGAAAATACTTGTCGCCCAGCAGATAATCGGCCAGAAAACGGGAAGCCAACTCAATCGTGATGGTTACGGCTCCCAAAGCCATGGTCTCGATTTCTCGCGGCGTGATGAAGCTGCCGCAAGCCGACATAAAGCCTTTGGTAAACTGCCGGTAGTTCTCCATATGCAAACCGACCTTCGACAAATCGGGTTCATCTTCTAAAGCCGTGTTTGCGGCGAAGCGAATGGCGTCGCCGAAGTCGTGCATGATCAAACCGGGCATAACCGTATCCAAATCGATGACGCAAAGAGGTTCCAAGGTGTCTTTGTGCATCAGGATGTTGTTGTACTTGGTATCGTTGTGCACCACCCGCAGGGGAATCTCTCCGCGCTCCAGCATCTCGGTCAGAGTGGACGCCAACTCCCGTTGCTCGGCAAAGAAAGCGATTTCTGCGGCTACATCCTTAGCTCGTCCGAGAGGGTCTTCCTCTACTGCGGCAAAGAAGGCCTCCAGGCGCATTTTCGTATTGTGAAAATTGGGGATCGTCTCCGAAAGACGTTCCATAGGCAAATCGGCGAGCAGCGCACAGAAGCGGCCAAAAGCATAGCCGGCGCTATAGAGCACTTGGCTGTCTTCAGCGAAATCGAAGCTCACGGAATCCTCCACATACTCGCAGAGGCGCCAGTATTCGCCGTCGACAACGGTGTAGTTCTTCCCCTCCTTGTTCGCCAGAAAAGTGATGATGTCGCATTCATCGGCGCGCTCTTTACCTTGTAGGTGACGGGCGATTTCTGCGATGTTGCGCATCACTAGGACCGGATCTTTAAACACGTAATGGTTGATCTTCTGCAGAACGAACCGGTCGTGCGCGCCGTTATCAGCAAGAAAAACCTGGTAGGTTTCATTGATATGCCCGTTGACGCACTGCTTATAATCCACCAAAGCGCCTGGAACATCGTAGGCCGCAATAACCTGCCGTAATTTCTTCCAGATATCCTGACTCATGATAAAAGCTCCCAGTGTCTACCGCTACCTGCCGGTGCACGGTGCCGGCAAAGGCGCCGTATGTACCGACCTTGCCGACCTGTGCCGCTAAACAAAGCCTAGAAGCGAACCGCAGGCAGCGGCTCAAACATCCATAACCGCAAAGCAAACAGTCTGTGCATTAAAAATCATTATGGGGGTTGCATAAAAACCATCTTAGTCAATGTTATTAGGGGCGTATGTTATTATGTATGTCGTTGTTTTTTTCAGAATAAAAAAACCGGCACGCGTTCACTATCCCATTGCTCTACCGCAGTTAGGTATGCTGGGACAATACCGCGCATTCGCCAGACGAGGCCGGAACATAACATACGCCGGGTACCGGTGTTGTTACCTTTGCTCCGGCGGCAGGCCGTAGAAATGCAGCTACGACACGGATCCGCGCTCATGTGGGCAGGCGCACGTTTACAGCGGTCCAGCGCTTATTTCTCTCCCGCTAAATATAGAGAACCCGGCCGATGCCGGTTACCTATACCGCCGTACCCGGATCGTCTTTGTGGGCATAGTAGTAATAATAATAGTAGCCGTATCCGGCCTTGACATCGACTCGGTTGAGAATAGCACCTACCACGCGGGCGCCGACCGCTTCCAACTGCGCCTTGGAACGGACGGCCAACTCTCGGGGAACGGCTCCCATATTAATGACCAATACGGTACCGTCCATTTTTGGCGCCATGACGGCGGCATCGGTGACGGCCACTACCGGCGGGGCGTCGAATACGACGATGTCCGCTCGACGCTCCAGCTCGTTGATGAGCTCGCTCATTTGCCCCGATCCCAACAGTTCCGCCGGGTTAGGCGGCGTAGGCCCGCTGGCGATAAAATGCAAGTTTTCGATGAGCGGTACCGGCATCAAACACTCATCCAGCGAAGCCATTCCCGCGAGGATGTTCGTCAGGCCTTGACGATTGGGCATTTGCAGGATCTTGTGCACCGTCGGTTTGCGCAAGTCCGCGCTGACCACAATCACCTTCTTACCTGATTGAGCCAGTAGATAGCCCAAATTCGCAACGATGGTGCTTTTGCCTTCACCTGGTCCGGGACTGGTGATGAGGAGTTTACGTAAAGACTCTCCCGCTTTGATGTACTGCAGGTTGGTCCGCAAAGTACGAAAAGCCTCAACCACGGGCGATTTGGGATCGAAATGGCTAATGAGCGCATTCTGTGCTTTATTTGCAATTGACACAATCTCACATCCTAATCCAACGTGGTTGTCGACCGCGTGTTTGTTCCGCAGCAGGCAACGCATAGGCTGCCGACACAGGCGTAAGCTCATAGTGAACGCCGCTCCCTACATCGAGAGTTCGCGCCGGGACCTTTTGTGTTGCCGTCGTGTTTTGGATTGACCGTTGGTATCGAATACCGGAATGCTCCCAACTACGGGCAGACCCAAATACCGCTCGATATCTTCCGGCGTCTTCAGCGTCGTATCGAGGAACTCGATGAGTAACGTGAGCCCGACGCCGATCATTAAGCCGAGCATACCGGCGATAGCTACGTTCTGGGTTTTCTTAGGCTTCACGGGGCTTGTGGGCACGACGGCTTTATCCACGATACTGATGCCGGCCGCCTGCACGGCCTCGGTAATGCGGTACTCCTCATACTTACTCCGTAACAGTAAATACATCTCTTCCAGTACGCTTTTATTCCGCATCAGGCGGGTAAGCTCAACCTCTTTACCGGGTAAAATGAGGAGTTCTTTTTCCACCTCGGCGATCTGACCGGCAAAGGCGTCTTGGCGGGCCTTTTCCGCCACTTGGTTCACTTCCAGCGTCACGATTTGTGAGGCCAACGCTTGATAGTTGGGGTTCACCGCATGGGTTTCCGAGCTGACGATACGCTCTACCTCTTGCGTCAGGCGCTCGGTTACCGCGGCTATTTCGGTTTTCAGCGTGGCGATGCGCGGATAATCGGGATTATACTGCGCTTCAATCGCCGTTAATTGGGATTCCAGTTCAAATAGGCGGGTCTTGTACTGACTGACCATAGGGTTGTTGGTAACCGTGGTCGCAGTCACGGTGGTCGGAGCTTCCTCCTGCAACCGCTTATGCAACTCAGCCAGTTTGAGCTGAATTTGCGTCAATTCCACACTGGTTTCCGCATGTATTTTCTCCAACTCGCTGAGCCGGTTCAACACCGTCCGCGCTTCCTCGCTGGGGGCGAAAACCCTTTCGGACTCCTTGTACTCCCGGAGCACGTCTTCCGCCGTTTCCAGGTCTTTTTCCACCGACTTGATCTGATTCTCAATAAAGACACGCGCATTGCGCGCCTCTTCACTGTTCACTTCCTGGTTAAGTTCCATAAAGGCGGCTACAATGGCATTCGCGCGGTCGGTGGCCACCTGGGGGTGGGTATGCTGTACCTTAATGCGGATGGCATCCGTACCGGTCACCAGTTGTACCGAGATACTCCTCCGGAATTCTTCCAGCGAGGCTTCCTCTCCGTAGCCCAGCATTTCCATAGCCCGTTCCGCCAGCGTACGGCTCTTCAGAACCTCGATATAGTTCTGATTGACGTTCTTGCCGGCCCCGCCGAATGCTTCAAACACGGCGAACTGACCTGCGCCCGACTGGTCTTGGATCATCACCGTCGTGGTCGCTTCATAAATAGGAGTAACCAGTTCACTGAACACAACGGCGGCCGCCACCGCCGCCAGAAAAATGCCGATGATCATCCACTTGCGGCGCAGCACGGCATGCCACATCTCAAGTAGATCGATGGAATCTTCCTCATAGTATTCAGGTGTGTTTCCATTACTTAAGGTAGGCATGCGTGTCCCCCTCTAATACCTGTGAAATTCGCTATGTTTCAAAACGCGCTTAACAGATTGAACCCGTTAAACCCGGGCCGCCAAACTTTGCCTATATGCTGCAATATCAAGCGGTTGACGCGCAACGCCGCTATCCATGGCCGCTTGCGCTACAGCGGGCGCCACCCACCACAGCACTCTGGGATCAAGCGGTTTGGGTATGACGTAATCGGGACCAAAGGTCAGCTTTTCAACTCCAAAAAGCCTGCTGACTTCATCGGGCGCTTCCTCTTGCGCTAAAGCGGCCAGAGCCTTGGCGGCCGCAATTTTCATCTCTTCATTGATGCTGCGCGCTCTGACATCCAAAGCGCCGCGGAAAATAAACGGAAAGCCCAACACGTTATTCACTTGATTAGGATAGTCACTGCGACCGGTGGCGATGATCGCATCCGGGCAAGCCGCTTTGGCTTCTTCGTAGGTGATTTCCGGATCCGGATTGGCCAAAGCGAAGATAATCGGTTCCGGCGCCATACTCTGCGCCATTTCGGGCGTAACCGCACCTGCTACGGACAGCCCCACAAACACATCGGCCCCGACCAGCGCTTCCGCCAAGGTGCGCGCCGGATGGTCCGTAGCGAATTCGGCTTTATAGCGATTCATGTTCTCGCTGCGCCCTTGGTGAATGACGCCTTTGGAATCGCACAGAATGAGATGCTCCCGTGCTATTCCCAGGCTGACGAAAAAGCGCGCACACGAGATGGCGGCGGCTCCGGCGCCGTTTATGACAACCCGGACATCGGCCGGCTTTTTACCCACAATAGCGAGGGCGTTCAGCAAACCTGCGCCGGCAATGATCGCCGTACCATGTTGATCGTCATGGAACACGGGGATGGACATGCGGCGCCGCAGTTCTTCCTCAATGTAGAAACAATCGGGCGCTTTAATGTCCTCCAAGTTGATGCCGCCGAATGTGGGCTCCAACGCTTTGACGATGCGAATGACCTCATCAGGATCTTCCACATCGATTTCAATATCAAATACGTCGATATCCGCAAAACGCTTGAAAAGGACGCCTTTGCCTTCCATAACGGGCTTGCCCGCCAGGGCGCCGACATCGCCCAAACCTAAAACGGCTGTGCCGTTGGAAACGACGCCTACCAAATTCCCTTTAGCCGTGTATTTATATACTTTATCAGGATCTGCCGCAATGTCGCGCACCGGTTCGGCCACGCCCGGCGAGTACGCCATGGTCAGATCGCGCGGCGTAACGCAAGGCTTGGTAATGTGTGTGGCCAGTTTACCGGGCCGACCTTGACTATGGTAGTCCAAAGCCTCTTGTCGCGTAACCTTTATGGATCCTGTCGTTTGCTTTTCCGTCAAGATGTTCCCTCTCTCGACCTCATAATGCCGAGGAGCGCTCGGTTCCCATGTGACGCGCTCGGTTCGTGCTGAAAACATGCCGAATAAAACAGAATGCGATACCGTTTGCTTCGACGACGTACCGGTTTCACGCTTAATGAGTGATACGCCGGTCGGCCTTTCGCGCCGGCAGCCTGACGCTCCGGTGTGAACGCTGTTCTGGGCGTAATTGTTAGATTCCTGGCGCATACAACGCCATTTGTAGGATGGTGTCGTTATTTCGGATTCTATCTTGGCTTAGCGTTTCCCTGCTGCCAATATACTAAATGGCGCCGCATCTTTTTCGTGCGACCGCCGGCGGTTGCTCCACACGGCGCCGAAGATGGGTTGAGACCTGGGTTAGGTACCCAGATCGTAGCTAGCCAAGTAGGCTATCTGCTCTTCTGTAAGTACCTCGATTTGAATGCCCATTGCTTGTAGTTTTAGTCGGGCTACCTCTTTATCCAACTCTGCGGGAACCGGATACACCTTAGCTTGCAGCCGCCCGGGATTAGTGTAGATATAGTGCACGGACAGCGCCTGATTCGCGAAGCTCATATCCATCACTTGCGCCGGATGACCTTCGGCGGCGGCGAGGTTCACCAGCCGACCCTGACAAAGTAAACGTATACGGCGGCCGTCAGACAGCATAAACTCTTCCACTTCATGTCTTACTTCTCGCTTAGATACGGCAATTGCGTTAAGACCTTTCACATTCAGCTCAACGTCGAAGTGACCGGAGTTGGCAACAATAGCGCCGTCTTTCATTAATTCGAAGTGAGGCACGTCAATCACATGCTTGTTTCCTGTGACCGTAACAAAGATATCGCCGATTTGCGCAGCATCGCGCATCGGCATGACCACATAACCGTCCATGACGGCCTCGAGCGCTTTTAGCGGATCGACTTCCACGATTACTACATGAGCGCCCATCCCTTTGGCGCGCATGGCCAAACCGCGACCACACCAGCCATACCCGACGACGACGAAGGTAGTACCGGCCAATAGGGTATTCGTCGCCCTGATAATGCCGTCGATAGTGGATTGTCCCGTGCCGTAACGATTATCAAACATATGTTTGGTCAACGCATCGTTGACGGCAATGACCGGGAAGGGCAGTTTACCGTGGGCTTCCATAGCCTTAAGACGAATAACGCCTGTGGTGGTCTCTTCCGTACTCCCCAACAGATGAGGAATCAATTCGCTGCGGCTGCTCAGTACGGTATTCACCAAATCCGCCCCGTCATCCATCGTGATATGTGGTTGAGTATCTAAAACTTGGTGCAGATGCTCGTAATATGTAGAGGTATCTTCACCTCGAATGGCAAACGTCGGCAGCTTGTACGCTTCATTCAGAGCCGCGGCTACGTCATCTTGCGTAGATAACGGGTTAGAAGCGCAAAGGCTGACTTGCGCGCCGCCGGCAGCCAAAGTACGCATGAGGTTTGCCGTTTCGGTAGTTACATGCAAACATGCCGCCACCCGCAAACCTTGGAGCGGTTGCTCGACCGTCCATCTTTCTCGGATGGAAGCCAGCACGGGCATGGCCTGATCGGCCCACTCTATGCGCCGCTTGCCCTCTGCAGCCAACGTACGGTCCTTACAGCTCCCCAACATCAAACGATCGCTCCCATTCCGGTGAGTGTTTTAGGCATTGGAAAAACAATATGCTGTTACACGAAAAAGCTCTGGGAAACAGGCGGATGCCGAGACCGTCCCGTCCCAAGTTGCACGCCGCCGATAAAGGCAACAATCCCTATTAGTATAACTCACATGAAACCAGATAGCAGTAAATAATGCAATGCGGCTACCTGGAAATGCATTGAGCGACAGGTAGCCGCATACGATCCGTATTCACTCAGCGGTACTTATGCCGGAAATGAAGCGATAATGCCGCACCCGCTCGGTCGCTAAGACCGCGGATTTCCCGCAATCCCGCGGCGTACGGCAAATGCCGCCGCTTCCGCGCGATTGCTCAAATTCAGCTTGCCTAAAATGTTGCTGACATAATTGCGCACGGTTTTCTCACTAAGAAAGATATCCTCGGCGATTTCCCGGTTCGTTTTTCCATAAGCGATTAATGCCAGGATACGATACTCTTGATCCGTAAGGGGCTCAGCCAATTCCTGCAGCGTTTTAGGCTGGTTCGCCCCGCGTTTTTTGCCGGAATTGATCCAACGGAAGGTGGCTTCTTGACCGGAGCGTCGCCCCTCCGTCTCGGATACGACGGACTGAACGCTGCGCACGTGCTCCAACACTTTCCGGGTGGTTTCGGGATCCAATAAAGACCCCCCGGAGTAAACCGTGCGAATGGCGCGGATCAGTTCATCGCTACCGACTTCCTTCATGATATACCCGGATGCGCCGGCGCCCACCGAGGCAAAGATGGCTTCATCATCCGAGTAGGATGTAAGCATGATGACTTTGATTTGCGGAAAGCGGGTGCGGATAATCCGACAGGCGTCTATGCCTGAGCCGCCGGCCATGCGGACATCCATTACGATGACGTCGGGCGGACCTGCCGGCGACTCGCTTGCTTGGCTCTGCGCGGCCAGTTCCTCGACAATCGCTACGGCTTCTTGGCCGCCGGCGGCTTCAGCTACAATATGAAAGCCGGGCACCGGTTCCAACAAGGTCTTAAGACCAACACGGACGATTTCATGATCATCAACGATCATGATCTTCACCGGAGCGTTTGTGCCCTTTTTCAATGCATCCACCTTCCCAGACGCTTTATCAGGTAACATCCGACAGCCATCGTGGGACAGGTACCCGGGTTCTTAGGTGACTTGCGGACTGCCGGACCAGAACCATATCCGGCTGGTAACCGCAGTGCCCATGGTGGATCAGATCATTGACTTGGGATTCACCTACGCCGTTATCGGTATTATGTCCCAGTGCGATCATTGTACCACGTCCAGGTGCATATGTCCCCAGCGGCAACATAATTGTCACAAGAATTGCCGCGCAAGTGGATGGTAAATGTCCCCAAATGCGTTTCTGCGCCGGTGGTGGGCGTTGCCAAGGATTAGGATTCTTTTTGTACAGGGCGTGCACCCCGTTTTATCAGTACCGCGAGGCCGCCTAGTAGTCCCAAACCAAGAAGCGTAGCCAGAATGATGACCCAAGGCTTGAGGACCAGTATCTCGGCCAGTATCAGATTGTTTTTAGCCATCTTCAGCTCCCATACCAAGGCACCGTCGATGCTGCTCGTCGCGTTGTGGTTGGTCGCCATGCCCGGAGCGGTTAATCTGAACTGCAAATCGAACGTATCGTAGAAAAATTTGGTTAGAGAGTCCTCGGCGAGTTCGGAATACGCATCTTCGGTACTGAGGTCAAACGCCCCTTGTATGTGATACCTATGAAAAAACAAGGAGTCGTCTCGCGTAATTCCGATGACGCGGCCGTCGGTATCAATTAAGTCTGTATAAGAAGCCAGATGCTTGGTACCTCGTACGCCGACGAAGTTCTCTTCGACGTAGTCACTTATAGTAAATCCCTGGTCTGCCAAGCTGTCGAACATACCGCGCATGATCTCGTCGCCTTCCAGCGTTTTCGAATCCACGATCGACTGGTCTAGGCCTATGGTTACAACCACATCAACGCTATCGTCTTTGTTTAATCGCACATGGTAATCCGTCTTAATGCAACCTGTAAATATCAGCGTCATTAGCAACAGTAATCCATAAAGGGCAAGCTTGCGGACATATGACACGTTATGACCTCCTGGTGGTCGAGCCTTACCGTATAGGCATACGGTTTAGTACACCGACCCGTTACCCGCTTTCTCGCGCCGTTATGCCCCGCGATAAGGCAAAAGGCCGGAATAGCCGCCGATCGGCAGCTCCATCTAATCCCGTATGAAACGGATGCCATTAGAGTTTCTCTGTCGCCCCGCTCGTACCTGCTGTGCATAAAACCTTATAGCGCAGATAGGGTTTGTCCGTGCTGCAGCCCCAACACCATGCTGAACATGATGGCCGGCACCTTGACGGCGGTATAGCTCGGGATTGATAGAGAGGAATCCCGGTGAAAAGGCAGAAAGATCTCTCATTAGAAGTAGATTCCAATGCCGACGATCTACGATGAGGCTAAACGAGCCGTGGTCTTTACACCACCCAGCACCCGCCAGGCAGGCATTTCTGCGGACAAAACCGCTATTTCGCCAGTGAACAGACATATACACGCCGGTGACATAGTCCTGCACATTTCGCTTTTTAGGTCGATGCCCAAATACTTTCCGAATAGGGGGCAAAAATATGATAGCAACCCTTCTTGGTGATGAACTGCAAGCCAAACGCGATGATGACGGTTGTACACCGGAAAGCCTTTATGACCTGCAAAAGCGTTACGAAGCCATTAAGGAGCGAGGTAGTCGGCAGGAGCTGGAAGCGTTGTATATGGAAGTTCAACGGCTTCAGCCGCACAAATCGGATTATTGGGAGCCATCCGACCTGGAAGGCATTAAACAAGCACGTCCGCCCGGTCCTCGAGCAATCCCTGCGCAGTTATCTGATGATGAGCTCCTGGATAGGATCTATGGCGGTTGGCTTGGTCGAGCGGCTGGATGTACATTGGGCAAACCGGTGGAAGGCTGGAGTCGAGCACAAATTGAGACCTATTTAGCGGCGTTGGGCGAAGCGGACATCAATGACTATATCCCCTTTGCAGACTTGGCGCCTGAGACTCTGCCGCGTACCATTAACCTTCATTTGCTGTCATCGTGCCGCGGACATATCCGCTACGCTCCGCAGGATGACGATCTAGATTATACGGTGATCGGCTTACACGTTCTGAAGACACGGGGCATGGATTTTACAACACGCGACATTGCCGATCTTTGGTTACATAGACTGCCCTATTATTGTACCTACACAGCTGAACGGGCAGCGTATAGAAACCTGGTTGAGGGACGTACCCCGCCTGAAACGGCCTACTACAGAAATCCGTACAGGCAATGGATCGGTGCGCAGATACGCGCTGACAGCTTTGGTTACGCCGCGCCGGGATTGCCTGAACTAGCAGCCGAGTTTGCTTGGCGAGACGCTAGGCTGAGCCATGTTAAGAACGGGATATACGGTGAAATGTGGGTTGCCGCAGCTATTGCCGCCGCCTTTACGACTAACGATATACAGACGATTATCAGCACAGCTACTGCCGAAATCCCTACGGATAGCCGGTTCGCACACATGGTAGCCGACATGCTGACTTGGCATAAAACCCATAAAACCTGGCAACAGTGTCATGAAAGCATCGTCGCGAAGTATGGAAGGTTGTCTAAGGTGCATACCATCAACAATGCGGCTTTAGTGTTGCTTGCCATGTTGTATGGTGAAAACGACTTGGGAAAAACAATCAGCATTGCGGTGCAAAGCGGCTGGGACACGGATTGCAACGGCGCGACCGCCGGTTCCATCATCGGCGTGATGCTTGGCGCGCACGCTTTACCGCCTCAATGGGTGCAACCACTTAACGACACGCTCAATACCGCCATATTCGGCTATAGTCTGCCTAAAATCAGCGATTTGGCGCATTCGAGCGCTGCCGTAGCCCGTCGGGTACTTGATCAGGCTATGCACAACGGTGTCTAGATCATCCGACTTGCTAAACCATCTCAACTTTACGCCTCTGCCGTGCATTCACAACGGAGAACGCCCGGCGCTGCAGCGCAGTAGCCGTGCAGATGCAGCGCCGGGTGCCTTTTCATCCGTATCCTACAACCAAATCGACGTTGGATCTACTACCCGCTTTCGGTGCTACCGCGTTTTGTCAAGACGGACATTTACCTAACCACTATCGGAAATCGTCCTGGTCTGCGTGTTTGAAACGCGACCCCCCAGCTTGTGAAGTCTCTCACACTCTAGTTACTATTTGTTAATGTCTTGGCGGCAGGGGTGCGCCATATCGGAGTATAATGAAGTCTAGTGCTGGACACCACCTCACCACCTATAACATCCGCTATACTACGATGTAGGTTGTGAGCATGGATACCAATGGACAAGCATGGAATAGAGCTGTGAGCAACTGCAACGCTCTCGTCAGACTCCATGTTTGGCGATGCGGGTCAAAATGCGGCGTTCTCACGGCATCTCCCGTCCCGGCTACCGCAGCGACTGGTTCTGCCGCCTCGGCGCGTCCAGTTGTTGCCCAGGTCCGTCCTTTTCTGCGCCTAACTATTGGTCCAGCGGTATTGTAGAAGCCAGGAGGCATATGGATGAATGAAGTTGATCTAAACGACATCTGCAGAGAGGTGCGCTGCGATATCCTACGCATGACGGCGGCGGCCGGTTCAGGACATCCCGGCGGTTCGTTGTCCGCAGTGGAGTTGCTGGTCGGTCTGTACTGCAAGAAGTTGCGGCATCGCCCACAAGAGCCCGATTGGCCCGATCGAGATCGGTTTATCTTGTCCAAAGGACACATCGCGCCCGCCTTATACGCAGTGATGGCCCACACCGGTTATTTCCCCCGCGAGGAGCTGCTCACATTGCGGAAGATGGGCAGCCGGCTGCAAGGCCATCCGGCCAGTATGCGCCTACCCGGTATTGAGGTTTCCACAGGCTCTTTAGGACAAGGCTTGTCCGTCGGCGTGGGGCTGGCTTTGGGCGCCAAACTGCAGAGAAAGCAGTGGCGTACCTATGTATTAATGGGCGACGGTGAGATCCAAGAAGGCCAGATTTGGGAAGCGGCCATGAGCGCCGGGCACTATCGGCTAGACAATCTATGCGGTATCGTTGATCGCAACTACATGCAAATCGACGGTAACACGGAAGACGTCATGACTCTGGATCCGTGTGCCGATAAATGGCGCGCTTTCAATTGGCATGTTGTGGAAATTGACGGCCATGACATGGAACAAGTCGCGGCAGCCTACGATACGGCGGCATCTACGGTAGGTAAACCTACGCTCATCATGGCGCGAACCGTTAAGGGACGCGGCGTGCCCTTTATGGAGAACGTGGCTGCTTGGCACGGTAAAGCGCCTTCAGAGGCAGAGCTGGCAGAAGCTCTCGCACATTTGGCTGCAACAAATCAGTAAGGATGTGCTGTAATTGCATAATTGGGAATGGCGGCTATGCCGCGACGGCTTTGGTGAGGCCCTCTTGGAACTGGGCGAAAAAGACGAACGCGTAGTGATGTTGGGCGCTGATCTATCCGAATCGACACGCGCCTTATGGTTCAAAGAACGTTTCCCCCAGCGCTTTTTCAGCTTAGGCATCGCAGAACAGAATATGTTGAGCGCTGCCGCAGGTTTGGCTTTAGCCGGGCTGATACCTTTTGTCTCTTCATATGGCGTGTTTTTAAGTGGTCGGGCTTGGGATCAGATCCGGACCACCATCTGTTATTCCGAGTTGAACGTAAAGATGGCCGGCGCCCACGGGGGCATCAGCGTCGGACCTGACGGCGCCACGCACCAGGCCTTGGAAGACTGCGCCATTATGAGAGTGCTGCCGCATATGACTCTGGTGGTGCCCTGCGACTATCACGAAACCCGCAAGGCCACTTTGGCGGTAGCCAATATGGTAGGCCCCGCATACATCCGGTATGGGCGGGAGAAAACGCCGGTGGTCACCGCGGCGGATACACCCTTTGAGTTAGGTAAGGCCTATACCATGCGCGCCGGCGATGATCTGACCATCATCGCCAATGGCTACATGGTGAGTCAGGCCTTGTTGGCGGCCGAAGAGCTTGCCGACGCGGGAATTGAGGCACGTGTGATCAATATGCACACATTGAAGCCGCTGGATACCGCGGCCATTGAAAAGGCCGCACGGGAAACAGGGGCTATTGTGACTGCCGAAGAGCACCAGCTGATAGGCGGTCTAGGTGCCGCCACAGCTGAAGTGGTGGTAGCTACACATCCGGTCCCCGTACAGATGGTTGGCATTCAAGATACCTTTGGTGAATCGGGCGCCCCGGAGGAGCTTTTAGAAGCCTACGGCTTGACTGCCGCCGACATTGTGGCGAAGGCTCGGATTGCCCTGCAAATGAAAACAAAAAGTTGATTGTTGAGCGGTGGTATTTGTACCACCGCTTATTACTTACTTGAACAGCAGCCTTGGTCGGTCACGCCTTACTCACAAAGAGCACTGGCGCGCGCCGATGCCGCGGCGCTGAATCCCGGACGGTACGGGACTTTTCCTCCCGCTGTTCCCCTTACGCCCGCGTGCCCCCTACGTTGCAACAGTAGCAGGCATTTCTACACTAAAGCTAGAATATAACTCTTGCAATATCGATTTAACAAGTGATGATCATCAATCTTTTTTAAACAACGCTGCCGCAAGGGAAGATGCGCCATCAACGTTTCCCAGGAATTGGACATAATAGACTGCATGGGATTCCGCCCATTAAGGCGCAACGGCGCCAACGGACTAATGCGTACAGGACAACTTTATGTCAACGGCAGCTGGGTCAGCACGACTAACCCGAAAAAGGGGGACATCGCATGGCTTTCAAAATCAATGATTATGTCATGTATGGCGCAACAGGAGCCTGTCGGATAACGGACATCGAAGTCGGCGATGAAGGGCTGGGTGAAAGCACATACTATGTTTTGCACCCCGTATTTGACGATAACCTGACCATCAAGATCCCTGCGCGCAGCCGACACCTCATGCGCCCTATTTTTTCCAAAGAGGAAGTAATGCAACTGATAGAGAGCCTACCCGAACAAGAGCCTTATGAGATGGCTGATGAACGGCAACAAAGCCAGGCGTTGAAGGCAGCAGTCAAATCAGGGAAGAACGAAGAGCTGGTCAGAGTGATCAAAACGCTGTACCTCGAGAAACAGGCTAAGGCGGAAGTAAACAAAACGCTCAATCGGGCTCAAGAAGAAATCATGTCGGTGGCCGAAAAGCGACTGTATGAGGAATTTGCCCTGGCTCTAGAGATCACCCCGGAAGACGTATCAGCTTATATCAAGAATAAACTCTCTCACAGGTAACATCGCCTGGTATTTCAAGGTATGTATTATCGCCGGATGGGTCGGATAAAGAACGTGACTCAAGATAGGAGTATGCGCACATGAAATCAACCTTTTGGGCTAAGATTGCCGTGATTGCGGTCATCGCCCTGCTTCCCGGCGCTTATGGTTGTTTGGCGGCCGAGTCTTATTCGACCTATGTAAACGATACGCCGCGCTATCAATTCGACTACCCCGGTAACTGGGTCCTCTTCCAAGACGTAAATATCGATGTCGGTTTCGCTAAACCGCTCACGGATCTTCATGATATCAGTCTGGTCCTCTTAACCGTGACCACTTGTCCAATAGAGTTTACACTGGATCAATATCATAACGCTGCGGTGTATCAAGCGAAAACGCTGCTGACGGACACGAAGATCCTGTCCAATCAGATGGTGGAACTCGGCGGTTATCCGGCGCAGCAGCTCATTCTCTCCCATAGACTAGACGATGTCGCGATGAAATTGCAGTCCATCTACGCCGTTCTCGACGGTTATCTCTACCTGGTCGTGTATCAAGCCGCATCAGAAGCCTTTGAGCAACACCAAGCCTTAATCGACCACATGCTCAGTACGTTTTCCCTGTCAATCGGCAACCCCGCTGCGCCGTTTGAGCCTTTGCGCCCCTATCTGGGTCACATAGGCTATCGCGGCATAGCCATGAATGAGGTCTATCGGATCGCAGAGCGGCTTGGAGATGATTTTACGTCTGAGCTCCTGGATTTCATCGGAGATGACATACGACTGCACTACTACATCGGCACAGGTTTGGCGGATATGGATGACGACCGCAATACTCCCGCCTACAGGCTTCTAGGCCTGCTCCTCCTGGAGCAAGGCCTCATGCTCAGTGAACAAAACGCCGAACCTTATGATCGATACATGCAAGTATCCTTCAACGTAGTCGCCGCTCGTACTGCCAAACGCATGGGGTTCGATGTACTAGCCAAAAAGTACAAAGAGCAAGCCCTGGCATTAACGGAGGCCGACCCCGATTTGATTGGCGGCTGGCCGGCAGGCAACCCCGAGGATATCGCGGCGTTTGATGCTATATAGAGCTCTTCTCCGAACCAGGTTTGCTAAGGTACTATAGAAGTATACCGTCACGATATGATAACTTGGCATGAACAGGGAGGAATTTTCATGCGCATTGGCGTTTTCGGCGACGTACATGGTAACCTGGCGGCGCTTAATGCCGTACTGGCTGATGGCCGGCGGCAACAGGTAGAACACTGGGTGTGCTTAGGCGATGTGGCCTTTAAAGGACCGCAGCCCGCAGAGTGTATTGAGGCTATTGCGGCTATCCCCGGCATAGCGCAAATTCAGGGCAATACCGATCAGTGGCTCACGCGCGGCTTTCCCGCTTCCTTCCAGCCTCCGGAACCGCGCCGCCGGCAAATGGATGCGTTTAGGGCCTGGGGACTGAATCGACTCAACTCCGCACAGTTGCGACGTCTGCAGCAACTCCCCCTGCAGTATGCCTGGCACGGCCTGGGCGAGCAACTGTTATGCGTTCACGCCTCACCGCACAGCACGGAAGACTGGTACCCCGCATCAGCCGACGAAACTGAACTCTCACCTATGGTGGCGGAGCAAAAGGCGACTATCGTCGTTTATGGGCATATACACTCCCAGTTTGCGCGCAAGATCGGCGAGCGCATGCTGATAAACACCGGCAGCGCGGGTAATCCCATCGACGGCGACTCCCGAGCCGCTTATCTCATCCTTACGATTGAACCAGACGCTTGTAGTTATACGCTGCACCGCGTTGCTTATGATATCGCTGCGACTGTTCAGGCGGCACGTGAAGGCGGTTTTCCATATGCCGACGAATACGAGCAGGCGTTGCGTACCGGAGCTGCGCTCTAGCAACGCGCGACTTGATCCGGAAGTTTCCTCTTTAGACGAGAAGTGTTATTCTCCGACTGCGCTACTAGAGCAGGAAACGGACTGCGCTGCGGGTAAATAGAACGAATGAACGCGCCCTATTCCGAGGCGCGCCGTTCGCTTACTGTTTGCCCTGCAATACGAGATATCTCTTTGTTGACTGAGGTGACGGCTGTTTGGCCCACAAAAGCAGTTCCAAATTAAGCAGAAGGCAAATTATCAGCCTTGTGCTCATCGCTCTCTATGTACTGGCTTGGTGGTATGCGCCGCAGATGATGCGCATGTATACCGCCGTACTTACGGCCAATTTATACAACTTCATCTACATGATTTCCCTAGGTGTCGTCCAGATAGCCGCCATCCTTTGGTTTTTGGGACGAGCCCGCGTCTACTGGCTAAAAGCCGGAGAAACGCAGGTCGCCTTTAAGGATTACAAAGGTAACCCCGAGGTGCTGGAGGTAGCTAGACGCATTGTCACCCTGCTCAAAGGTTCGCAGCAGTTCAAGAGCATGGGTGGCGAACAATCGAAAGGCCTGCTGCTGGTCGGGCCGCCGGGCACGGGCAAATCATACCTGGCTCAGGCGATTGCCACCGAAGCCGACCTCCCCTTTGCTTACGCATCGGCGCCTTCCTTCCAGAACATGTTCTTCGGCGTCAGCAATCTGAAGATCATGATGCTATACCGCAAAGCACGCCGTTTGGCACTGGAATACGGAGCAGCCATCGTCTTTATCGATGAAATAGACGCCATCGGCATGCGACGCGGCGGCTCCACCGGCATGGGCGGTACCATCGGCATATTTGGTGCCGGCCAAGGGATGCTCAATGAGCTGTTGCTGCAGATGGATCCTCCCAACACCGAACACCGTTGGTGGGCCAAAATCATGCGTTATTTCGGTTTAAGACCCAAGCCCGGCCGACAACCCATAGTGCTCACCATTGCCGCCACCAACCTACCTGAAGTGCTCGACCCGGCGCTTCTGCGCCCAGGGCGTTTTGACCGCTCCATCGTCATCGATCCCCCCGATTTTGACGGGCGCGTGGAGGTAGTGGAATACTACTTGAACAAGGTACGACACTTGCCGTCCATCGACGTGGAAATGGTCGCAGCCGACATGGTGGGTTATACGCCGGTGACGATTAAGCACATTGTGAATGAAGCCGTGGTAAAGGCGCACTTTGAAGGGCGGACCGCCATTACCTATGAAGACATTTGTTATGCGCGGGAAATCCACGAGTGGGGCTTGCGACAGCCTATTAAATCCATGTCTGAAGAAGAGCGACGGCGCATTGCTTATCATGAGGCGGGCCATGCGGTGGCGCAGTTGCGCCTGCAACCTAATGAACGCTTGGTGAAGGTGGCCATTATCCGCCATGGTCGCAGCCTAGGCGTCTCCGCCACGAAACCGATCGCCGATAGGTACACGCTGACCGCCGCCGATGTTCTGGCCAGAATCCAGGTGGCACTCTCCTCCCGCGCGGCAGAAGAACTGTTCCTGAAGACAAAAATAGCTGCCTCTGTCTCCGACCTTGAGTACGCCACGCGGCTGGCAGCCGATTACATCGGTACCTGGGGCATGGCCGGTACGCTTTACTCCTACTCGGTTTTAGGTGAGAGCGCGGCAAGCGCGGAATTGCGCAACCGCATCAATAAACTGCTCACTGATCAGAAGCAGCAGGTGACTCGGCTATTAGAGGACCACGCGGAGCTGGTGCACGCCCTGGCGGCTGCGTTGCTGCAGCAGCAGGAACTGACCGGTACGGAAGTGTTAAAACTGGCTGAGCAGCATCCGCCGCGTTCCGGACAAATAGAACCGCCGCCCATTGTTGAGGCCGAATACCTGGCGGATATTACGCTGGGAGCGGAGGTTGCGGCAACAGAGGAAACTGAGACGTGAGCCGGCGTGCGTATACAAGCCCGGTGAAGACTATCAATGAGAAACGGATTTAAGTGCCAAAGCCCTGCAACACGGCAGGGCTTTTTTATTGCGATATGCTGCTCACGCTTCTCACGGCAATGTACGAACCAGGAAGACGGCTACCTCGCCGGTGACCAAATCGTCGTTATGATAGTAATGATCGTGCAGGCCACAGATATGGAAGCCCATGTGCCGGTAGAAACTGATGGCAGGTGCATCTACAGCTTGCGTAGTGACCAGAAGCGCCCGCAGGTCGTGTTGTCCGGCCCAAGCCAAGCCTGCTCTGATCAGCGCCGCACCGATCCCTTTACCACGCAGCGGCCGGTGTACATACAGGCTGACGATTTCCCCCGCCTGTTGCTCCTCACGCAGACAAAGCTCCAGCAAGCCTGTACCGGACTCACCTTGTGGCGTATTGAGAAAAGCGCCAAACACATGCCCTGCTTTTAGATGCGCAAGAAAACCAGGCGCCTCCGTCCAGTCCCAAGCGTCGTACTCAATGCGATAGGGTTGCGTCAGTTGCTCCATAGTGACCATATACTGCAGCTGCCCATTTACCTGCTGTTTGTTCACCTTGTAACAGGCTGTTGACTCATACCCCATATCAATGGCGGCCAGCGCGGACAAATCATCTTGCCGCACCGGCCGCACAATCAGTTCGCCAGGTAAAGCCTTATTCACCGATGTAAACGACCTTCTCTACATAATCCGCCGCTAACGGCCAAGTGTGAGGCAGGCCGTATTTAATACAGATAGTCTCCCACCAATCCGCCTTCTTTTCGGCCAGTTCACGCGCCAATGTTAAGGTTATATGCGTCATACGGACGCTTTCATACATAATCATGATTTCGCGGAATGCATCGGCTTCTTCCTGGGTGAGTTCGGCCACTACCGTACCTCTTACGAGTCTGTCCGCATCCACATTATCTTTCACTTTCATCATGGCCATAACCTGCTCACCTCGCACAAGTAATATTACACAGCATCATCAACTGGTTACTGTATATTATAACATGAAACTGCAACCAAGAGTGGCCGCCCGGGTCCGACAACCCGGATACGCCGGACGACGCCTTGTCTCCACTGTGCGGATTTACCAGCCCTTACGCAACAAAATTTCCCTCTATACGGAGAGGATTATCTCGAAACTTCTCGAAACCAACTTCCTATATACAATAGCTACAGATGATGCCCCAGTGCGTAGGTGGAAAGAGGCTCATACCTGCCGCTCCGCAACCTGTAATACACACCGCGCTTGCGGTTCTCAAAGGAATGGACCAAAAGTCCTAGAGCGAACTAAAGCCCTATTTCGAATAAAAGACTACACTACAATACTTCGAATGAAGGCTGTTGTGTTATAATTGTCGTCGAGGAGGTGGCTTAATGGACGAAACTATTGCGAAATTATCGCGTCACATTGGCAATAGGTTGCGCAAGGCTAGGCATGAAGCTGGTATGACCGGCGTTGCATTGTCAAAAGCTATCGGCAAATCACAAGCTTTTGTCAGCGACGTTGAACGCGGGCGCAAGTTGCCCTCACTTACCACTTTGCTTAGTATAGCGCGCACGCTGAACAAGACCCCTGAATTCTTCATTCCCGCATCGTTTTTAGCCGGCTACTCAGGCGTCGGAGAATACTCGGATGATGCGGACCAATCCGTTGATATCATCGGGCTTCCTTCTCTAAAAAGGCCGGATATTGAACCTGGAGCAGGTTTTTTGGAAGTGCTTTCCGCATATTTAGCCGACGAAGGGCAGCCATGGGTATTTCTGGAGGATCAAGCCGACTTAAGCCCCTCTGCGATCAACTTCATCCGTCAAGGATATATCCCACCACGCCAGGTGGTGCTGAGGATTGCTGATGCTTTGGGCGTAGATCCGGGCCCTCTGCTGGTATCGGCCGGCTTTTTGTCCGACCCGGCTTCAGAGCGTACCCTAAAGGCGATTTTGGCAGATCCGCAGATGCAGAAGTTGGCATTTCAGATTGCGGCTGATTTCACTACACCGCGCGCCAAAGCCTTTGTGCTTGAACTGATCGCCTCCGCAAAAGCTTTGGCCGAGGAACAGACCAAGATTGACGACGACCGCATCACGTTGTAGAAGCTCCGTCTGGGACATAACGCAGCGCAGTTGGCGCCACACTCTGTTTAATACGACAACCCTCCCCATAACGGGAGGGTTGCTTGTCATCATATGGCTGTATCCAGCAATTCTCCTTCTACCGTCATATGATCCAGAGTTTCCCCCACAAGCCCTCGAATCTCTAACAATCGTTCGATGATCCGCTCTTTATCTTTTTCCGGCAGATGCGTCGGCGCGACCCTACAGAGTTCCGCCAAGGTATTAGAAGAACGCTCCAGAATAGCCACCCACTGCTCAATATTGCGCTCAACCGCTTTACGTTCATCCTCTTGCTCTTTAGGCAGTTTGTTCACTTCGGCCGGTCTGCGCACGACTCTGACGGCTTCTTCTACCGTTGTATCCGCATTATTGCGCACCAAAGCGCATACCTCGCGCGTCTCCACCTTGCTCAAGCGGTATTCGATGACGGCGTCTAAAACCACATTGCACATAGCCGGACTCTTTAGACGAGAAGCCAATGCCAAAGCCTCGGCCACATGCGACATGGTGACAGGGGAATCGCCACCTTCAAAATTGTCGACTACCGCACGTCTGTAGCGCTCCTCAACATCGAGGATATCCATCCAGTCGGTTAAGGTGGTGCGCGGTACGGCCAGTTTATCGGCAGCCTGTACTTTATTTAAACCCTCTACCTGCATGTACTCGCGTATCGCCATAGCGCGTTCCAATGGATTGAGATCTTCTCGTTGCAGATTCTCTACCAATTGTATTTGTTTTACAGGTAACCCGGGACTCAGGACCACTGCGGAAATAGTTTTCTTGTTCGCACTCTTTACGGCTTGAAAGCGTCTTTCGCCCGCGACCAACTGATACCCGTTATCCGTTTGTCGCACCAGGATGGGGTGCAGCAAGCCGACTTCCGCCACCGATTTGGCAAGGTTATCCAGCTTTTCGCTGTCGAATATCTTCCGAGGTTGCTCAGGATCTCTAGTAATTTGATCTACCGGGATTTCAATAACGTTCATATCCAGGGTCTCACCTCAACTATCCCCAACTTACTAGGAAAAATAAGCACTTGCCCGACGAAAGATCATATTATAATTTTCATCATTTTCCTAGATAATCCTGCTCCGTAATTTTTATTAGCCCGCAACAAATAAACAGCGAACCTATCCAGCGATCTCCGCTCGCTTTATTTCGACGCTTACTTGAGGCTATTGCCCGCAGATATGCGATTATACCATATTTTAGTTTAAGTTAGAAGTATGGTAAGTATTGGTAAGAACCGGAAGGCCATCGCTGACAGTGATGGCCTTCCGGGATCACAGTTACTACTAGTATCTAGTTGTAAGGTTCGAATGAGAGTCCTTGCACGGTGGTATCGGTTTTGACGTGAACGATCAGTTCGGTTCCGGACGGAATCACTTCCGAGCTGCCCTTTATCAGATATCCGGCTGCTAATCCGAGT
>DUQB01000183.1 GCA_012838035.1 Bacillota bacterium | reverse complement strand
GAGATCGCCGTTTCCACCGTGCGCTACCGTCCGGCCATTCCCGTACTGGAAAGCTACCAGCAGCAACTAGGAGCGGTGCTGCCGCGAATTCTCAGCAGGCAAGTATCGGCACAGGCTGCGTTGGAGGATCTTTCGAAGATCGTGGATGCGACCATCGCAGAGCGATATGGCAACTAAGCTTGGTAACGAGCATAAGCCGAGAAAGATAATCGTTCGGATCAACGTAAGGATGTGAGACACGATGAGACGGTTTTGCTTGGTGATCGGTATGGTACTCATGCTGTCCGCCGTCGGTTTGGCGGCCGCGCAGAAGACCGTAACGTTTATGGAAGTCGGAGATGCGGCCAAGATGAAAGCCTTTGAGGAGTATTATCCCATCTGGCGGCAGCTACACCCGGAAATTGCCGTTGAGTATTCGCCACTGGCCTATAGCGAGTCGTTTACCAAGATTAAGACGATGTTTGCGGCGGGCATACCCTACGATGTGTCTCCCATGTATAGCCCTGGTTATGACACTATGTTCGTAGAGGCGAATGCGCTGTTGGCTATGGATGACTTGATTAAAAGGGACGGCATAACCGAAGACGATTTCCTGCCTGGTATCTTCAACTCGTGGGATCAATTCCATAACGGAGAGAGGATTGCGCTCCCTTACGGGTTTTCCGGACGCGTTCTTTGGTACAATCCCGAACTGTTCGATACGGCCGGCCTGGCTTATCCCTCAACGTCCTGGACGGATACCTCGTGGACGTGGGCGGATTTCGTGTCGGTCGGAAAGAAGCTGACGCGGGATATCAACGGCGACGCCATCAATGACGTCTGGGGGTTGGCCGGATTGCCCAACTTCTTCGGCAATTTGGCGCCGTTCATGTGGGGACAAGAGATCTTCAACGCGGATTTCTCCGAGTTCATTTTGAATCAAGCTGCCGGCGCCGCAACCATCCAACGGATAGCCGACTTGGCTTTGGTGGAGCGGATAACGCCCGTGCCTTTCACCACGCAAGCTCCTTTTGCCAGTGGTATGTCGGCCATGATGATTGAAGGGGCTTGGGCTATGGGGCAGGCTCGGTCTTGGGACGTGAAGTGGAACTGGGCGGTGATGCCTTTGGCCGAGAGACGAGTCAGCGAGATTACTCTCGATAAGCTCTATGTGGCAAAAAGCAGCAACCAGGATGCCGCGTGGGAATGGGCGAAATTCTTGGCCACCAACACGCAGGCGCAAATTCTATATGCCGGCCAAGGCAACGGTAAGATCCCCACGCAAAAACAGGCCGCCTACGAGTGGGTCACCGGTGAACTGGCCAAATTGTACCCTGGATTGAATACCGAGGTCTTGTTGAATGCTCTGCCGTATAACGTCGGAGAACGCTTAGGATCCACAATGCCGAACTGGACTAGGATACTGCCTCTCTTGACGAATGCTTACAACCGCATCTTTACCGGCCAAGCATCGGCAAACCAAGTGATGAACGAGATAAAGCCTTCTATTGATGCGATCTTACGAGAGATGAAGTAGCAATCGCATGCACCGCCAATACGCGTCTTACTATGATGTGCGCATGATCACTCCGCCTACAACCTAGTGATCATGCGCATTTCCACACACGGTTTCTAAAAAACATCCGCTTGGCTTCGCTTGTGCAGGGAGAACTGCCGCTGCGATGAAGAAGAGTAAAGTAAAACAACATGCCGTCGGGGCGGCGACGCTCGATGGTGATCATCCTGCAGAGGTGCGTGTTATGGATACCGTTACCGCTTTGCGCTGCGAGCATGTAGAGCGACCGTTAGGCGTAGAAACGCAGACGCCCCGCTTGAGTTGGCAGTTGCAGTCAAAACGTCTGGGAGCACGACAGACGGCTTACCGCATTTTGGTTGCCGGTGCGCTTGGCAAATTACAGCATGGGGAGGCGGATTTGTGGGATTCCGGTCGAGTGGAAGCCGACAAGTCTGTTTTGATTCCCTATGCCGGGCGAAGGCTGCGCGCACGACAGCAGTGCTGGTGGCAAGTCCAGGTGTGGACCGATACGGGAGAAATGCTTCTCAGCGAGCCTTCTTATTGGGAGATGGGACTGCTTCACCCCAAGCAGTGGCGAGCGCAGTGGATTACCGCAGGTTATCCCGTAAAGGCGACTACGGCATTGGCTGCGCCTTTGTTGCGTAAGGATTTTCAGCTGAGGCATCCGGTTGCGTGGGCACGAGCATATGTCTGTGGCCTAGGGTTCTACGAACTATACCTAAACGGCCGTAAAGTTACCGATGCCGTACTGCATCCCGCCTTCACCAAATATGATGCGCGGGCGTTATACTCGGTGCTTGACATTACGGAGTTCCTATTACCGGAGCAAAATGCTGTTGGTATTATTTTAGGCAATGGTTGGTACAACCACCACAGTCAAGTCAGTTGGAACTTCCAAGCGGCACCTTGGCGTGATGAATGCAAAGCGCTGATACAGATCGAGATCACCTACGTCAATGGCCGAAGGGAAATCGTCGTCAGCGACGCCACATGGCGTTCGGCTCTCAGCCCCATCCGCAGCAACGGTCTGCGGACAGGTGAAGTGTACGATGCGGGCGCTGAGATAGCCGGTTGGTGTGAGGCGGGGTTAGATCTCCATGCTGGGAATATGCCGGACGCTTTACCGCAAGGTTGGTATCCAGTGCGCATTGCGCGGCCGCCGGGCGGGCGTCTGCATAGTCAGCTGATGCCGCCTTGTCGGGTTACCGGCACTGTGCGTCCCGTGCGGATGCACGAGGTGAAACCCGGCTGTTGGGTTTTTGATATGGGGCGCAACATGGCCGGATGGGCGCGCCTTGCCGTAAACGGATCCGCTGGTACCCAGGTGACGCTGCGCTATGCCGAGCGCCTTACGTCGGAGGGCGATATTGATCAGACCGCGATCAATTGCTTGAAAGACGATGGCGAGTTCCAAACCGACAAGTATACGCTTAAAGGCGCAGGTACCGAAGTGTGGGAGCCGCGCTTTGTCTACCACGGGTTTCAATATGTACAGGTAACGGGGCTGCCGGAGCCGCCTACGCTCGATACGATCACCGGCTGTATGGTCCATACCGATCTGAAACCAGCCGGCTCATTCAGCTGCTCAAATCCGCTGCTCAATCAGATTCAACAGGCGGCTCTCAACTCCACGCTGTTTAATTACCACGGGATGCCTACGGACTGCCCGCAACGGGAAAAGAACGGTTGGACCGGAGATGCGCATCTATCGGCGGAGCAGGTGCTCTACAACTTCGACGCGGCAGCAGCCTACCGCAAATGGCTGGATGACTTCGCCGACTGTCAGCGACCTACCGGCGCTTTGCCGGGCATCGTGCCTTCCGGGGGCTGGGGCTACAACTGGGGAGCTGGTCCGGCTTGGGATAGCGCCTTTATTCTCATCCCCTGGTATTTATATGTTTACCGCGGCGACGTCGAGATTCTCCAACGGCATTATGCCGGGATGAAAAGGTATCTGGAGTTCTTGGCGGCCATGGCTACGGATGATATCGTACACTTCGGTTTGGGCGATTGGTGCCCGCCTACCCCGGCGTCGTATCAGTACAAAGCGCCGCCGGCATTAACCAACACGGCGTATTAGTATACGGATGTCCGCCTTGTAGCGCAAATTGCCGCCATCTTAGGCAAAGCAGGCGATGCGGCACGCTATCGGCGTTTGGCTCAGCGTATCAAAGCATCCGCCCGAAAACACTTTTACAATGCACAGGAGCAACGCCTTGTCGGGCATGGCCAAACAGCCGTTGCTTGTTTCCTCTACCAGGGTTTAGTCGAGGATGACGAAAAGCCGTTTTTTAAGCGGATGCTGCTGGATGCCGTTGCTGCATGCAACAACCATCTGGACTGCGGTATTCTGGGTACCAAGTACTTGCTGCATTCCCTCACCGATTTGGGAGAAGCCGAGGTTGCATACCGCATCGTGACCCAGACTGACTATCCTAGTTGGGGATACTGGCTGGCTCAAGGGGCTACGACCCTTTGGGAGGCTTGGGACGGCAGGGATTCCCGCAATCACCATATGTTCAGTGATGTGAGCGCATGGTTTTACAAAACGTTGGCCGGTATTCAACCCGATCCGGCCGATCCGGGCTTTAAGCATATTCACATCAAGCCTTGGCCGGTAGGCGACCTTACCTATGCTACCGGCCAGACGCAGACCCCCTATGGAGTGGTTCGCAGTAGTTGGCGGCTGGCGGACGACTGCTTCACTTTAACTGTTGATGTTCCAGCCAATGGTACAGCCACGGTATATGTGCCATATGACGAGACGGGTTTCGCCGGGGATGTGCGCGCTGCGGCAGGCGCCCGGTTGCTACAGGTTACAGCCGATCGGTACGTTTATCATATTGACTCCTGTTGTTACGTTTTCACCGCGCCGTTTAGACGGTAACGCCGTATTCTTACTCGTTTTCTGTTGCAAAGGGGTCGAATCAATCGATGAAGCAGGTGAATGTCATGATTACTCCGTCACGTTTAAGGGCAACCGATTCTAGGGTTCCCTCGGCTGCATTCAGCCGCCGGACTTTGGCAAGCCTCCTGACTCTGCTGTTTGTGTTTATGCTTTTCAATGCGACTTGCGCCGCCCAAAGCGATTTTTGGGCACCGGCCGTCGACAAAGGCGCCCACTTGCCTGCGGATAAGGTGTTTCCTCAGGGGCGCATCTTTCCCTATGGCGGGTATTCCGGCGTTGCAGTGCGCGAAAAGGAGAATTATTTCACCCTGCATGGTCCGGTTTACGGCGATGCCGTGTACACTATGCGGGAAAACGCTAAAGCCGCCGGTATGTATGCCATTTTTACCGTAGGCATTCCGATGAACTTCTATGAAACCGACGGTAAGCCCGCCCTGAATCTCACGCCGGCGGAAATTGCGGCCGAGATTAAGCGCCAAGTGGAAGCCGTAATGGAGGACGAAACGATTGCCTGGTGGTATCTGATGCCGGAAGAGCTACGCCCTTGGCGGGTTAAGGAAATGGAGTACTTAGAGGTGGCTGCGCGTACCATTCGAGAAACCGACCCGTATAAGCGACCGGTGTGGATGTATGATCCGGGACACCGGAATGCTTCAGAATTGGCGGTTACGGCGCAACACCTGGATATTCTCGGTAAGGGGATGTACACCAATTACTCAGAGCAGTTGGGAAGTAGAATTTGGTGTCGGTGGGGCATAGAAAACCAACAAAAAGCCTTGGCCGCCAATGGTCGTCCGGGAGCCATTCACATTGCCGTACCGGAGATGTTTCAGGAACCGGCTCCGGAAGATGCGGCGAAAATTCCTTCATGGGCGCGCCATGATGTATACTTAGCGTTGGTGTCCGGCGCCCAAGGTGTCGTGCCTTTCTCCCTGGCTTACCGCAGCGGGTTTTCCCAGAGTTCGTGGGAGGCGTACTACAACGCTTATGCAAAAATAGCAAGAGAACTCAACGGAGAATTGGCGTTGGGCCAGGTGTTTCTATTTGGCGAACGGCGTGATGACCTGCGTTTGACGATCACTGCGGGAGAACAAACCGTATGGCCGCAGCTGAAGCCGGGTTTCATTGATGAAATCTACGCCTATCCCTCGGTATCCATGGCGAATATAGCTTATGGTAACCAGCGCTATGTGTTCTTGGTCAACTCATCTGAAGAACCGGTGGAAGTGCGCCTGGACGGGTTTCCGGCCGAACCTACGTATGTCAGAGATGCTTTTACCAACCAACCGTTGCCTGTAATTGAAGGAGCGGTTTCCTTGGCCATGCCGGGCTTGGGCGTGGTCGGCTTTCGCTTGTCTCAGGGTTATATTTGGATCGATTCTCCGCCGGAAGCGGCTTTATCCGCACCGCAGACGCCGATTGAGATAGAGGCATACGGCGTTACTCCATCCCGAGTTGATGTTCGCTTGGACGGCGAATTGTTGTACGGCGGTACGAGTTTACCTACGGATCTATATCTGCGCCCTGCTGAACTGACAGGTGGTGAGCACCGGCTGGAAGTGACGGTTGTCGATGCTTCCGGCAATACGGAGCAGGCATCGCGAGTCTTCCGTGTGGAGCATCTTCGTCTTGCTCAGCCGGATTTGCGTTGGGGCGCCACCTTAAAAGATGATATCCATTTGGCGCTGGACTTAAGTATCGCACCGCATGAAGTGCGACGACTGGTGGTAAGCTTGACGGCAATTGTCGGTGGAGAGCCTAGTACGCAATATGTCATCTACAGCGGGGATGCCGTACCCGAAAAGATACGGTTGGAAACCGCTCGATTCCCAGATGGTGCGTACGACCTGGTTGTCGATCTCGCCGTGACTACGGGGATTACGGCCTCGTTTACAGAACGTGTTGTCTTCGCCAATTGGCAAACGTTGAGCGACGCATTGTTGCCGCCACAAACGCTGGGCTGGTTCGGCCCGGATGATCGCTTGAAAACCGTGGATCGCTCAGATGGATGGGAGTTCACCACCGACAACCCTGGGCAGTTCTTTGGCGATGGCGATCGAATGCGGCCCCGGTCGGCGGCGGCGGAGTACCTCGCTTGGCAGTTGCAAAACCTTAGGTATTTTACGCTGACGTTTTATGCGCGGCATAGTGAGTTGGAACGGCTGGTCACGGTTGCCGTATCGTCTGATGGCGCAACATGGCAGGATGTGGCCTATGAGGTTCAGGTGGCTGAACAAGCGCCCGACGGGCGGCGTAAGCTGCTGGTTACAGGCTCCGTGCCGGATAGTTCGTCTATGCGGTATTTACGGGTCACGGTTGCAGGCGATCCGACAAACGATCTGGAAATAGGCGACGTGCACCTTGTGGCCAAACGGTAGTCATTCGCCTGTAAGGTAGTAACGGTATAGTAGGGCGGTACAAATCAAACCACCGGCGAGCTGCGGGACGGTGGAAGTAGGGCGATAAATTCACGGCGACATGCTGCGTTGATCGATTCCCGTAGGGTTCCAAAGCTCGCTTTCCATACTACGTTTCGTACTGCGCAAAGGGAGCGAAAGGTTTTTGTATACAGCTAGAGAACGCTTTCAGGCCGTAATGCTCCAGGGCGATGTGAGCAAAGGCTTGCCCATCATCGAATGGGCTACATGGTGGAAGCTGACGCGTGAGAATTGGATAGCCCAGGGAGTACCTGCCGATGCGGATCTGCAGGAATACTTCGGCCTGGATCGCATGCGTCAGCTGTGGCTTCAGCCTCGCGGCAAAGATACTCCTGCGCCAAAGGGTCATGGCGGCCGGATCATTCAGGATGAGGCCGACTACGAAAAGGTTTTGCCCACCTTGTACCATTTACCGCGGTTGGATGTCGATAGGATGCGGCAGTGGCGAGCCGAACAGGAACAAGGGCAGGCAATACTCTGGCTTACTCTGGAAGGACCGTTCTGGTTTCCGCGCAAACTGTTCGGTATTCAGGAACACCTGTATGCTTTTTATGATTATCCCAGGCTGATGCAGCGGATTAATGCCGATTTGGCGGAGTATAACCTCGCCGTGTTGGATACGGTCTGCAAGTACTTCATACCGGACTTCATTACTTTCGCCGAGGATATGTCGTACAACCATGGGCCGATGATTTCCTACGCACAGATGGATGAGTTCATGGCGCCTTTTTATCGGCAGGTCATTCCCGAGGTGCTTAATAAAGGCATTATTCCCCTCATCGACAGTGACGGGCAGATTGAGCCGCTGATACCTTGGTTCGAGGATGTGGGCCTACAAGGCATTTTACCTTTGGAGCGCATGGCCGGCGTAGATGTGAACCGCATTCGAGCAGCCCATCCTACGTGGCGCATGATAGGCGGTTTTGACAAAACGGTGATGCATTTGGGCGAGGAAGCCCTAAGAGCTGAATTCGCCCGCATTAAGCCGGCCGTGCTGGCAGGCTGGTACATCCCCAGTTGTGATCACCAGACACCGCCGGCCGTGAGTGTTGATGACTATCGCCTGTATGTGAGGTTGCTGCGGGAGTTTTCGGCGGAGTGCGCTCACAGTCGATTGACGTTGTCAGGGCAATAGACATCCTGTTGACGTTGATGTGTAAACATAGCTATAGTAAACTCTAAGGAGTTCATTTAGGTGGTGTGGCTATGCAACGGCGCGACAGAACGTACTTCGCTTTGATTGGCGATATTGTAGGCTCTCGGCAGCTGGAGGCGCGTGCGTATTGGCAGCGGCAGCTGGATGAGTTCATGGACGAACTCAATATTACGTTTGCGCCTAGCATAGCCTCCGGTTTTGTCGTTACCTTGGGAGATGAGTTTCAAGCGCTTTTATACGATGCTACCGCGATTGCCGGTCTCCGGCGCGAACTGCAAGTGCGCGCATTGCCGTTTGCGGTGCGCATCAGCATAGGCATGGGCCAGGTGGCCACCGATACGAAAGAGTATGCCGTCGGAATGGACGGACCGGCCTTTCATCGAGCCAGAGCCGGTATGCAACATTTAAAACGCACAACGGACACGTTGCATATCGTAACCGGAGATGACGCTCAAGACACTTTGTTGAACACGATCGCGCATCTTACCCAACTGCTGAAATCTCGGTGGACCGAAAAGCAAGAAGAAATTTACAGACTGAGTCTGCAGGTGGAGAAGCAACGCGGATTAGCTGAAATGCTCAACATCAGCCCGTCTGCGGTGAGTCGCATGCTTAAACGCATGCATACGGCAGATATCATGGCGGCTGAAAATGTGATTTGGCGGGAACTTAACCGGCTGATAACGGAGGCGAACAACTAATGAGCGTCCTCTTGTCGGGTAGCCTGGGTTCGCTTTTTCTTGTGTGGAGCGTTACTCACTGCATTGCGTTAACCGACTTCTTCAGCAACTGGGGGAAGAGCGTTCTCCTCCGCTGCCTGATCAGTGTTGTTGTGGGAGCGCTCTACGGTTTCACCCTCCAACAGTGGTGTTCGACCCTGCTCTGGCTTTTGGCTTCGGCTTTGCTCGATGTGATATTCCTTCCTAACGAAAACATACGCTCTGCCGGAAGTTATTACCTTGGCAACGCCTTGCTGCTCATCACGTTTTTGGCCTGTGGGGAATTTGCCGTACCGGGACGGATTCCCGTACTGAACACGCCTGAAGTGGTAAAAACAGTCTGGTCGGCAGGCTTGGTATTGTTCGCCGTCCAGCCGGGCAATCATCTGGTGCGGTCGGTATTGCGCAGTTGTGGCTCGCCTTTACCAGGGCAAGCGCCGGAAAAACCCGGCCTCATCCATAGGCTCAGAGCACCCGGCGCCGTAGAGTCGGCAGCAGCTGAGGATACTGCATTGGCGGAAGAGATAAGAACGCCGCCGGTTGTCGGTCGCGAGCAATCACGGGCCGACTCTAGCGGGCTGTTATCATCCGCTCAGGAAGATCCGCGTTTGGGCCAGGTGATCGGTGCGCTTGAGCGGTTGCTGATCATCACCTTGGTGGTTACCAATAGCTATGAAGCGCTGGGATTTATAATCGGCGCCAAAGGTTTCGTACGCTATCGTAAACTGGCCGATGAAAGATTTGCCGAATACTTCTTGGTTGGTACCATGACGAGCACCTTGGTCGGCGTGTTATTAGGGCTCGGGGTGAAGGCCTTCTGGTAGGAAGCATAGCATAGAAAGGACCCCGAGCACATGTCTTGGGGTCCTTCTCAAATAAGTTCCAGATTAATAGATGAGACTCAACTTATGCGCAACGAAGTCGGCCGGATCCGGACCGACGGCTCTATTTCTTGTTTGTGGGTACGCTTGGCGTAGGCGCTTGTATGCCGAACCGGTAGGAACCTTCAAACGGCACGCCGGGGACAAACCGTCTTCTACCGCCAAACGGTGTCGCGTTGTTCATGTCTTCCATCCGTTTTTGCCGCAAACCGGGTAATTGCTGCATGATGCCGATGCGCGGGAGCGTATGCGCACGTCCGACCCCGAACATGGGCATACTCACGCCGGGCGCTGCGAACGGTCTACCTTGGCGAATCTGCATCCGCGGCAGGTTACCAAATTGCATGCCGAAGCCGCGGCCTCTGGGTTCCACACGCTGATAGATCCGTCCAGGTTGCTTCTGCTCAAAACCAACGGCTTCTTTATATTCGGCATGGGCTTCCAGTATTTTGATGAGGAAGCTACCGCGTTCGGGAGTGATGCGACCTGCTTCAACCAGCGCATTTATTCGATCCTTCAAAGCATCTAGGCCCAGCCGATATGCTTCGGCCGGAGTCTGCTCTTGCTTTTTGCTCAAGCCCTGTAGTTGCTTTTGGCGAGCATCTAGCCAAGCTGTGATGCGGTCTGCCTGTTCCTGCGTCAATATACCCGCCTCAACCTGGGCGGCAAGAAGCTCTTTTTGCGCTGCAAGAACCTTGGCCCTTGCCTCCTGGACAGCATTTTCCTGTTCAGCTGATGCGGCAAACGCGGACATAGATACGACCAGAAGTAGACCGACTACAATACCCGATATCAGTTTGAGCCTCAATACCATCAACCTCCGTTATGTGTGATTTCGGTCATCTCTAAAACCTTGTCGGCCGGCAACCGCCGATGCGCATCACGGCGTATAGGGCATGTGCGCCTTATTGTACCGGTAAGATTATACTAAAATGGGGTTGTGACGAAAACGTTAATGGTCTATTAAATATAAATGAACGCCATGTAGCAGGTCTTTTGTGTTCTGCGCGCAACTGCGGCAGCCTCGTCGGCAAAAGGTGGACGCGTGTTGGTAAGTCGCTTTGTATGGTAAAATGAGTTGATCGGAGGTTGCCTTATGAATACATGGGTCCTGGTTGCAATCGCTGTGCTCGCGGTAGGCGGTGCGGTCGCACAGTTTTTCAAAAGCGGAGAGAGCGACGCCGGTCCGTATCAGGGCGGATGTACGGGTTGTCAAGCGCCTTGCGCGCTGGCAGGTTCCGCACGTAGCAAATCAAACGTATCCGGTTGTCATAGCGCGCCGAAAAAGGCCTGATCAACAGCTGCAGTGTTCAGCTCTTCCCACGCCCCCGGACATGATGAGGAACACCATGGCCGGGGGCTTATCTGTACTTACCCTCTCCCGCTGTCCGTCATGGCGGCTGCCGACCAGGACGGCGGCGCTAATTGATCAATCCGCCGGCTCCGTATTTGCATACGGTTTGGGCAGGACTATCCGGCATGAAGTTGAATGTTACTAGAACCGGCTTTTATCTGTAGAGCCAGTAAACGTAACATAAGGCTGCGGGCGCCGATACCATGCGTGCTGCAGATGATGGGAGGCAACAAAATGCGGCGCAGGACGGTATGGAGTTGTTGGTGGTTCTTTGTCGTGATGCTGTTGGGAGTGGTTATTGGCTCCGTGTCGGGCGAGGACAACATCTTTGTGAATCCGACCTTCGCCGACGCGGAGGAAGGTGTTCCACCGCCCGGCTGGCAGCTGTACGGCGTTTTAAGTGATCAGAACACCATCACTTTGGTGGATGCCGCCGATCCGGAAAAACGGGGATTACTGATCGTCGACGGGTCTACGGCGTCCGGTTCAGCCGGTCAGATCGGCTTGACGCAAATCGTAGCCGCTGAACCTCATCAAGCGTATCGTCTCAGCGCCAAAATAAAGGCGCCGGTGGGGGCCAAAACCGACGGCGCATCTTTACAGCTGCGATTCTTACCCTCATCGCAGCTGTATCAAGTACCAGTAACCGTCACGAACACAGCTGCGTTCGAGGAGGTTTTCGTAGAGGGCTACGCGCCGGCGGACACCACGCAAGCGCAGGTTTTTTTATGGACGGCTTCCGGTTCAACGCCACAGTTTATTGTGAGTGAAATAACCCTGCGTCCTATCGCCGGAGTCAATTTGCTGCAAAACCCCGCGTTCTCGCAGGCTAAGACGATTCCGCCGCCGGGTTGGCAGACCTACGGCACATTAGGCAACGGCAATACGATCTCCTTTGTTCACGAGGACGATCCGGAAAAACGAGCCGTACTTATCTCAGACGAGGTGTCGATTGATCGCGGTTATGCAGGTGAGCTGGGTCTGCAACAGACGGTACCTAGTACCCCCGGACAAACATACCGCCCAAGCGCATGGGTAAAAGGGACCGAAACCGGTACCAGCGAGGGCGCTTTCCTACAGCTCCGTTTTCTACCCTCGAACGAACTGCAGCAGGTGCCGCTCGACGCTTGGAATACGCTGGATTACGAGGAGATCGCTGTGGAAGGCAAGGCTCCGGAGGGTACTACGAGCATGCGTGTATATGTGTATACCCATGCCAAGCTGACGCCGCAGTTTTATCTACGTGAAGTGACGTTGACGCCTATTGAGGAAAAACCCGAATTAGTATGGACGGCGGAAGAAGTGATACGAGGCATGAACGAACGTTACGGCGAATTAAAGCCAGGTCAGGTTGTTCCTAAAGTTGGTCTTTATATTACGGCTGCAGACATAGAACATGCGCGGCGTTTGGTGGAGGAATACGATTGGGCGAAACGTCTGAAGGACGACATCGTCAATGAGGCGGACTTCTGGGTACGCATGTCCGACGATTGGTACAAGTCGATTATACCGCCGGCAGGTTCCATCTTCGCCTATGGCCAAACGGGTTGTCCCGTAGATGGCTCGGCTTGGGCGAACTTCGGCGGGAACGGTGTGGCCGATTTCAGTCGTCCCTATACTCTACGCTGCCCTAATGGGATCACCATTAATTTTAACGATCCCCAGTCGCCATATTACGATCCCGGCGCTGGTATTACGATCAACGGCAGGGTTTATTACCTGCGCGGTATATGGAATGCCTTCGTCGCCCAACAACTGGTGGGCAATGGTTCCGATGCCATCGTTCATAAACTGGCCCATGCCTATGCCTTGACCGGAGAGCGGCAGTATGCGGAGAAAGCCATACTCATCTTAGATTTGTTAGCGACGCTTTCGCCGACGACGATCGGTCCGCGTGACTTTACAACTTCCGATACCGCGGTTACCGGGCGCCTGCACTGGCTGACCAGCATTGTGCACCGGGCTAAAATGCGGATTATGAATTCCTATGATCTTGTGTACCATCTGCCGCGTATGCAGGAGCCTTCCGCATCCGCACCGGGCATGACCGCTGCGGAGAACATCGAGCAGAACCTGATTATGGACTATCTATTCGGTGAGTTTGATCCCCGCGGCGGTGTTTTGCGGAGCCTTCACAACCACGAGGCCGATTCGGTGCGGGCGATGTTGGGCGTCGGCTTACTGCTGGGTCAGCCCGATTACATTCGTTGGGGTTTGGAGGAGCTGGGTTACTTCCTGGATAACACGATCAATCGGGACGGTCTGTACTATGAAACCTCGTTGTCGTATTCCGAGTTCTCGCGCAGCGTCTTCCTGGACATGATTGAGCTGGCCTACAACTACGATCCGGCTAACTACAGTTCAGCGTCGTATGCCGAGAGCTTCCCGCAGCGCAGTGAGTTCCCCTATATGGCCAACTTCTACGACCATCCCGGCTTGCGCAACTTCGTTTACGGATACCGAGAACGGATTGATGCCGGTGGGTTCAGACCGGCGTTCGGCAACTCCGCCATGCCGAGCGGTTGGGTAAGGTCCGGTGAGGTAGATTTAGCTACGTGGCAAGCTGCGTTGCGTTATAAAGAGCGAGCATCGCAACCGGAGTGGGTGGCGGAGTATACCCGTTGGTTAGTGGAAATGGACATCTCCGCTGCCGATTCTCGCTATGATCTGTGGGCGTTGTTTCACGCCCGGCCGCTCACAGCCGCGGATGATACGGGAATACCCAGCTCCGTTGCTTCCGTGCAAGGAGAATCGAGCTTGCTGGGGGCCAGTGCGCTCAGTATCCTGCGCAGCACGGTTGATGCTACAAACGCGATCGAGATGCGCGGCGGTACCACGCTACCACACGGACACGACGACGTATTGGGCTTGAACATCTATTCCGGCGGATACCATCTCACCTGGGACATCGGGTACGGCATTTCGGGCTCACCGGTGCACTTGGGCTGGGGTACCCGCAGCATAGCGCATAACCTGGTGGTCGTAAACGAAGGGATGAATCGCAACGGCTCGTTCCATCAAATCGGCCCCGGCGCCAGTGTCACCGCCTTCGTCAATGGCGGCCTCAGCGATGTGGTGGAGATGGATGCAGCCAATCACTATGAACCGGTCGACAACCTGTCGCGGTACCGTCGTACGCTCATCCAGGTGGAGACGGCTAAAGGCCCCTATTTGGTCGACCTCTTCCGGGTGACGGGCGGTCTGAAGCATGACTATTCCTTCCATGCCAGAGGCAACAACCTTATATATGACGGAGTGCAGATGACCAAACATCCCACAGCATGGACCCTTGACGGTTTAACGCACCCACAGGCGACCACCAATCAGCCTGGCCGCAGTTGGGGAGAACGGATTCTGCCCGGAGAGCACATCAAGGATCTGGGTTTGGCGGGCGAAACCATCACTACTCGCGGATGGGCGCCCGAGCCTGGCAACGGCTATGCTTTCATCCATGATCTATACCAGGGTGAGGTGCAATCCGACGTGTGGCAGGTGACCTGGCCGACGGCGGTAGGTTACAGAATACGCATGACCAGCCTGCTCAGCGCCGGATCGGCTAATGCGGGACAAAGCGTCTACAGCGGCTTGGGTCCCGATTTGCAGGGGCGTAACTTCTTCCGCTGGCTCATTGAAAGACGGGAAAGCGCTGATGGTAAAGATATCGACAGCATCTACGCGCATTTGTTTGAAGCGTACCGTAGCGAAACCATCGTTCAATCTTCTCGGCCGTTGTCGGTGGAGGCCACCAGCCCGGACGCCGTAGCTTTGGAAGTGAACGTCGACGGCCAAGGTACCTACGATTACATCTTATACGGTGGTCCGGACGAGGTCTCACTGCGTACGGATTCAATGGAGTGGCAGGGGCATACGGCCATCATGCGGGTTGTAGATGGTGAGATCGAGCGCCTTAGCTTGTTGGGCGGACGCACCTTGAACGCCTGCGGTTGGAAGATTCAGACCCTACCGGCATGGCGCGGCGAGCTGACCGACGTAGCCGAAGCAGGGCGGTACGCTACAACGGATACAATCCTGCCGGCGGGCAATATTTTGGCTGGGTTAACGGTGCTCTTTGACAATCCGGCCTACTTGCGCAACAGCTCGTATATCATGCAAGGGGTAGAAGCGCATGCCGGCGGAAGCGTCTTTGACCTGGGCGATGTATCCTTCGATTTGGCTAGAGCGCATGTGGATAAGTTCTCGCCCACCGGATCGCTCTACTCTAAGTCGCCTCTGCCGACAGGCCATGCGTACTCCTTAAGCACCGGATATTTAAACGGCAGGCAAGTGGTTGTTGAGGGCGGTGACGAGCGCTTACAGGTAAGCAGCGTACCTGCTTTTACTCAGATTCAGCTGGTAAAGCCGCCGACAACCAATATTAGAGGGCTGGCTTTTGCTGTGAAGGATATACAGCCGGGCGATACCTTCACCATTCACAACGTCGTGGAACTGGAGAAAGTAGGGGAGCACAGTTGGCAGGTGCGCATTTCCGCGCCGACTACGATTGAATGGCCGTTTGCCGTGCAACAGGCGCACCTGGAGGTGGGCAAAGAGCAGATCGAGCTGCCTGTTCAAAATAACGTCGTCACCTTGGATCCGGTGACCATCGGCGCAGGCGCCTTCATCCTTCATGTGAGATAACCATGTGATCGGCAGACCGAACGATATGGGCGAGTTGAGTAGGCCAACGCTTGCTCGCTCGCCCTTGTATGCCTTATGCTGCGCTAATCACTCCTTTTGCAAAGGGATGGCTACTCAACATACAATAATGGGCAAATGAAAGGGATCGGTCTCCATTGCACGAACATGCTTTTATGAGTAGGCGCGGACATAACGTTTCTACTCCGTTTTCGGCTTTCTGTCAAACAAATATTCTTGCAAGTCCTTATTCCAGTAGAGTTTAGAAACCATCGCGATGGAGGAGGAAACTTATGAAGCAGTTCACCCAGATATGCCTGATCACCCTTTTGTGTCTGGCCTTTCTTAAACCCGGCGCGGTATGGGCCATGTCTTCCGAAGTGCAGCAAATAATGCTTGAGGGCATTGCTCTACATAACATCGGGGAATACTCAGCGGCAATAGACACCTACCTGCAGGCACTGCAAAGCGCACCTGATGAACCGATCATCTACTATGAACTGGGCTACTCCTACTTCGCCGCCGGCCAGTTCGATAAGTGCATAGCGGCGGCGCAGGAAGGGTTGAGTCTGCAGCCTGCCGGCAACCTGGAGCCGGGGCTGTATGTGTTGCAAGGATCATGCTATTCCACAGATAACCGGTTTGAGGAGGCTTTAACTGCATTCCGCGCTGGTTTGGCCAAATATCCGAATCACACGGGGCTCAATTACAACATCGCGATTACGCTGACAAAAACGCAGCAATATGCGGAAGCAATAGCTCATGTAAAAACAGCTGTTATACAAAGTCCCGACTATGCTTCATCGTACTTTTTGCTGGCCCAGCTGTATGAGGCGCAAGCCGAACTGGTCCCCAGCTTGGCGTACTACCTGCGTTTTGCGATGTTGGAGCAGAACACGACGCGTACGCGGTATGCCGCTTACAGCGCTCGTGTATTAGCCCATGTAGGCATCGTCGTGGAAAGAGACGGGGAGTATTATATAAGGCGCAGCGCGGATGATTCATCCACCTTGCTTATCGGTCTCAAGATGGCCATGTTGTCGCAAGAGACGGATGCGGCAAAAAGTAGGGCAGCTAAGTTCGTCAACGGTTTGACTTCCTTCGTGCGGATCTGCTCTGAGCTTAATGATGAGGAATTACGCAACTCCTTCGTCTGGGAATATGCCCTAGGCTACTTGGTTTCTTTACACGAGCACGGGCACTTAGACGCATTTCTCTACTATCTCGCTTCACAAGAAGATTTGTTAGGTGCTGATGCATGGCTGCAAGCGCATCCCAATGCCGTTAGGGAGCTGCTTGATTATTTGCGGTAAGCCTATCGAGCATCACCATAAGGTGTTCACCAACCGCATCGGCAGGGATCATGCTTGACCACGCAGGTGGGGATATCGGCTACCGCGCCGCTGAATGCGTCTAGTCACGCGCACAGGCACCGACTCGCACAATTGCGGGGCCGAAGATACCCTGCCATATCAACCTCATTGCGGCCGGCCGTCTCGCTCCCCTGATCACAAAACGGCAGGAGTACCCGCCCTTGGCGGTTAATCTTTCATGTTGGTCATGTATAGAACCGGAACTTGGTTTCTGTGTGCCGGAACGAGGGGTACTCGATGGTAATTCTGCACTTGGGTATTTGTCAGGATGCCTTTGTGCTCTGGGGAGAAGCGCCTCCATTCAGCATGAGTAGGCGCATGCGGCGGCGGAGTGGCGCAAAGGCTACACCTCTAGCTTTTGCTGCGGACG
>DUQB01000253.1 GCA_012838035.1 Bacillota bacterium | reverse complement strand
GCCCACCAAGTTCTCGCTTGTAGAACTCATAAATATATCTCTTCTTAGCAACCCTCTGGTCTAGCACCTTAAGCTGACCTCTACCAATACCAGCAACGATGTTACTCATACGGTAATTGAAGCCTAATTCGCTATGTTGATAGTGCCTTGCTTTTTCCCTTGCCTGTGTTGCCCAAAACCTAACCTTGGCAATACGCTCTTCATTATTTGAAACAAGCATTCCACCACCGGACGTAGTGATAATCTTATTACCATTAAAACTGAAATTTCCATATCCACCAAACGTACCGGTATGTTGCCCTTTGTAGTAAGTACCTACAGACTTCGTGACATCGGCGTAGCGTTTTTGTGATTCATGCATCTCAGACACTATCCGCCAACCGGAAAACGAGCTCCTTGTTGTCATCGCCTAGTGCCTTCGGCTTCATGGCATTAAGTTCCTCTATCACCAGTTCTGCCGTCCGTTGAAACCTCGGTTGTTCCGGCCGTGTCAATGTGACGATGTCCTTGGTAACTCCTGTGGTGTAAGTGCCTCCTCCATGGACAAGACGAGATACGACTTTGTTCACTTCGCGGTAGTCACCATGGTGCTTTTCTACCAGTCTCCGTAATTGCGCGCGTGCATGAAAGACTGCAATACGAAGAGTCATCAGGACCTGTTGACGCTGGAATAGCATCTGCTGGTATTGTTTTTCATCCAGTTCACCAAAGGGTACCTTCTCTGGAGTAGCCACTAGCTTTTCACGTGCAACAGCTAGTTGGTGGGTAGCTGCTTCGTAACGGGCAAGTGTTTTTTGGTTATTACGTTGCTCAATAAACCTAGTCCAAGATGGCTTACACTTAAGTGCTTCATAGCGTTTGGCGATGGCCTCACAAGCTTGCTTTAGACGTTGGACAGTCGCCTCGATTGCCTCCACTGCAGCCACTTGTTTCGCATATTCAGGATTAGGTACGAGCTCCGTGTCCGGTCTAAGGCGAGTAGCTTGATAGCCCAACACCCCATCGATGTCTTCATGCACTTTGCTTTCCTTGAAAAAGTTCTCTTGCTTCCAACGGGTGGTTACACTGATGATCTTTTCTTCATCAGTCATGGTCCTTCCCGTAATTTCACGGATTACATCGTCGTTACAGATGAGCGTGATCTGCACACCAGTATCTGCATCACGCAATGCTAATGCCCATATGCTCTTTTTGCTATAGGAATCTAGTGTAACGACCTTGTGACAGTACTCTACTTTACGTTGCGTGCCAGCCTCGTGTTGTACAACCATACAGTGCGTGAAATCCTCTTCAGGATACTGAAGCGACCCTTTGCGATAGGTGATCCAGCCAACCTTCATCCGATCAAGCAGGTCGAACAGCGGACCACAGAAAGCCCCTCTATCAAAGACGAAGATGAGTGGCACCTCAATACTCAGGGCTTGCATTTGTTCACGAAGCCAGTCCACCATCTCTGGGATGATGTCTCCAAAGTATTGGTATCCTTGATGCATAAGGCAGAAGATGGGCAACCCTTGCTTATCATTAGCCCAGTGTTGGTAAAACCCCCGATGCCCAGACCTGCGCTGTGGCCACCATCCTTTCCCCAGCTTGAGTTTGCCGAAATAGGGCCGGAAGTGCCCGTCTAGATACAATGTCCCTAAGCTGACGTAGCCCAGCTTGATGAGTTGCCTAGCTAAATACTTACCCGACAGACTAGGTAAACAATAACTCACCAGAAGTGGCCAACTACGACGTAATGACTCACAACTTAGGAAGCGGCGGCGACCGAATAACACACCTAATTCACGATGAACCAGGGCTTTGCTTTGCTCAGGATTATGTACACCTTGAAAGATCATTAGAGCCCACGCTTGTAACAGATCCCAGACCTTCCACATCTTATCTTCGCTATGAAAACGACGGCCTGTATGCTTCAGGTATTTGAACAATGGCTGCAGCATGGCTTGTAGAAACGGCACAATAAGTAACAGCCCTACATAACGAGATACGGTGGCTACTTGGGGTTCAACTGTTGGCTCTCCAGTCTCTGTATCCGATATGTCCAACTCTAACGCCAAAGGGAGCAACTCTTGATGTACGTCATCCTTCACTGGCTCAGAAGGAGGGCATATGACCTCTGATGCAGGAGGAAGTGTCTGGCTGTGATATGCAGGTATTAAACCACGCATTCCGTCACGTCGGTAATCACGTATCCAATTATTGACGGTATTGTAATGAACCCCGAAAGCATCAGCGACCTGTCGCTGTGTCATGATATCGCGCTCGACAAGCAGGACGATAGCCATGCGTTCATCAGGGCTTTTCTTCCGTAGGACGTACTGCATATGCAATTTATGGTCGACATAGATGCGACGGTAGGGCGGTCGATTCTCAACCGACACGCGGCCTGATAGCTGTATGCTCCATACTTCTGCCGGGGAGTGTCCGGTAATGCAACCTATTGGGCTTGGGCTACGAGGTACGAGTGTCAACTGTTCCATCCGACCATCATCCGATCATAAGTAGGTGTGTTCTCCTAATCTGTATTCGACACATAAGTCCATTGTCCTTTACTTTATTGGCCTATTTTTAGCGTAACAAACGAGCTCTTGCTATCACAAAAACGCCTCTTGCAGGACACGAGCTCGTCGAAGGTCCCTCCTGATGCAGCTTCTATTCGCCAAGACAGTCCAGTTTATGAGAGGTCTCTCTCCAGATGTCACGAAGTCTGAAGTAACTTTGGTGGGTCTCTGTCTATTTTTACAAATGAGGGCGATAAAGTTGCGGTACTTCAAACCTTAGATGACATTTTTGTTACAACCGAGTTAAAACTTCAGACTCCTTTAGACGAGGTGGGAGACGGGATATCGATAACAGCGTACGGTGGTCCAGGGACTAGGTATTTTGGTAATGCATCCGATCATCACCAGGATCCTTCGTACAATATTTCGTTTAGAAATAATCTTACAAGTTATGTTTCGCTTAATCACGGTAGTAATGGGACAAGCTTAGAAATGGAGACACATCCCAATGAAGAAAATATACAAAACAGTATCCGCCTAAGTGCAACTGGGAATGGATCTAGCTTATGGTTTAGTAGCATGGGCGATTATAGACATTATAAAGAACTGCCTATGAAAACACACCTAAGCCTATGGGGGAGTCGGACGGAGGGTGGATCCATGAGTTTGTATAACGAGCATGGTGATGATAGAGCATCATTGTTCCAGACCGTTTCTGGTCATGGTGGACTTTGGGTCTATGATAAATATGGCGAGAATTCAACAGGATACATATTTGAAAATTAAAGGCGAAGGCTTGCAAGGAATTGTGGTTCAACACGAACCTAGATGGATTGCCGACAAAGTTTGTATTGCTCCATCAGTAGCTAAATTTGCTGGATCACGTTGTGGCAGTACAATTATCATTATCGCTTTAAGCTACGAGCCGAAGAGAACTAAACAAGCAATACTAGAAGCAGGAGCAGATCGGTTTATAGAGCTAGACCCCCATGCCCATGGAGTGACTGTGGAGTATCTTGGGGAAGGGTATGAGCGGGTGGCTGCGACGGGGGAGTAGGGTGAGTGAATGGTGACATGAGACAAGGAATCTTTAGAGTTAGAGCTATGTATGGTCAGCTTAAGCGGCTCATATTTGGCTGATGAGCCTGATAGATGGACGTTTGGAAATTCAAAAAATAAAGGGGGAATATAAAATGTCTACTCGGCAAATATCTGATCAAGGTTATTTGTTGTGTAAGGTTTGCGACTTTGAGTATATGCATTTGGTGGGAACAATAGAGGCGCACGATAACGACTCGTATGAACTTACGAAACTTGTTATCAATGGGAAACACACAATTGATTGCCAGAATAAGAAGAAATATAGTTATCGCTCTCAGGGTAATATCCACTTACTATATCGCTGCGAAGAGGGACACTTTTCTATTATTAGTTTTGATGGCCATAAAGGCGTTGTTCTTTTTGACCGTAATACACTAATGAACGATTTAACAATGTTCCTCAATGAAAAAACAAAGGACGACAGGGATAAAAAGCAATTCGATTTTGTAATGAGTTACGCGATATTAGGTTACATTGAAGATTTCTTGTCTATCGAAACAACCTAGTCGTTCCTATTTGCTAGACTGTGAAGTATATTGGGGAAGGGTATGAGCGGGGTGGCTGCGACGGGGGAGTAGGCTAAGTGAATAGTAGTATTTCGCAAGTATGGTGATATGTGAGGAGAGCAGATGGATACAAAAAAAGGGAATAAAGTGGTGATTGCTGGATTGATTGGTGCCCTGTTAGGGATTATGGCGTATATAAACGATTGGCTAGGTTAGTATTGTATTGGGTCTAATCACTCAAATAGGAGGGATAACACCATGAAAGCCTACCAGATTAAAATAGTAATACAACACTCAGAACCACTCATAT
>DUQB01000024.1 GCA_012838035.1 Bacillota bacterium | reverse complement strand
ATGTCGGTACCGGATCAACCTGCATGGCAGTTGCAAGGATTGTACCATATCGGCCGGCAAAAAACGGCGTCCCAGGAGTATCAGCATACAATAGTAGGTTACTTGAAGGCGCATGCCGCACTACCGCTGACGGCCAGTTGGGCGGGGCAGGCATGGGGAGAGTGGCGCAGGCAGCATGATGCGGCCGACGACAACACTGCATACGCACTGGAGGCGGCATTACGCCATAACGGTGTGGTACAGGGCGAGATGTACGCTTGGACGCAGAGTTACGACACTACTCCGCTTGCGCGTCGCATGCAGTCTGCTGCAGGTTTACAGGTGGATGTGCCGTTGCACTCTGCTTGGACTTATACCGGCGCGTTGGATATGGTTCAGGAGAGCGCGGTTGAGCCGGTAGAGCGCAGATGGCGCTGGATACACGGTTTACGTCGGCAGCACGCGCAATGGCGGGTTAAAGTGGATTGGACCCAGGGCTTGTTGGAGCTCCCCTTGCGACCCAGCGCTGCCGATGCGGAGGAGCGAGATGCACAGCGCGCGATACATGAACTGCCGCTCGGACACCGTCTGGGGGTCGGCGCCGAATACGACACGCCGACAGCTCATGCTGAATTATATGTGGCTCGCGATTGGGAAGCGGTATCTAAAACTTGGCACGTTTCAGCCGAAGCGGTGACCAAGGTGGGAGACAACGACCTTAAAGCGCATATCAGCCACGTACGCCGCCAAAGTGCCCACGAGGCGACTGCACGGAGCTCGGCGGTTATAACGATGCAATGGGCGTTGCATCACCGACTGGCTATGGAGTTGAAAGGCCAAGGCGACTGGCGCAGGAGTACCAGTGGTCAGGGCGATTACCAGGCGGTCGGCGTCTTCAGCGACTGGATCGTCCGGTTCTAAACTATATTGAGATGCGGATAGGCAGCCCCAAGCGTTTGCCTGAGGCTGCCTTTTCATTACCAACCGCGGTCGGCATACCTTTGTTCCGTGGGTAATCCGGCATTGGCCACACCGGGCATGGCCGCGCCTAAACCCCGGGAAACACGGGCGATCACGGCAGGATCATTGTAATGCTTAACGGCTTCTACCACGGCCTTGGCCCGTTTGGCCGGGTTCTCCGACTTGAAGATGCCTGAGCCGACGAATACGGCTTCGGCGCCAAGTTGCATCATCAATGCGGCATCTGCAGGGATGGCCACGCCGCCGGCCGAGAAGTTCGGTACGGGCAGGCGTCCGGTTTTAGCTACCTGCGCAACCAGTTCATAGGGAGCGGCCAACTCTTTAGCCGCCGCCATGAGTTCGGCTTCACTTAACGTGGTGAGCCGGCGCATCTGGCTCGTAATGGCGCGCATATGGCGCACCGCTTCGACGATATCGCCGGTGCCGGCTTCACCTTTAGTGCGCATCAGTGCCGCCCCTTCTCCGATGCGGCGGAGAGCTTCGCCTAAGTTGCGGGCTCCGCACACGAAGGGAACGCTAAAGGCATGTTTATCAATATGGTGCTCTTCATCTGCGGGCGTGAGCACTTCGCTCTCGTCTATACAAGCAACACCTAAGGACTCTAGAACCTGAGCTTCCACAAAGTGTCCGATACGCGCCTTGGCCATTACGGGGATGGAGACTGCAGCGAGAATCTCTTCGATCATGGCCGGATCCGACATGCGGGCTACGCCGCCGTTGGCGCGGATATCCGCCGGAACCCTCTCCAAAGCCATGACCGCTACCGCGCCGGCATCTTCCGCGATGCGCGCCTGCTCGGCGTTGGTCACATCCATAATGACTCCGCCTTTAAGGCTTTCAGCGAACTGTACCTTTGCCGTCCATGCGTCTGTGCGTTTGTCGCTCATAAATGCCTCTCCTTATGCATCCCCATCGGGTATTTTACGACGGCTACCATTTTTCCCATACAACCGGCGGCTTGTTCTATACGCCTACGATCCGCTCGCTATCGCTGCGCTTGGTTAGTCAAGCTTCACAGCCGCTAACCCTACAAACGCAAAAACCCGGCGTATAAAACACCGGGGAACGCAAATAACACACGCAGATGCGTTGTAAGTGTAACCTTCTCCCAACCAGACTATACTGACGGCTCCGGGATCTCACCGGATCATTGTGCTGGGGCGGATGGGCTCGTCCTTTACATGAGGCATTACCACCGATCAGGAATTGGCGTGTATGACACGCCGCACCGTTCCCCGAAGGTATATGCAATTTTGATGTCAGTATAGCAGATCATGTCGCGGATGCAATAGAGATTTTTCGCGTGTCTTTCTCAAAGCGGTTGAGATGTCGAACCGTGTTCTACCTGGGCAAATGCAGGTTGCGTCATGCCCGGCCGGCGTCGGATATGCGTATTAACTGCTCAACAGCCGTGCAGATGACGCGCAGTGCTTTCGTCGGCATTGACGCTGAAACATGCTATCTGATAAAATTACGGAAACGCTGGAGGGCAGCGCTTGCGGCAGGCCTGAATCGCTTTGAAACAGCGTGCTTTTGGAAATTCACAAGGGGGTCACGGTATGACGTGGGAAGAGAAGTTTGGTAAGGAAGGCCTGACGTTTGACGATGTGCTCCTCGTTCCGGGTGCATCCAGCGTCTTGCCCAATGAAACGGACACTCGCACACGGCTCACCAAACGCATTTCACTGAACATCCCGCTCATGAGCGCCGCCATGGATACGGTAACCGACGGTCGACTGGCCATCGCGCTGGCCCGGGAAGGCGGCGTCGGCGTCATTCACAAGAACTATACCATTGAGCAGCAGGCCTTGGAAGTAGACAAAGTCAAACGTTCAGAAAGCGGCATCATTGTCGACCCCATCTTTCTATCGCCCCAGCACAGCATCCATGATGCGCTGGAATTAATGAAGCATTATCGCATATCCGGCATTCCCATCACTGATGAAACAGGCCGCTTGGTCGGCATCCTCACCAATAGAGACTTGGTATTTGAAGAGAACTACGATCAGCCCATCGGCAACGTCATGACGAAAGAGAATCTGGTCACGGCACCGGTGGGTACGACATTGACGGAGGCGCGCCGGATTCTGCACGAACACCGGATTGAAAAACTCCCTCTTGTTGATGAAAATTACAAGCTCAAAGGGCTTATTACCATCAAAGACATCGAAAAAGCGCGCAAGTACCCCAATGCGGCTAAGGACGAAAAAGGCCGGTTGCGCGTAGCCGCAGCTATCGGTACGGGGCCCGACACTTATGAGCGTGCTAAGGCGCTCGTCGACGCCGGCGTGGATGCGCTGGTCATCGATACGGCTCATGGCCACTCCAAAAAAGTGCTCGATATGATCGGCTATATTAAAGGCGAGTTCGGCTCGGTCGTATCGGTCATCGCCGGCAACATCGCCACGGCTGAAGCGGCAAAGGCCCTTATTCAAGTCGGTGCCGACGCTATCAAAGTGGGTATGGGACCTGGTTCCATTTGCACGACACGTGTTGTAGCCGGCATCGGCGTACCTCAGGTTACCGCCATTTGGGATTGCGCCCAAGTCGCCAAAGAGTATGAAATTCCGGTGATTGCCGACGGTGGCGTCCGCTATTCCGGCGATATCGTGAAAGCCATAGCGGCGGGAGCCGACGTCGTGATGATCGGCGGCTTGTTCGCAGGTACAGAAGAATCCCCCGGTGAAATTGAGATTT
>DUQB01000182.1 GCA_012838035.1 Bacillota bacterium | reverse complement strand
TACTCACAGCGGCGAATCCGTTGGGTTAATTCGGGGATACTTATCAACGACCAGAAGGCTCAGGAGGGTTTTCGTACTCCTGAGCCTGCAGTACATCGATGCACGACAACCCTTTGATCACTTTGCTGCGTTCATTTTAAGCATTAGGCTCAATTCCTCCTGGGCCTGCGGCGTCATCGCCGCCGAACTGTGCCCGGCGCCTTGCACAATCCGCAGCTTGATGACGGACTCAACTCCATGTTCCGCAGCATACGCCTTCATATCCGCCGTGTATTTGATGGCTAGCTCCACCCGTGTCATCGTCTCCTGGCCATAATGCGATTGCAGTTCTAGATCTTGCGAACCCACCAGGATGACTGTCGGCACCTGCGCCGCTGCCAGCCAACCGGCCGGATCAGGGTAAACCTGAACCAACTTAGCCGGGCTATCGCCCCATTTTTGCGATGACGTGTATCTACCCATGCCGTATGGCCAACCGATTAGTTTGTCTGGAAAGGCGTAACGCCCCGGCGCGCTGAGTATCAGGCCTTTGAGCAAGTGCGGATGACGCACGCTGAACCTGTTTGAGAACTGTCCGCCGGCTGAGTGTCCGTATAGATAGAAGCGCCCGTCGAAATCCTGCACCACATCTTTGTACTGATTGACCAGGTTGATGACGAACTCATCCGCCCCAAAAATCCGACCATACAGACCGCGATAACCGCCGGCCACCAACTGATAGTTGTCCGTGTCAAACGCCGGACTCAAAACGATGAGTTGATTTGCCTTGGCATAATCGATCCATCGATAGATAAAATCCAAAGATACCTTAATGGCGGTCGGATCGCTTTCTTGATTTACGGTACCATGCACGACGACCAAAATGTCCTTAACCGTCCCATTGGGGATGAACTGCCAGTACTGACCCCAGGGAGACTCTTTGCGCATGAACTGATTCCGCTCCGAGTCCAGGTTGCTGACGGACTCTACAGCTGATGCGTTAAGGGTACCGAAGTTGTACGGCGCTACAAGTAGCAGGACCCCGCTGACCAACAGCATGGTGGTCAGCTTCCGCAAGAAGGCTGTTGTCATGTACGATTACTCCTTTCCCTACATATCACACATAGACTTCGCAATTGCGAATACGCTAAAAAGGTCATGCGATGATATATGTTTGGCGCTTATATCGTGTCCTCTTGCCGGGACGCGCGATAGACAACCTGCGCAATGTCTACCTCGCCCTCCTTCACCTGATGGAACGGTTGACCATCTTTGATTCCACAGATGCCGAACCCGGTTTCGGTGACAAAGATGCTGGTGAAGTCCCCGGTAATGGAAGGAGCGATGAAAAGCGTTTTGCTGCAGCGATCGTAGCGCACCCCGGCGAGGCCGAAGATGAGCGCATATGAAGACAGCGCTCGAATGTACCAATGACCACACTCATACTCGTTAAAAGGATTCCTAACACGACCGTCGTAACGATCGCGACAGGCACGCACAATCTCCAACCCTTCTTCCACTAAGCCGACCAGCATGAGATGTGAAGCGACTTGGTACTCCACACCTGTCCACACCTCGTCACTATACGAAAAGGCAAGCTGCGGTCGTCCCCCTTTAGGCCAAGTACATAGCACCAATCCACCTTCCGCACCTGCTGCATAACCCGGCCGTTTGACATTCACATGGTCGGAAAGGTCTCGTTTGAAATTGTACTTATAGACCGAGCGTAAGTGCCGTCGTACTTTTTCCACATCCAGGATCTCCCCGATACCGCACACCTCCGCCATCCAAGCCCCGATCACGCCATCGGACAAGCATCCTATACCGTATTGATTTCTAGGGCCTTCCTGTTTAAAAATGTCTACTACCTCCGGTACGAACCGCGTTGTGCCGTCGGCAAGTTCTCGGCTTATCGGATGCTCCGTGTGTAAATCTGTCCAGCGCACTTGTTGCGTAAAATAGTCACCGTCAAAGAGCACATCTTCTAGAAAACGGCGGCCCTTTTCGTAGAGTCGGCGATAGACGTCCACCGTTTCACCCAGCGCTTCACCAATGAGGACCGCCGCTTTTAACGCGGCGATGTAGATACTGCCGCACATGCCGTCCGGTCCCCAAAAATCGATGTCATATGTGTTGTGATGCGGCTCCGTCAGAGTCCCGGTATGGTCGGGATCCCAGGTTTCGATGCAATACTCCAGGCATTTTTTGACCGCAGGCCAAATAGCTCTTAACCAGTCCGTATCACCGGATATGCGCCAGTCCCGATAGACTCTGACCACAGCGCCCAACTGACCGTCGGACGCGGGACGGAAGTAATGCTTTGCAGGACGAATAGGCAACAGTGCTCTAAAGGCCTGCCGACCATCGTCTCCCTGCGATTCGCCGAATTCCGTTCGGCGCATACCTCTCTCTAATTCCGGGAATAGGTGAGCCAACGCTTGGGCGTAACTCCAGACATGAGTGCATGACCCCGGGCAGCAACCGTGTTGGTCCATACATCCCTCCCATGTCCACACTCTTCCATCATGTTGGCGCAAAATCGTCGGTGATTTTAAGATGGAAAGATTGGCTGCAACCGCTTCGATCACTTCGTCCGGTAGATCCATGGTATAAAAGCACTCGGTAAACGATCGAGTCCGCCGGCGCAAATCGGCATATTGCCCCCGCCAAAACGTGGCAACGCTTTGGATCTCAGGGAATTGAGCGGTATACCAAGGCCGATACG
>DUQB01000023.1 GCA_012838035.1 Bacillota bacterium | reverse complement strand
GGGTTTGTGGTCATAATGCCTTCCAAATCCGCCATGAGTTCCGGATGGCTTTTCATCTGTCGCGTCACCTGCCGTGTCTAGAGTGCATCCTTCCTATCTGTCTCAGCATCGTTAATTCGTAATGCCCTCTGGCGATACCTGCAAAAACCCTAACCCACAACCTAACCTAAGTTAGGCGCAATCCACATATGGGGCGAGTACAATCAACCTTGAAAAAAACATGCTGAAGCGAGGTCTTGCAGTGGAACACATCGCGCCGTTTCTCCTCTTATGCTTGTTGATCTGTTGCTCAAGCCCTCTTGTAGGGGCTGCTGAACCGTATCCAGGTCTGGAAAGCCTCTGCGACGAGGTGTTCACGGAGCAATTGGGCAGCGGGCGCTTTGTCGGCGCAGCCGTGAGCGTGGTCAAAGATGGGCGGCTTATCTTTGCCAAGGGCTACGGCTTCGCCGATCTGGAACAAAACATACCCGTCAATCCGTACCATACCGTCTTTCGGATCGGCTCCGTGACCAAATTGTTCACGTGGACCGCCGTTATGCAGTTGGTAGAGCAAGGCAAAATTGGTCTGCACGATGATGTGAATGCCTATCTGGATTTCACCATTGCGCCTCATTCACAGCAGGCGCCCATAACCATGTGGCATTTAATGACACACACGGCAGGTTTTGCCGATTCCTCCAGAGGTATGCTGGCCGCCGGCGCAGTTGACGCACAGGATTTGGGTGCTTTTCTAGCGCAGCGCATCCCCGCCGTCATCTACCCACCTGGGCGAGTAACCGCTTATTCCAATTATGGTACGGCGTTAGCCGGTTACATTTTGGAGCAAGTCACGGGCAAACCGTACGAGCAAGTGATTGACGAGCAGATCTTTCAGCCGCTCCAGATGACGAAGGCCACCTTGCAGCAACCACCGTCCGCCTCAGGGGAACGACAGGTGGCTACCGGGTACGCCGTCAGGAACGGCAAACCTCTGCCGCAACCATCTGAGAACATCCGACCGACGTCTACCGGAGGGGCGAGCGCCACCGTGATTGATATGAGCCATTTCATGATCGCTCACCTGCAGGCCGGCCGGTTTCGTGCCGTCACCTTGTTAGACGAAGAAACCGTACACGAAATGCATGCGCAGCAATTCCAAAATGATTCCAGACTAACGGGCATGGCTTTGGGATTCTACCAAATAAGGGTGAACGGTCGGCTCTTCTTAACGCATGCGGGAGACACGACTTGGTTCTCCAGCCAAATGTTCCTGTTGCCGTCCGAGAACCTAGGCATCTTTGTGAGTTATAACGCTCGTGATACCGTAGGTGCTCGGCAGCAGTTTATGCAAGCCTTTTGCGCCCGTTACTATCCGGATGACAGCACGTCGGCTCAGGTTCCTCAAGGTGGGGAAAAGACAGCCGTTACGCCGGATGTGGCTCAGATAGCCGGCTCATACTTGTCTACTCGCCGTCCGGTGACGGGTATCGAGAAATTGCGGCAACTCATCGAGCCGTTTTATCAGCCTATCAAGGTCATCATAGGCGCAAACGGCCTGCTGCGAACGATAAACCCGTCGGCCGGCCCCAGACAGGTAGAAGTGTGGGAGGCGACGGCATCAGGGTTGTATGAGCGAGCGGATGGCCAAGACCTGTTGGCGTTTACGCAGGACGATACGGGTCAGGTGTTTATGTTGCGGGATAGTCAGGCGCCGCGAGCTTATCAGAAAATGTCTGCGTGGGAAAGAATCCTGTATAACCGCTTTTGGCCGCTGCTGTTTCTGCTGGTTTTTGCCGGGTTGTTTTGGGTTGCGCGTCATGTTCCGGCTAATACCACCTGTGTTCGATTCACTCACGGTATTGCGGTCACAGGCATACTCACGCTGCTGACCTTAGGCTACTTCGGTTTATGTCAGTTCACGGCGTACCTTCATGGCGGTACACCTATTTCGCTCATAATACTGCCTTTGCTATTGGTACTGAACCTTCTTTGCACGCTTGGTCTGGCGGCGGCGCTGCTCGTCGGCGGCAAAGTGGGGAGCATTTGGGCTAAGCTGCCATATTTGGCCTCGGTCTTACTCTCTTACGCGTTTCACTATTGGGCTTGGTTCTGGCAGTTGTATCAACCGCTGTAGGAGTTAGCCCGGAAGAGGCCTTAGGCCATGTTTGCGAAAGGAAGATTATGCATGAAAAGGTTCTATGTAGTATTACTGGGGTTATGGTGCGCTTTCTGCCTGGTCGGCTGCAAAGGTCCGGCATTTAACGGCAGACTGGAAATGCATGGTGATCGTTTCTATCTGGACTATGCCGAGTTTACAGGTATCCAGACGCATCAGATGCTGCTGCACGAGAGTTCGGTGATCAATGTCGTCATTGAGAGCGTATCAGGTCACATCGACATATATGTCACCGATAGTCGGGGCGCCGTTTTGTACCAGGGTAACGATGCCGATTCAAGTCAATTCGTTCTCGTAGTGCCGCGCACAGACACATACTTTTTTAAGGTTGCCGGCAAGAAAGCCAAAGGCAGCGTGTTGTTTCAGGTGCGGAAGTAACGGAAAAGGGTAGGTCGGCGCCTACCCTATATATTAGGTTAACAGCAGCTTAGTCGGTCAACAACAGCTCCCGCCGCTGGGTTCTGCCCGATGCGCCGAAAAAACCGGCGATATCTTCCGAGCTGATGGGACGCAATAGCCCAAGAGTCCAGAGAACAAGGCCGATGACGAGAGCCCAGATGATGCCGATAAAGACAATGATGGGTTTGGCATATCTATGTTGGAGGAAACGCTGTTGCCAAGGCAGCTTCAGGCCTTCCTTCACGCCGGAAGTCACCTGTTGCCGTTCCAACCTGGCCAGAGCGGCTTCGCGTCTGGATTTCGCCAACTCCTGAAACTCTATGAGATCCGAAGCGGCAGCGTCGGCAGAGGCTCTGGTGCTAAACACCTCGAGGTCCATCACCTGATCTATGGCCATGAGCAAGCCCATGCGCAGGCGTTTAACCTCTAAATCGGAGAGAGAACCCCTGATACGCGCGGTCAGGTTATGTTCATCAACCTGGATGAGATAGATCCGTTCCGACGGGATGCCGATGCAACGCACGTATTGTCGGATGACGGCTTGTGTGGTTTCCGCCCATAATAACTTGGTGGCTGCTTTAAGGCCGAGTTGGAAGAGGCCGTACCAAATTAGAAAAGCGGTAGCGCCAATGAATAATGACCACTGCAGCGACCCAAAACTCACTTCACCCATAGGGTCCGTGGCACTTTTGAACATATGCCTGGTGATTGCCGTGAACACAGGAATACCGACAACCACTTCCAGGGGAATGCTCCAACCATTCTGGGCGGAACACATACGCCGCTGCAATTTAACAAGTATGGCCAACATCAGGCCAACAGCCAGAAAGCACCAGAGCGGAAGAACATGCACGTCGTCCGGGAACAGAAAGAAGCGCGGAGGCCTCAGCGTGGTTGCTACAGGCGTACTGAGCGTGGTGATAAGCGCTTTATAAAACAGAGGTATGAATAATGCGGCTAGGCCGCCGATCGTCATGATTTGTCGCAGCGGACCATATGCGCAGTAGCCGCCACAAACAAGGCGCCTTCTGCTCACTGATAAAGTATCCGGCATAAGCCTCCCTCCTTAATGCTGCCTTATTTCGCCGGTAACGAGGCGGTTCCTGTATTTTGGCATGTTTGTCTGGACTGATTCGTGCGTACCTAAACAAAGATGTGGGCACCGTAGCGTTAAGAACTAGGCGCCCAATGGGCCAGGAGTGCCGTAACTGGTTTTTTACTCTTTAGAGAACAGCGGAGTAGATAAATAGCGCTCACCTGTATCGGGTAACACCACGACCACGTTCTTGCCGGCGAATTCAGGTCGCAAAGCCACCTGCGTAGCCGCATAAAGCGCCGCGCCTGATGAAATGCCGACGAGCAAGCCTTCGGCTTTGGCTATACGGCGTGAGGTTTCAAAGGCGTCTTCGTTACTCACCGTAATGATCTCATCGATCACCGTTTCATCGAAGACGCCGGGAACAAATCCGGCGCCGATCCCTTGGATTTTGTGCGGACTGGGCTTACCACCGGATAACACAGGTGAAGCGGTAGGCTCAACGGCAAATACCTTCACGCCGGGAACTTTTTCCTTTAGTACCTGGCCTACGCCTGAAACCGTTCCCCCGGTGCCGACGCCGGCCACGAACGCCGCGATATTTCCATCCGTATCATTGAAGATCTCAGCTGCCGTGGTATCCCGATGGATCTGCACATTGGCGGGGTTATCGAACTGCTGCGGGATGAACGCGTCAGGCAATGCTTGTGCCAGTTCTTCCGCCTTCCGAATGGCTCCTTTCATGCCTTCCGAACCAGGCGTGAGCACGACTTCAGCGCCTAACGCCGCCAGTAGGGCTCTACGCTCTATGCTCATGGTTTCCGGCATGGTCAAAATGAGCCGATAGCCTTTAACCGCCGTTACAAACGCCAATCCGATACCCGTGTTGCCGCTTGTGGGTTCGATGATGACCGTGCCCTCTTTAACCAGGCCTTTCTCTTCCGCGTCTTTGATCATCGCATGGGCAATCCGGTCTTTCACGCTACCGAGGGGGTTGAAGTACTCCAGCTTGGCAATAATAGCAGCCTGCGCACCTTGTTCTGCGCCATACTTGTTCAACTGCAATAGGGGGGTCTTGCCGATTAGGTCTATAAGGCTTTGGTGTATCCTTGCCATTGTGAACCGACCTCCTAAAAAATCGCTCTCTGGAATCATCGCTCCGGGCGCATCGCTGAAGTTTACGCTTTGAGTGCGTTGCCGCGGTCTCATACGTGCCCTGATAATCTGCGTGCCATAGAGGGCTTCAACGCCCTGTTGCTTGGTGAATGGTTAAACCCTACAAAACATATATGTTTTGTAGAATCATTATATGGCGCTGTATAGCTTGGTGTCAACAACAAACAAGGATGTATGATGTAAAAAGCATCTTAGCGCTTAAATCGCCTGTTAAACCGCTCTTGCGCTGTTTGCGGAGTCCTAGCGGGCAAACTCCCGGCCGAGTCGCTCTAATGCTGTTTGCAATGTCGCTTTTGGACAGGCGATGTTCATGCGTTGAAACCCATGACCTTCTTTGCCGAAGATGGTACCGCTGTTTAGCCAGAGCCGGGCGCCTTCGGTCATACGGCGATCCAATTCATCCTGAGTGAGATGATATGCCGCAAAATCCAACCAAAGCAGGTAGGTGCCCTGAGGTTCACAGAGCTTAACGTCGGGCAGTTCCGTCGCCAAAAAGTCTCGTACGAGCCGGATGTTTTCGGCGAGATACTGTATGAGTTGCTCCAGCCAGGCGGCGCCGTGAGCGTAGGCGCTGCGGCATGCCGCATAAGCTATCGTGTTGAGGTGGCCGAAACCCGTGTTTGCAACGGTGGCGGCCAGTTTGTTACGCAAGTCGGTATTCTTGACGACGATGTTGGCGGCTTGCAATCCGGCCAGGTTGAAAGTCTTGCTTGGCGCGGTGGCGATAACGGCATCCTCGTTAATCAGCCCGAAGCAGGTGTGTTTGTAGCCCGGATAGACAAAGTCGCAGTGGATTTCGTCCGAGACGATGATGACGCCATATTTTACGCAAATGCGGTTGAGCTCTTCCAGCTCGCCGCGCTCCCAAACGCGACCCACCGGGTTGTGCGGACTGCACAGGATGAAAAGCTTTACGTTTTCAGTACGCACTTTGCGCTCGAAGTCGGCGAAGTCGATGGCGTAGGTACCATTGGTATAGACTAGAGGATTGCAGACCAGTTTACGGCCATTAGTTTCGACCACTTGGTAAAAAGGTCGGTACACCGGTGTTTGGATGATGACGCTATCGCTCGGCTGAGTAAATGCCACTACGGCTTGCGCCAAGGCGAATACTACTCCGGGAACCTTGATTACATCCTTGTCATTGAAATGAAAGCCGAAACGCGAGCTAAACCAGGAAGACAAAGCTTGATAGTAATCGTCCTTGACCTCTGTGTAGCCAAAAATACCATGCGTCACCGCTTTTTGTATGTCCGCCAGTACCTCCGGTGGTGCAGCGAAGTCCATATCCGCTACCCACATGGGTATGACATCGGCCGGTTTGCCGCGCTCCAGAGCGAAATCGTACTTGACGGAGTCTGTGTTGTATCGGTTGATGAGGATATCGAAATCGTACATCAATTTGATCTGCCCCCAAATCTACCTGAGTGTGCCGAGAGAATAGGACCTTGGTCTGCCGGCGACTTTTGCGTACTGTCCTTATTGCACCGCTTTCAGCCAAGCTGAGCTTTGCTTGCGCACGAATGGCGCTCCGGCGGGATCCTGCAGTCGTTCCCTAGACATAGTACATGTAAGCCTCTGAGGAGTTTCTTTGTATTTCATCCACGATATCCTGCAACGTGATGCTTTGTAAACCACTTATGACGGCCTTGTTCAGCGGGATGAACAGCATGCTTTGCATGGCTTCCTCAATGCCGGGAGCGCTTTTGCTCACGGTTTCATCTACAGCGGCAAATAAGGTATTCTCAGTGGCTGATAATATGTCGTAAGCACTTATCTGTGTTGCCGTTTTGGCCAACTGATAACCGCCTTGCGCACCCTTAACGGAGATAACCAATCCGTGTCGCCTCAACTGAGAAAAGACCTGCTCCAGGTAGATCTTGGATATGTCCAGCGTATCGGAGAGCGTAGCTAAGGTGATGTTTTCTCCCGGCGGCACGGTTTGGGCGATATAAATCATGGATGCTAAGGCATAGCGGCCTTTGGCGGAAATTTTCATCGACCTGAGCCTCCTTCTTAGGCTGTCGGCAAAGTTGTGAGCCGGCAGCCGGCTTGAATGCCTTATACCCTATAACCAGGTAAGCATATATGTTGAGAATAGCATATGCGTACCCGGCTTGGCTATCAGTCGCTTGAACGCCGGTACTGGCTGAAACCTGGTAGCATGGGAACAGGAAGAGGGGTTCGGTATGGTAGGAGGGTGTAATACCGGGACAGCCTAAGGAAGTGTGAGAAAAAAGAGAACGCCGCCGCAATTGCGGCAGCGTTCATGATGCGTGGCGGAGGAGGAGGGATTCGAACCC
>DUQB01000181.1 GCA_012838035.1 Bacillota bacterium | reverse complement strand
GCGGGTACGGCCGCGAGCCCTGATCCGTACTGTGCAGTGCGCACTCGTTTTAACGCCGGAAAGCATAACCCGTACCCTGAACTAAGTGTCTTTCTCACTTAACGTCTTCTCGGCGCCTCTTCAGCCTGGCTATTTGCTGACGCAGAAGTCGCTCCGTGTTCTCAGAGAGCGGCGGCGCCTGCGCACGCTCTATCTCCTCATCAAGATCAGCAACAGGCCCTTCATGCGGCAGCGAAACCAACGGTCGCTTCTTCCGGCGAGGTTGGTAGGGCTCACACTCAAGTAGAGAATGTAGAATCACTAATGCGGCTTCCTTATCGGGGATGCGCCCTTTTGTTTCCGCATCGGTTACGGTTTGTACCTGAGCAGGAATGGGCGCTCCGACGCAAGACGGACATCCGTCATAACAACCGCAACCTAAAATGAGATCGCAACAAGCATTGAGGACTTCCTCAATAAGTTCATACGCCTTCTGAGCGAATCCGGCGCCGCCTCGGTAGCGGTCAAAGACAAAGAGGGTCGGTACGCCGCTATTGGTGGAATCAACCAAAGCGCCCACATCCGATGGATCGCACATGGCAAAAAGCGGCAGTACCTCGCTGATGACATTAGCTACGCCGACCAAGCCTTCCATTGCACTGCGCCCCGCTGCGCGCACCGCCTGAAAAGCATCTAACCGGGGAGACAACCACATAGCGCAAGTGTCTAATGGTACCGGCGGTACATCGACCTTGCCGAATCCGATACTGTCGCGACCGCCGAATTTCACCTTCTTGAACATATAGGTGATGAAGGTAACCTCCACGTCGCCGAAGGAGAGCTGACTCCCCCGCCACTCCTGTTGCGTTTGTTCCGCCTGAATGCGCACCCGGCGATCCGTGACGGCTTGGGTATAATAATCGACCTCGGTGCGATGCACATAGGCAACGCGTTCGGCCAAATCCAGCTTGGCAACGAAGTAGGTTTCGCCGTCATGGAGATAAACGGCTTCGGTATGCAACTGGGTAAAAGCCGACACTTCGTCTGTGGAGCCGATCACCTGGTTCCGTCCCTCCGAGGTATCGACAATGGTGTAGTTGTTTTCGCAGACGCTGCGAAGTGCGAAATCGTCGGCCGGATAACCGCGTCCCCGCCAATACCACGCATTGCCGCGCCGGATGATCTGATTGTCTTCCGCCAGCAAATCGATCAGCGCCGGAGCCAAGGGACCGAAGTCCGTCTCCTCAGCAATCGGCAGCGGTAGCTCAAAAATCGCAGCCCGCAAGTGATTGAGAACCACGTGAGGGTTGTTGCCGTCTACAATAGCGTGCTCACAGCTTTGCCCGAAGAAGTAGTCGGGATGTTGCATCAGGTACTGATCAAGCGGCGCATTTTGCGCCAACAGCACCACCAAGGCCTCTTCTTGACCTCGTCCCGCTCTTCCGGCTTGTTGCCACGTGCTCGATATGGAGCCGGGAAAACCGACGATGAGACAGGCGTCCAGGCTGCCGATATCTATACCCAACTCGAGAGCATTGGTGCTGGCTACGCCGAACAGTTCACCGGAGAAGAGTTGTCGTTCAATCTCGCGCCGCTCGGTGGGGAGATATCCCCCGCGATAAGCGCGCACCGCCTGGGCCAAACTAGGGCTATACCGTTGCAACTGCTCACGGGCGTGTCTGTACATCAGCTCAGTTATCACTCTGGCCCGGGCGAAGGCAATGGTGGGAACCCGCTCTCGCACCAGCTCTACCAGCAACTCGGTTGCTTCCGCCTGGGGACTACGTCGCTCCATCGTCTCGCCCAAGGCGGGAGGATTCCAGAGCACAAAATACTTCACACCTCGGGCTGAACCATCGTTTTTTACCACCGTAAACCGGTGGCCTGTCAGGTTTTCTGCAAGTTCGCTCGGATTGGCGATAGTAGCCGAGGAGCACAAAAAGACCGGATCAGACCCATAATGCTTGCAAATTCTACGCAGACGCCGGATGACATTGGTCACATTTGATCCGAATATACCGCGATAGGTATGGATCTCGTCGATGACCACCCACTGCAAAGAGGCGAAGAATTCGGACCAACCCGCATGGTTTGGTAAGATCCCTGAGTGCAACATATCGGGATTGGTGAGTATGCAGTTGCCGTTGTCGCGCAAACGACGTCGTGTTTCCTGCGGGGTGTCGCCGTCGTATGTGCCGGCGTAAACGGGAATATCCGGGCATAGCTCTTTAAAGCGCAGCAAACCGCGCAACTGGTCCTGCGCCAGCGCCTTGGTGGGATATAAGTACAGAGCTTTACTTTCGGGCCGCTCAAGCAGCGTATGCAGCACGGGCAAGTTATAGCAAAGCGTCTTGCCGCTGGCCGTACCTGAAATAACCACCGTATGCCGCCCTTGCATGGCGGCATCTATCGCTTCCGCTTGGTGACTGTACAGCCGCTCAATTTTCATACCTGCCAGCGCTTGTCGTAGCAAGGGATGCAGTGGCGCTTGCGTATCGGCGTACCGGGCGGGTCTGGCCGGGATTACTTGTATATGGGTGATCTGGTTGCGATAACGGCGATCACTCTCCACATGATCTAAAAACCGAGTGACATTCATTTAGACTGCTCACCACCTGTGCCTTCCCAAGCAATCGCGGCTTCCATACATACATGCGAAATACCCGCTTCCAGGAACTCCTTACTGGTAACCTGGAAGCCGTAACGCTTATAAAAGGGGACCGCATGGACCTGAGCGTGAATTTTCACCTGGGCGTATCCTTGTTTCCTTGCCTGTTCCAGGGCGGCTTGGAGCAATCGTCCGCCCCATCCCTTTCCCCGATGCGCCGGGAGCACTGCCAACCTGCCCAGTTTAACGCCTGTGGGCAACGGGAGTAGCCGAACCGTACCTACCACGGCCGCGCCACACCACAACACCAAATGTGTACACTCCGGGTCGTATCCGTCATACTCCAATTCCGGCGCTACGCCTTGTTCATCGACGAAAACCACCTTGCGCACGGTGAAAGCCGCCTGCAAGGTTTTTGCGTCATTCGCTAGGGTGATGCTATACAAGCTGTAAAACCTCCTGCGTGAAATCCGGAAGCCTAATGCGGTACGCTCATTTGTTCGGCATCTGTGAATAGTATCCTACCAAAAAATCGCGGAAGATGCTGATGAAGATAAAATAAAAGGTGAGAAACACCCGGTGAAAGGCCGCCGCTTGGTGACGAAGGACGGATATCTGAAAAACGCTGCTGCCACAGTAGAGTTTCAGTACCCCAGCCCTAGCGTGTCACCAACCATAGCCCTACACTCAGCGCAATACTCCTGCCGACATGCCGCGCACACAGGTATCTCCATTCGGCTTACCTGAGATATGGGACAAGACGTGGCGCAGGATGCGCACAAAAAAACGCCGCAAACATGACAAACCGTATGGTGACAATCGGCGCATACTACCTCACCGCAGGCGCACACATCGGAACAGTGAGGACAGACCAGATCGCCGCATGAACACAACACCACATTCTCGAGGGCTCGGTTACAGGCATCACAAGCGAAATCCATTATTTGATCACGCAATACGTCGTAGAGTATGGTAATTTCGCGCCGCTGCTTGCCGGCGATGCGAAACGTATACTCCAACCGAGGGACATGTACGGCAGCTACGCTCACCAAATGTAATACTACGCGGCATTGATACTTCATATCAAGCTCACGCATACGCAGCGCTTTTTCCTTCGCTAGTTGTTCAAGATCCTTGGTATACTGCGCCTCCAGCTCATTCGCTTCCTGTTTCATGGTCACCATCTGGTCAGTGTATTTCAGCTGCGCCTGGAAAGAATGCGTCAGCTGTCGGCGCACAGATAACGACGCCATCCGCCTGAATACTCTGCGTAAAGGCTCCAACATTTCCTGCGTGAGACCGGCATAGTACTCCTCAATTCGCAGACGCTCCCGCTCCAACCTAAGCTTTGCCTCAGCGGCAAAAGCGGCGTAATCACTCGCAAGCTCACACTCCAGATGCTCAGTGGCCGTACGATATAGACGTAACAGCGTATACGGGTCTTTAGGCAGCACGTCCTGCCCACTCTTGAGGAGTTCAGCCAGTCCCACAGGTGCATCGGATGCCACCTCATTTTCCGAGTGCAAAGGGTATTCCGGGCGCGTAGCCCGGACGTGTACGGGAGCGACGAAAGACACGGCATCCTCCAGTCCCACCAAGTAGGTCGGCGCTTCCGTAGTGGGATCAATTAGTATGGGTACGAGCAGTTCTTGTCTTTCATCTGAGATAAATGAGACCCGGAAATAGAAAAGTACCTGTAGTTGGTTGAGCGCCTTGGCCTTGACGATGCGGCTTTTGGCGTTCGTAAAGCGCAAACGCCCCATGGTGGTCCACAGTCGTCGACAGGCGATCGGCGCATCACAGGGAGGTGTCTGAGTAGGATCGTATGAGATGGTTAATTGGAGGAAAGTAGGATCCAGGCTGAATGTAAATAATACGCTTGTCGTTTTGCCGCGTGTTTTCGCTAACGCTAGCAAGCGATCAAGCAAAGGGTGACCTAGAGTCACATACTCGGTGTGAGCGTCAACTTGCTCCGGCGCAAAACAGATCCTCTGCGTAGGGGCTACTCCAACAGTTTCAGCCAACTCCGTACCGCAATGGATGAGGAGTGAGCCATCGGACTCCTGGTTTACCTTGAGGCCGAAGGCCTGGCAGAAATGCAAAACAAAGCTGCGTATTTGCGTTTGCTGCGAAGATAACGATACCACACCGTCAGGTAATGAGACACAGGCTTCTTGGGTCATGCCTCCAACCCCATAATCTCCTGATCAGCGGCAAAAATCTGTGCGTTCAGGTTGCGCATCTGCTCATAGGTTGCACACGCCGCTTCCAATTCCTTGCCGAATGCCTCAATACGTGCCCGAACCTGCTCTTCATCTAGAGAGGTGAGAGCAATATGAGCCAGTGTTCGCTCGTAAGGAGAGGACAAGTTGGTGAGGATAGCATCGAGTTCACCAATGACCTTGCTGAACATCCTAATCTTTTTTTCCAGGAGATAAAGGATATAGGCTTCGATGGTGCCGGCAGCCACGATGTTGATCACATGCACTTCGTCTACTTGACCTAAGCGATGAATACGGCCTATACGCTGTTCAATACGCATCGGATTCCAAGGCAGGTCATAATTGACCAACGTGCGACAAAACTGCAGATTGCGCCCTTCGCCTCCGGCCTCGGTACTGATGAGAACCTGCGCCTGACGCCTAAACCGCTCTATGGCGGCATCTTTCTCTTTACCGGACATGCCGCCGTGGTAAGCGACAGCAGCGATATTAAGTTGCCGACATGCCGCCATTAGAGCGTCCTGCGTCGTGCGAAACTCGGTAAACAATAATACCTTCTCTTTTTGGTGCGCTAGTATGTCCAACGCCAAGTCCAGCTTGGCCGGGCGCTCCAGTTCGCCTAAATCCGTCAGACTGGTTATGTCCTGTCGCGATAACAAGGTTTGCCGCGATGATGCCGCCATCAGCCGCAGAGTGCGTTGCGCAGTTCTAGGATGGCTGCATGTTTCTCTTAGGAGCAGAATCAAAGGCAGCATATTGCGTTTCTCCACGGGTTGAGCGAGGTACGCCCTGCGCAATACCCTGACCATCTGCTGATAAAACGCTTGCTCAGGCATGGTCAACTCGACTGAAAGCGACTGGACATGACGCTTGGGAAAACGAATCAAGGTTTCATGGCGACTGCGTCGGATCATCACATCAGCAAGTAGCTCGCGCAGACGAGGTAGATTCCTGGCGGAGTGGCGATCAGCCATGAAGTCCAGTTTGAACTGGGAATAGGTTTTTAGTTGGCCGGGTTTCAACAAGGTGATGAGGTTATAGAGCTCGCGCAAATCGTTTTGAATCGGAGTTGCGGTCAACAACAAGAGGAATTTATGCTCGATGGCATTAACAAAAGCCCAGTTAAGAGTGGATTTATTCTTTAGCCGATGAGCTTCATCGACGATCACCATGTCCCAGGCCGCGTCATGTATAACTGCTGCATTATCAGCACGTTTCGCGCTATCGAGCGAAGCGATGACCCGTTCACCAGTAAAAGCGGTCGGTCGGCGTCCGATGGTGAAGTCTAAGGCTAGTTTTTCGTGTAACTCCTGACGCCACTGCCCTACCAGGGAAGCCGGTACGAGGATCAGCACACGTCTCACTAAACCGCGCAACAGGTACTCCTTGAGAACAACACCGGCTTCGATTGTTTTACCAAGACCGACCTCATCAGCCAGAATCGCCTTGCCTCGCATGTCGCGCAGCACACGCATTACGGCCTCTTGCTGATGCTCATACAGCTCTATGTTGATGGCGTCTAAAGAGAGCAGCCGGTCGAAACCGCGCAACAAAGAGAGTTGCTCAGCTTCCGTTCTAAGAGCAAACTGCTCCTTCGTGTCGAAATCATGTGCCAAAAAGCGGCGCAGAACGTCCAGATTTCCCGGATCATGCTTGATATCCATATAACCAGCCCCAGTTATTATGCCCGAAGGAGGCCGGCTAACTCGCGAGAAGTGCGCCAAATGTCGCCTGCGCCCATCGTCAGGACGATGTCGCCCGGCTGACAGATCTCTTTTAGATGCGCAGCGATATCTTGTCGCGCAGGTATATAATCGACCGGAAGATGATGTGAATACTTTCTGGTTAACTCAGCAAGGCGTTCCCCTGTCGCTCCCTGAATATACTCATCGGGCGGCGGTGAATAAACGTCAGTCAACACGACATGATGCGCTGCCGCAAAACAACGCGCAAAGTCGTCCATCAGAAAATGGGTGCGCGTATAGCGATGCGGCTGAAACACAGCTATTACCCGCCGTTTCGGCCAACCGGCGCGGGCGCCGGCTATTGCGGCGCTTACCTCCGAGGGGTGATGCGCATAGTCGTCGACAATCAGCACTCCGTCCACGTCGGCGATCACTTCAAACCGGCGCCGAGCGCCTTTGAAGGTCGCCAGGTGCGGTTGAATCTCCCGGCTATCCATGCCTAGCCCTCTGCAAACCGCAATCACTGCCAGAGCGTTAAGTATGTTGTGGCGTCCGGGTATGGACAAAGAGAAATCCGCCAACGCTTGTCCGCGTTCCAGTACCGTAAAGTGCGTATTAAAGCCCTGCGAGCGAACGTTACTATAAACATATTCGCTCTCTTCCGCGTCGCCATACCAGATGACGCGTCGCTCCAACGCATCGCCTATGCGACGTAAATGGGGATCGCCACGATACAAAACCGCTGTCCCTTGCGGCTTGATGTTTTTGAGAAACTGAGCGAAGGTGTCTACCAGGTAGTTGAAATCTCCGTGGTAGTGTTCCAAATGATCGGCTTCGATGCCCGTAACAACAGCCACTGCCGGTTGGTAGCGTAAGAACGAGCGGTCACTCTCGTCGGCCTCAGCCACAACTTCCTGACCTGTCCCATACTGCGCGCCGCCTAAACCAACTACCTCTCCACCAATCAAAAACGTCGGGTTCCTGCCGGCGTGGTGCAACACCCAAGCCAACAACGATGTAGTAGTCGTTTTTCCGTGTGCGCCGGCAACGGCAATTCCGTAGCGCCTGTTCATTATCTCGGCCAACATCTGAGAACGATGCCATACGGCGATACCTGCGGCCTGAGCAGACAACACTTCCGGATTGTCAGGGGCAATTGCCGTAGAGACAACTACCACCTCCGCAGTGCCTATCTGTTCAGCCTTGTGACCAATATAAACTTTAGCACCCGCTGCAGCCAGTTGCTGTGTGGCCGAATTCTCCTGCAGGTCGGAACCGGATACCTTGACGCCCATCTCCAGGAGGATATGAGCGATGGCCGCCATACCCGCCCCGCCGATACCTACCATGTGTACCTGGTTGAACAATAAAATCGCCGCCTAACGTCTTAATACACGAACGAGAGCCTGTGCCAAGTAGCCGGTCGCGGCTTTGGCTTCAGCTAACGTATTGCCGTTGTAATCGCCGATAAACACCTGTACCGCTCGCGGATGCAAATCACCGTTAATTTGGTTATGCAGCACTTTAACACCTCTGCATATTCCCGGCGCCAGCGTCTCCAACTCGGTACGTAAAGCCTCGGCAAAGGCCAGATTTTGTTCGATATACGGATTGTCTACGTCACCGACGACAAAAAGGATTTTCGCCACCGGAGTCTGTCCGATCATCACCGTAGTATAGCCGTCCGGACGCCCTTCCAGCGCATCGCGGTGCAGATCAAGCACGGCTGCGATAGCGGCATCCTCGGATAAATGCGGCTGGACCATCCGACGTGCCGCAGCAAAGGATTGATCCCAAGGGGCTTCGAGCGCAGGCTCAACTACTACGGCATCCGCGCCTTGAACGCGCAACTCCTCTTGTAATACCCCTAACAGAGCGACGACGTCTCCCATCCCTTTTGCATGAGCTACGCCGGGAGCGTAATTCTCCGTCGGATGCGCCGAATACAACAACACGCGCGCTGCCTCGGCCGTTGCCTGTTGTTGAGAAGCAACAGGCGTCTTCCCAGGGATTACGCCGTAGTATTTGGCGCCTAAAACCGCTACGACGACCAATACGATCAACACTAACGTCATTGCTCCGGAACCTTCCCGCTCCGGTTTGAGATTGGGTCGCTTAGGCATTGTCATGATATGCCCCTCCCTTCCGCGAGAATATATGCGGAAGGGAGGTCATGTATGTCCACGAAGGTGTTGCCGAGGGAGCTCACGACTTTAGTCGCGGGTAGTTGACAAGCGCAATTGCTACTGACCTAGAGTAGTAAACAGCTTGTCGAACTCGGCCATAGCTTGACCGTAACCAACCCAATCACCGGTACGCAGACGTTGCTGCGCCCGATCGTAAACCTGCTTCAATTGTTGCAGCTCGCCGGCAGGAATCGCGACCATGCCTTGCGGAGCAGCTGAAACGGTTCCCATACCTTCTGTACGGATGCGACTCGTTTGCGCTCCCAATAAGGCATCTAACGCCGCATTCAGATTGCTGCCCGTCGCCACCCGGCCTTCATGCACCAGGATAACCATTTTCAGCTCGGGCATTTGGCTCTGCTCGGCTTGCAAGTACAGCGGTTCGGCATAAACCAATGTATTCTCCACCGGAATCACCAGCAAGTTGCCCCGAATGACGTTCGTGCCCTGCTGATTCCACAACGTCAGCATCTGCGATATCTCTGAGTCTTGATTGATACGCCCCTCCACCTGCGCCGGACCGAAGGTCAGATTCTGTTTGGGGAACTTGTAGAGCAGCATCTCGCCATAATTCTCCCCGTCATTGCGTGCCGCCAACCAGGCTACCATATTATCCTTGCCTCTGGGTGTAAATGGGAGCATCAATACCAGCTCTTCCCGGTCGGTGCCCGGTAGACGCATGATCATATAGTAAGGCTCGAAGGTTTGGTTATCCGTAGGACGGGGTAGACTCCAGGCATCTTCCTGGTTGTAGAATACCTGCGTGTTCGTCATATGATACGAGGTGTACAGCGAGGCTTGCAAGTTAAAAAGATCCTCGGGATAACGCAGATGCGAACGCAGCGCCTCAGGCATTTGCGTCAGAGGTTTGAACAGACCACCGTAAATGCCTTGTAAAGCGGCCAATATCGGCTCGTTCAAGTCCAAGGCGTAAAAGTTGACGTCACCGTTGTAGGCATCGATGACGACCTTTACGGAGTTGCGTACATAGTTCCCCCATCCCCGTACCGGCTGTACATACGGGAAGCGATCCGTGGTGGTATAAGCATCCTGAATCCAGTACAACTTCTCATCCGCCACAACCAAATAAGGATCGGAATCATACTTCAGGAACGGCGCAATTTTGTTCACGCGTTCTTGGATGTTCCGGTAAAACATGATGCGACTTTGGCTGGTGATATCGTTGGATAAGAACAACTTCGCAGTCCCAAAACGCACGGCAAAGGTAATCCGCTTGAAGATGTCGGACAACTGCACGCCGCCTGTCCCCTGATAGAAGGTGGTGGCGTTCGTATCGCCTTGCGGAAAGTCGAATTCGGGCGTGCGCGTATTAACCACCACGTATTGGTCGGTTCTTTCTCCATAATAGATCTCCGGACGATTGACATGGAACTCAATAGCGCCGTGCGGCGGGATGTCGGAAGCGAAGAACTCAGGCAACCCCTCCGGCGTGATTTCGTTGACCGGACTGACGACCATCCCATACCCATGCGTGTACTGCATATGCTGGTTGATCCAGGTGGGGTTCTGCAAGCTGCCGGCGGACAACTCTCGCCCGGCGATCATGACCTGCCGGTAATCGCCGTCGACGACATAGCGATCAACATCGACATCGACAAAGTCATAGTAAAGGCGGAACTCCTGAAGTTGCCTATACGCCGACAATATCGGGCGCCAGTCCCATAGGCGGATGTTGTCAAAGGTCAGCCGGTTATCCTCCACCATTTCCCGCGTTAGAGTATCGCTCGGATTGAAATCGAACTCGACGATTTTGTCTAAACCAAAGGCCGCTCGAGTCATGCGAATGTGGTTGTCCAGATAGGGACGTTCACGCTCCAACTCGTTGGGATCGACGATGAAACGCTGTACCAGGGTGGGATATACGCCGCCGACCAAGAATGATGCCGCCAATAAGGCGACCACGCCGGTTACGATTAACCGCGTTCTTCTACCGATTAAAGCCACAATGATACTCACGGCGACCAAAATGGTAACCGCTATGAGAATCTTGATCGCCAAGGCGTTGGCGTGCATGTCGGTATATCCCGCACCATAGACGGCGCCGCGGGCGGAATACAGCAGATTGTACAGGTCCAACGCATAGCGCCAGCCTTTTATCGCAACAAGACTTAATAGCAAGGCGCCAAGATGCCAACGAGCCGGTCCGCGCAACTGCACCCGCAAACCTTCGATGCTAAAGGCGCCGCTAAGCAGGTAGATGGCGCCGGTTGTCGCTAAAGCGACCAATACTAGGCCAAAGGCCAGGTTACTGACGTAATCATGGAACGGGAGGGTAAATACATAGAAACCGATATCGTTATTATAGATCGGATCGACAATACCAAATGATTGTCTATTGAAGAAGAAGGCGATCTTCTGCCATGCGCTGCCGGCGGCCATGCCGTAGAGTATGCCTAGGGCTAAGGAAGCCAACAAATAGACCCGCCGAATATTCCGCCATGTTAGGTTCCATTTAACTACCTGTGGCCACCGGGCTAAGGCGGCGGCGACCTGATTGCGCGTGATCCGCAAATTGAGGAACAAAAATACAGCGGTAAGCACGGTTACCCCGACGCGCACTCCCCATAACCAAACAAACTGGGCCAAGTACGTGCGGATATAACCCAGTGACTCAAACCACCATAGATCCGTAAAAAAGTGTGAAAAGAAACCTAATGCCCCTGCGATGATCAGAATCGCAATGACTACGCCATAACGCACTGCTCGTAGCATTTAGCATTCCACCTCATGATTGCATGATCAAGAGTCGTCCGGCAGCTCAGCATCCGTGTATGGGTTTTGGTAATTCTGGGAATGAGAAGAAGAATTACGCAAACGGTCCACGGAAGAAAGAGGCCACAATGCGGTCTTTATTGCGCTGAATTCTTGATGGTCGCCAAAATATCCTGCAACTGCTCTGAGTTGAACAAGTACCGTTCGTTGCAGAAGTTACAGACCAATTCCGCACGGCCGACCTGATCAATCATATCTTGTACTTCCTCTGCGCCTAATGTAATCAGAGCGCGCTCAAACCGTTCGTGGGAACAGTCACAATGAAAGGCCAGCGGTCGTTCCGCCAGCACAGTCGCTTGCCAAGGGCCGAGAACCGTCTGCAAAATGTCTTTAGCATCAGCTCCTGCGTCAACAATGGAGCTGACTGGAGACAGCGTCTTCACATGCGCTTCGACCTGCTCCAACAGGTTCGGCTCCGCACCGGGCAAAGCTTGGATGATGAAGCCGCCTGCGGCTTGCACGGAAAAATCCGGCGCCACCAAAACGCCTAATGAAACCACGGAAGGCGTCTGCTCGGACTTAACCAAATAATAGGCGAAATCTTGACCAAGCTCACCTGAGATGAGCGGGACGGAACTGGTGTAGGGCTCCTTAAGGCCTAAATCGCGTGTAACATAAAGCGTACCTTCGCCTATCGCCCGCGCAACGTCGAGCTTTCCCGCAGCCGACAGTTCGAAGTCGACGTGTGGATTGCGCGCATAACCGCGCACATGCCCGCGAGAGTCCGAGTCAGCGTAGATGCTCTCCAAAGGGCCTTGACAAATGATTTGTACTGCGACCCGCTCATCGCCTTTTAACATGGCGCCAAACATGGCTGTGGCGCTCAAAGCGCGTCCTAAGGCAGCGGCAGCCGTAGCCCACAGATCGTGCCGTCGGCGTGCCTCATCAACAGTCAGCGTGCTGCGCACGCCGATGCCGCGCAGAGCGCCGTTTGCCGCTACACCATGCACAACGCTGTCATGCCGCATCTGATTCATGCCGAGAGTTCCTCCACTCACTACCCGTTCGTCGACTCATCTATATGATCCGGCGAACCGGTTGACTCTTCGCTTGCTGACGTGGCTTCGCTACGACCTGGATACACGACGGTCGTACCGGCTTGTCCGGGCGGTACCTCGGTTAAGCTCTCCACCGCGGGTACTATAGCCGTATCTCCATTGAGTTGACCTTGCGTTGCGCCGGATGCGGCGTTACCAACAGGCATGGCAATCGTGTCCGGTTCCGACGGGGTATTACTCGTAGGCGCAGGATCAATCATGACTTCCTCGGCTACAGGGGCTGCAACGGACAGAGATACTGTTTCCAATCCGCCTAGGTGCGGGAGCTCTGTAACCTCTACCCCGCTTGGCTCTGCGTCTTCAGCCGTGGTAATCGGATAACCTCGTTCATCCGCCGTATCGGCCGGTACTGGATTAGGTGTCGCATATGGCGGCGCATCAGGCTGTACCCCTTGCTGAATGGCGAAGCGAATGCCTATTACCACTGTACATAGGAACGCTGTAAAAAACAACCAATAGATGGTGGACGCACGCAACAAGGGTATACGTCTGTCCTGTGCACGCTGGCGTTTGACCTGCAGTGAACGCTTGGATTCGGCCATTGCCGGTGGCTCAACAGAAAACGCATCCCCAGACAATCGAACCAGCTGATCCGCATTACAACCTAACTCGCGCGCAATTAGGCGCAAAAACGCCTTGGCATATGTCGCCCCGGGCAGCTGAGCGTAGTCATCGGATTCCAGCGCAGCCAAATAGGACTCTTTGATTTTCGTCCGCTGTGATATTTCAGCCAACGTTAAGCACTGATCCATGCGCAATTTTTGTAAGTATTTTCCCAGTGAAACCATGCTCATCCCTCCTGATAGGTAGTGTTCCCCATCAGGCGGGTGGTGACTTAACTCAGCGCGGCAAACGGCGTACTACAAAACCATCTCCTCGAGCTCTTCCAAGGTGCATAGCACTTCTCGCGGTTTACTACCCTGATACGGCCCGACAATATTGCGGAGCTCCATCATATCGATTAAGCGGGCGGCTCTTGCATAACCCACCCGAAAACGACGTTGCACCATCGAAATGGAAGCGTTCCCCGTCTCGACTACCAAGCGACAAGCGTCGGCAAAGAGTTCGTCGTCAGCTACTTCAGGCGCGGCGTCATTATCAGTAGTCGGGGCGACGAGCACATCCTCCTCATAAGCAGGTTCACCTTGTTGCTTCCAAAACTCGACCAGGGCTTGCACTTCCTTATCTGAGATGAAGGCGCCCTGAGCGCGAATCGGTTTCGGTGCGCCTATAGGATGATAGAGCATGTCTCCCTTCCCTAACAAGTGTTCAGCGCCCACGGTATCGAGAATAGTGCGAGAGTCCGTACCCGAGCTTACGGCAAAGGCAATGCGTGAGGGAACGTTTGCTTTGATTAACCCGGTGATCACATCGACGGATGGCCGTTGCGTCGCGATCATAAGGTACATTCCTGCCGCACGAGCCATCTGTGCCAAGCGACAGATGCTGTCTTCCACATCGCCCTTAGCTACCATCATTAAGTCGGCGAGTTCATCAATAATGATGACTATGTAAGGGAGTGGTTCTCCGGCAGGTTCTTCGCTGGTGACAAGCAGGTTATACCCGTCGATGTTGCGTACGCCGCGATCGGCGAACTGCTTGAAGCGCAGCTCCATCTCCTTTACCGCCCAGCGCAGCGCGCCGGACGCCTGTTTGGGATCTGTGACCACAGGAGAAATGAGGTGCGGTATGCCGTCGTATACGGCTAACTCCACCCGTTTGGGGTCTATGAGTAAAAGCTTTACTTCCTGTGGTTTCGCCTTCATCAGCAGACTACATATGATCGAGTTGATACAAACGCTTTTACCTGATCCTGTGGCGCCTGCGATCAAAACGTGCAACCATTTCGTCAGGTCGCCGATGACCGGAGCGCCCCCAATGTCGCTACCGATAATGACGGAAACCTTTGAGGCGGCATTCATAAACTCAGAGGTTTCAGCCACCTCACGAAAAGTCACCAGGTTGATCTCTTTATTAGGCACCTCGATTCCCACCACCGATTTGCCTGGGACCGGCGCTTCAATGCGAACCGCAGTGGCCGCCAAATTCAAAGCCAGGTCTTTTGCCAAGTTGGTGATGCGCTTGACGGCCACACCGGGCGCGGGTTGTACCTCATAGCGCGTAATGACCGGTCCTCTGCTTACGCTCACCACTTTAGCCTGGACGCCGAACGTAGCCAACGTCTCTTCCAGGAGCTGTCGCTGATCGGGTACATTGACGTTACGCCGTTTACCGCGCTCTTTATTGCGCTCAAACAGGGTGATGGGCGGCAAACGATATTCAATGCCGCCTTCCGCATGCTCAGTTTGCGCCACCCATTCCGTATCTTCCGTTTCGTCTGCGGCATCGGCGGGCGGACCGACATCCGGCGGCGCAGGAATCTGATCCGGCCCTTCTTGTAGCGCCGGGTTTTCTACGGCTTCTTGTTGCCCTTTCCGTTGTCTTCTACGCTTTGCGCTTGTGGGTAAAGCCTGTGGATCGGTAAAAATAGGCGCCATGCTCAACTGCGCCGCTTCCGCGTCGTCTTGAACAAAAGGCGGCTCTACCGCGGTATGTTGCCGTTCATTTTCCATTTTGGCAGCGCGCTTTTTCCGAAGACTGAGGCGATGCTCTTTCCGCCCAGCATCGGCCGCTTGCCGGCGCTTTCGGCTCAACCAACCGCCAAACCAGCGCGAGACGACCGTGAATGCTGAATGAATAAAAAGAGCCAGCCCCTGAATGATGGATCGGACGACTGCGGATACCGCGGTGATCACAGCCTCGATAAGCCTTGACAAAGGCGTGTCGAAGAACAAAACGGCGGCAATCAGCGTCATGCCTATGAGCACCACGGTAGAACCGGTGAGACCAAAGGCTTGTAATGTCAAGGTCGCCAAAACGCGACCGATGTATCCTCCCCCGTAACCCGCCCCGACCACCGCGGTTTCTGCGGGCGGAGCTTGACGTGCCATAATCTCCAGCATGGTAACAAATACGGCAAAGAGAATGACCAAACTGCTTGCTTTACGCAGGCGACCGGCGCTCTTTTTCTCCCTTATGAGGGTAAACGACCAAAGAATGAGCAATATGGGCGGCAAATCGGCCGCCTGCCCCACCGTGGTTCGCAGCGCGTACGCCAAGTAGCTGCCGACGACGCCTACCGCGCTGGAATGCAGCCCAACGAGGATCAAAACAGCCAAAGATATAAGTATGATGGCGATAATTTCACGTTGCCGAACGGCGACGCGGCGTTTTTTCTTTGCCATAGGCTCCACTTCCCTGCATTACGGTGTTTTCTATTAGCCTGCCATGGTAAGGAATGGTGACT
>DUQB01000001.1 GCA_012838035.1 Bacillota bacterium | reverse complement strand
CATGAGGTACCAGGGCATAAACATCAGCAGGCGCACGCACCTCATTGCCGTCGGTAGTCCGGAGTACGCGCGGTGTTTTTGTTGTGGGAAGACCGTTGTGCCATTCCACCTGCAAGAAGTACACGGCCGCCCCAAAACCGCGTGTGGTGATGATTAGGTCCTGAACGCCATCCCCATCCCAGTCGTATACGGCTACTCGTGACGAGAAGAAGCTCTCCGTGCCCGGAATACGGAAGCCTTTTTTAAACTCCCAGGATTGATGGATATCCTTGGTCCCCTTGTTTTCGTAGTAGAGAATACCTTGTGCGCCGATATAGCCGCCGACCAGGATATCCGGGAACCCGTCCTGGTTGAAGTCTGCGACTACGGCCGTAGCCATAGCCAATGCGTGGTACGGGTTATTGTAAGCGATAGGTCCGTCTTCAGCATGGATTTTGTAGCTTTCATTCTCGGAGAGGATGATCTGTCGGTCGGTACCGATGTTCTGGAATACATAAACGAAGTCTTGCCAGCTCCCGATGATGACATCCTTGATGCCGTCATCATTCCAATCCATCAACGTGACGGAAGATATGTACGGGTGCGTCAAGGATCCTTTTGCGCCGCTGCCGCGGAACGGATCTCCATTACCCAGCACGGGAAACTCCACATAGCGCGGGATAGGACCGGCATCTTTAGCACCGAGTTGCAGATAGTAATAGGCGCTGCACTCGTCGGCAGTCACCAGCCAGGAAACGGTAACCTGCGTAGGAGACGAGCGCTCGAAGCGAGAGGGCAGGTTTTCCGCTTCGCCGGTAAATACCTTGATCTTATAAGGATCGATCTCCAAGCCTAACTCCTTGCCTAAGGCATGGAGGTCCAACTCTACGGAAACCGGGATGCTCGGCAGCCTTTCCGGACAGTATTTCATACCCGCGGCTGTTACATCCTCGGAGTCAACTGAGGGCACGGCGCGTTCAACCCGTACCTTGAGCAGCGGACCAGGTATGTCAATATCTTGTGAGTTCAGTTGCGCATACACGAAAGACTCCGCTCCTTGTACGCTGTTGATTAGGGCGGCAGTCATACTTGCAGCCATAGTGGTCGCCGCGTAGTCGCTGCCGAACCTCATGCTCATTAAGAGCATCATCAGAACGATGTGGATCGGATGGGGTATCTTTTTGCGCATGCGACCACCTCTATTTGTCGGGTTTTCGGCCGAAACCTAGCGGCGTAAACGCCACTGCGTCCCCATCAAACAAGGTTTCTTGCCTTTTTCCTCCTTCTGATAATAAACGGTGACGATGGTACCATCAGAGCATTGCGCTGACGACGGGTAGCCCAGGTCATAATCAGGCGCGTCATCTCTTAATACTACTTCGGAAAAGTGAGTCGGACTGATTGTAGGCTCCCAAACGGCAGCCCGTTGGCCATAAGGCGGCCAACGTCGCCCGTAACTTACCAGCAATCGGTCATCATCAAGCAGCGTCAGGTGCGGCGGGAATCCCCAGAGGTCGGTTTGCTCGGGTTGCGTCCAGTTTCTGCCCAAATCATGGGAAAAAGCTTGCCACATAAAGGCCGTCTGATTCCAAGGCGCGATGTAAGGCCGACGATCTTTAAAGCCATAGCGCATGTGCGCACGGATCAATGCCATGATCCGTCCGTCGGGCAGTTGTACGCAGTGCGGTTCACCGTAGAGCATTTCTACCGGTTCGCCGTCGACATCGAGAGTTTTGGGTAAGCCGGTGATCACCCCTGTTTGCTCCCAATGGTCACCTGCGTCATCCGATAGGTAACAGGCAACCCCTTGCCGTTCGGTGATGGCGAAAAGCCGACCATCGTGGAGTTCTATAGGCCCTTTTGGTTGGAAAGGATAGGTGATGGGCTGCGACCAAGTGCGGCCTTGATCGGTGGAACGAATGAAGTAACCATGTTGGAACCGCTGCATGAGCCCGTCCGCTTCAGCGGTTGACGCCACATGCTTGCTGGAACTCCATCCTTCGTGTCCCTTCCACCAAGCGACCCGCGAGGTGACGAAAATGGTTCCATCCCTAGTTACCAGGATACCGGGATCGCGATCATCTAGAATGGTATCGGCGATGACCGTGCCGTTGCTCCAGGTGCGGCCGTTATCGGGCGAGCGGTATAACACCACCTTGCCGTGGCTGTGCGTGTGCGCGTCTCCGGAATAAGCCGCGACGAGCAGCTCCTGCTCGGATAACCTGGCGATGCTCGGCCAGGCATAGTATGTGGCGGGATCGTCCGCAATGATGAAATGGCGCAGAATGTCTGCTTGGTAATAAGGCATGGCCTTTCTCCTTCCGACAACAAAAGGTGGCGATCCCGTTCGCACCGATCCTGACAGCGGGTGACGCTACCTTTTTTGGTTATTGTTGAACGTGAAGCCGAGTTGACTGTATACACCGATCGCTTCTTGGTAACCTTTGCGCAAAATCCCGTAATCGCCTATTGCGGTGATGAACTTAACGCCGAGATTGAGCAACTTTTTGGCGTACTCTATATCCAATCCGGCAGTACCGCAGTAGATACCGTTATTAACGCAGGCAGCGACGGTTCTTTCTATTGCTTGCCACACTTTGGGATGCTTAAGTTCTCCGGGGTAGCCAAGACTCTGAGAAAGGTCCGCCGGACCGACAAACAGAATATCGATGCCCTTTATCGCCGCGATGGCCTCGACGCATTCAACCGCCTCAATATCCTCAATCTGTACCATCAGGAAAGTTTCCTCGTTGGCAAATTTAATGTAGTCAGCCAAGGGGACCATGCCCATGGCGGCGTCAGGATTGGCGCCGTCAATACCCCTGCGTCCTAACGGATAAAACTTCGTATCATAGACGATGCGCTCAACCTCCGTCGGGGTACGCAGGCGAGGGATCATCAACCCTTTCGCTCCCATTTCCAACGGTTGAATGAGATCATCATAGTTGCCTCGCACAACTCGTACCATGATATCCATACCAGTTAGACGTCCGGCACGGATGACGTTCTCTAAAGTGCTCTTATCAGTGCCGATATGCTCCGTACAAACCCAGAGGCAATCAAAGCCGAACTGCCCAATAAACTCGGTTAAGGCAGGGTGGGGAAAATGAGTTGCGGCGCATAAAATCGGCTCTCGGCGGCGTATTTTCTCCTTCACCCTGCTTTTAATCATGCGGATGACCTCCAAACGCGATTCGGTACGATGTAGTTTAACAGCTGAGCCCTCTTGCCAGAAATTCTATCAATGGACAAATTCGGCCACAATGGACTGACTGCTAGGTTTTTTGGACTAAGTGACGGCAGGTTGACTTTGCGCCGAGTGCGGTCTTTTGCGGGGAACAGAATTAGTAGCTGGGAAACTCGCGCCTATCTACGCGGCAAACGCGCGTAGACATAACCGGTGAAACTGATTCCTGCGTTAAAACGCGTTTGCCAGGGCCATTTCCACCGGTTGTTCTACATGTCGACTGTTCAATATCTCATGTTGACCTGCTGAATCAGATGCGCGTAGCAGGTGGTATGTTAAATTGATCGCAAGTAACGCACGGCTTCAGTAATGTCTTTCACCGGATCGGCGCCCGTTTCGCGCTCAATGGTGAGAAAACCGTCATACCCGATGGCGTCAAGCGCCGCTACCCACTTGGGAATGTCTACGGCGCCTTGCCCAAGGGGCAATTCCTGCTTGCGATCATTAATACGAACGCCGTCTTTGGCATGGGTGTGGACAATGTAATTCTTGAGTATTTCCACGCCGCCAATGTGGTCAAAGCCGTTCATAACGAAGTTGGCCGGATCAAAGTTCACCTTAATACCGCTACTGGGGATGCTCTCAAGAAAACACCTGAGATCGGACGGCGATTCAGGGCCGGTTTCCGTGGCAAAAGCCACGCCTTTGCTCTCGGCGTACTGCGCCAATTCAGTGATCGCGGCCTGGCAGGCGAGCAGGCGCGGATCGTTGGGATCAGCAGGCAACCGACCGATATGGGTGGTGACCACGGATGTTTCTAAGTCGACCGCAAGATCAATGCACCGTTTTGACTTGAGTATAAGCTCCGGGTTGAGCGACGCGTCGAGAAAACCTTTACCGTAATCGGCGCACAGCGCGGAAATGGTTAAACCTAAATCGGCGACCATTTTCCTAAACCGTCGCCGTTCAACATCGTCCATATTTTCCGGCGTCACTTCACCTTTTGTGACATAGATTTGCACACCGTCCGCCCTAAGTTCCGCGGCCTTCTTCAGTCCTTCGGTTACGCCTAGGCGAAATGACTCGACCATTACGCCGATTTTACGCTGTTTACCCATTGTGCTTACCTCCTCATAAACGTTGTATGGAGAAGACTACCTACAACCATGATACCAATCCGTATCATATCAGTCACCGTATATGTCGTCCGGAAGCGTCTTAGCCGGAACGTAACCGCTGATCGGTAAATGAGTCCGGTTGCATGCTGCTCACCGTTCGACATGGGGAAGTGCATATGCTACCCTGGTAGAGGTTGCGCTTAACCTCTCAATGCGGTTGCTTATCCGCGACCCGACGTCTTGGCGCAGCAGTAGCAGAGAGGTAGGCCGGCTCAGGCGTAAAGGTTAAGCAAGGTATACTACATACAGCAGGTGAGCATGTGTGAACAGCACGAAAAAAGAGCGTCCGCAGGTGACCGCCACCCTTTGGGAACTCTTCTCATCTTTCTTCCGTATCGGGTTATTTACCTTTGGCGGCGGTTATGCCATGCTGCCGTTGGTCGAGAAGGAAGTTATTAACAAAAAAGGCTGGACGAACAACGATGAAATTTTGGATATTTATGCCTTAGCTCAGTCCGTACCCGGGGTGATCGCCGTAAATACATCCATCTTTTTGGGCAATCGCCTGCGGGGGGTGGCCGGCACCGTTGCGGCTTGCGCCGGAATCATTGCTCCCTCTATCATCGTCATCGTATTGATCGCCATGTTCTTTACGCAGTTGCAGTCAAACTTGTACGTATTACGCGCCTTTAGCGGGGTTAGGGCCGCAGTGGTCGGTCTGGTGGCGGCGGCAGGGGTGCGCATTGCGCTTGGCGCTTGTAAAGACAGGGCCGGTTGGGCTATCGGGATTGCGGCATTTTGCCTGAGCCTATTCACTGATCTGCATGCCGCATGGTTAATCATAGGCGGCGGAGTGGCCGGTTATGTTGTTTACAATGGCACGAAACGAGGTAAACGGCATGATTCTGCTTGAGCTATTCGGCGCCTTCTTTAAGATCGGACTGTTTACCATCGGCGGCGGCTACGCGATGCTGCCGCTTATTCAGCAAGAGATGGAGACCTACGGCTGGCTTACAGCGCAACAGTTTATAGACATCATTGCGATCGCCGAGATCACGCCCGGCGCTATTGCGGTGAATACCGCTACTTTTGTGGGCTTTCGCACCGCCGGCATCATCGGTGCGTTGGTTGCTACCGGCGCTATTGCCTTGCCGTCGCTCATCACTATCGTCACTTTGTCACACTTCTGGGAAACGCATCAGGATCATCCGGTGGTAAAAGCGGTATTTGCCGGCATCCGACCTGCTGTCGGCGGCCTCATCGTAGCTGCCGCCGTGACCATTGCCAAAGCGGCGCTCCTCGACGATCCATTAATAGACGAAACCTTTGCCTTATGGGGGATCGATTTACGCAGTTTGTTGTTGGCTGTTGCCGTATTCGTCGCCGTACGCAGATACAAAGCGGATCCTATCAAGTCCATTATGATGGCCGGGGCGGTGGGTTTGCTGCTCTTTAGCTTCTAGTATCGGCTTTCATTTCGCCATCCTCTTAACGGGCAAGAGCGGCGCTCGGAGTATCTACCGGAGTGATTCCGCAACCTGCCTGTCGCATTCTGCGTGGGATTGCCATATTGTGCTCTTATGTTTACAGGAGATTATCCTCCCTTGGCGAATTTAGACCATTGATGGTTACAAGAGCTTGCTCAGCTGACATTGCGTTGAGCGCTTCACAAGATGCATACATCGATCTGATCCTGCTTCTGTGTGATGGCGGAACTGGTGTCGGATACTAGTAGACTAGAGAAGCGATCTGATTACACTGTCGGTTTTGAGAGGGGGTGGAGAGTAACTTACACTTTGTCGTTATATTTATGCACCATGATGAGGGAGGAGAAACATGTATAAACGTCTCGCGGTGTTATTGGCGATAGGTCTATTACTGATGGGCGGCATGCCTGTCATGGCAAAAACCACAATTTCTCACTTACATTACGGCAGTCATGGCCAGGGCTGGCGCAATTTTCTTGATGATCGTGCGGCAGCGTTCAACGCCAGTCAGTCGGAAATTGAGGTAGAGATTATAGATGGCGGCTCGGGCAGCCAGTACAGCCAAAAGTTCGCGATCATGTTGGCTGCGGGTACGCCGCCCGATGTCACCGAGTTCCATCCCGCAATGGGCGCTCCGTACATCATCAGCGGCACATTTTCGGATCTGCGCCCCTATTTGGAGAAGGAAAACATCAACTTGCTCCGACTCACCAGTCCGGCCGTCATGTCGGTTCTTACCGATAACAATGGGGCCGTATGGGGTTTGCCGGCAGACATCTACCCCGTTGTGACCTTCTACAATGAAGATATGTTTGACAACGCAGGTTTGCCCTACCCGTCCACGTTAGGCGACAGATGGGACTGGGAACAGGCGCGGCTCAGCGCCCGCAAGCTCACGGTCGATACGAACGCCGACGGTGAGGTTGATATTTACGGCGTCGACCGCATGTGGGCTCGTTGGTATATCTGGGTGCACCAAGTCGGCGCTCAACTATACGATCGAGTCATCGATCCCACCAAGAGTTACTGGAACGATCCTCTCGTAATCAAGGGCTTGGAGTTTCCGGTATCCATGATTCAAGAAGGCATAGCCATGCCGAGCAACGCGCCGCGAGTGGCACAGCGTTACTTCTACCACCAAGGCACGGCCATGAGCTTTGTCGACGGCCCGGGTATGATCGGCGGCAGTCTGAAAGGAACCGGCATCCGCTATAACATCGCCCCGCAGCTGCGCGGCCCGGCTAATTCCGGTACCGAAATCACGGTCGATGCTTGGGAGATTATCGATGTCAGCCCGAACAAAGATGCGGCTTGGGAATGGGTCAAATTCCTGTCACTCGACGTGGAAAGCCATAGCAAGCTGGTCGAGTACACGGGACGCGCGCCGTCTCT